>JBAUZZ010000661.1:0-10018 GCA_049585495.1 Chthoniobacterales bacterium | reverse complement strand
GTTGTACAAACAGGCCATCGCCAACGGTTGGTTAAAGTCTGGGACTGAATTAGTGGGCGAAGAAGGTGAGCAACTGGCAGCCCTGGAATACCAGGATCTGTCTCAGCGAGAGATTTTCGATGCGGTTGAGAGGTTCTATAAGCGTTACTACCTTCGCTGGAGACCAATCCGGCGAATGCTCTGGACGATGCTGCAGGATGGCGACGTGATGAAACGCCGCCTGCGCGAAGGCCGGGAGTTTTTTCAATTCCTCCGGTTGCGGAGCCGAAAGGGTTAAGCGGGACTGGGCTCCCGCTTCTGCGAGACTTGTGGCTTTCGGGTGGAGGCGGGATTGCTGTAGGGCGCCTGGCTCAGGCGCCCAGCTCGTCGTGCTGTTATCTATGCCGGTAACGATGCGCGTCAGCTGCCTCCTTCTGCAAAACGACTCTGTGGCAAGCAGTAGCGATGCGCATTTCTGAGAACTATGACGTATTTTTTTCGCGATCGAAAGAAAACAGTTGACACCTGTCAGCAAACGCATAATTCTCTGCCAATTTGGCAGGCCCCAAATGCTTCCGGTCAACCCGCGAATGTATTTAGTTGCTGCCCGAATCCTAACCTCAGTCCCCCCCGTGCTAAGGATGAAACTGACGTGGACTGTCTTTGGTCGCGTCCAGCCACTCGCGAAAATCCTGGGCTTCGTTACTACTCGCGATCAGGAAAATACCTTCGAGAAAGAAAACTTTTCGTGTCCCGAACAAAACTGCGATTTTCATTCTAAAACTAGCTAATTAACGTATCGGTTAATAATGGGATAACCTGATCTAAACTCCCGAACAATCGTAAGATCTAACTGTTCTATTTCACGCTGGGGTTAGTCTCGACGTCAGGACGGTCATTAACCGCGAAGATTTTAGAACATTTTTCCACGACTAACTAACAAAAAGAACCGCCGGATGTTGCTGTCACGTCCGCGTGGGCGCGACATATCATCCCGGCAAACCCGATGAAGGAGAAGCTCTAATGCTGTCAGCCCATTCCCTCCTAAGAGCGTTTTTTTATCACTCAATTGAGCGATTCTGCTGCCTCTAATTGCGATTATTGCAGCCGCACCCGCCAAAAGCGCCGAGATGATCAGCGCGGCGCGGTCGTCCCGATAATACCGACGTTTAGTACAAGAATCGTCGACAGTTGTTCGCACACCAATACTCAGGGTCTTATTGCGATATAACCAGTTGGCCCGCCCCTACTGATCCGGAGCAGGCTTCGATCATTTCCGCTTGCGTGAAGTGGTCTTGGACTCCGAGAGAAGCCGTACCGCCTGGCGACCGAGAGCACGATCACAAAGTCCGTCTCCACACCTTGCCGGTTCGCCTGAGCTTGGACGCGAGAGAACCAAGTATCACTGCCCGATCGTCGCTGGCCAGAATGTCATGGACCTCAAAACTAACCCGCTCAATCATGGCGCGCGAGTCATTAATGAAATCGATGACGGCGGCCCTGCCGGACTTTTGCCCGATCCAGGGCACAGAACACCGGTATCGCCCGCTATTTCCCACTCCATATTCTCGCTGAACAGCTCGGCGACCGTAGCCGGTTTGGCATCGCTACCCATCCGGCCTACGAAACTCCTGCGAGAGGTGAAGGGTGTCGTTCTGACTCATAGACGTTTCCTTCTTATCCCCGCGCCATACTCTTGCTGAGCAAGCCGTCAATGGAGAAGGACCCGGCACCCCGGACCAAGACGGCTACAGCCAAGCTGATCGCCAGCAGATGGTACTCAAATCCCTCGCCTTTCTGCTGACCAAACCAGTTCATGTAAAAGCCAAAGTGAGCGTGCACCATGGCAATGGCGCCCACCATCAACAATGCGATGGCGCCGCTCGCCACTCGGGCAAAGGCTCCGCTAATCAGTGCAACCGAGCCGAAAAACTCGGTGAGAATGACAAAAAGCGCGAGCGGGGTAGGCATTCCGGATGTCGAAAAGGCGCTCAATGTGCCTGAGAAACCGTAGCCGCCGAACCAGCCCAACATTTTCTGGGCGCCGTGCGCGAAGAAGACCAGTCCGAGGACGAGCCGGATGATGGTGAAGACAGGGTCATTGGTTGTTTGCAATAAACGTTTGAGCATAACATACTTTGACTTCAAATATTTGTATGTCAAAGTATTTTCACATATGACTCGCGTCCACCCTCGCCCGCTGTCTCCCTCGCTTCCGATCCCGCCCGATACCAGCGGAGTCCATGTCTGGCTTATCCTCATGAAGGCGCATCGCGCGCTCGCTCACCACGCCGAACAAAGCATTGTGGGGCTCGGTTTCTGCTTCTCCGATTTCGCGACACTCGAGGCCCTTTTGCACAAAGGTCCGCAGTCGGTTACGGAAATCGCGCACCGGATTGGTTTGACTGCCGGCTCAATGAGTATCGCCCTCGATCGCCTGGCCAGACGAGGCCTAGTCCGGCGTCACGCGCATCCGACCGATCGGAGAAACCGTGTAATCCGCCTCACTGCAGCAGGTAAGAAGCTTATCGAGAAAGCATTTCGGGAGCACGCGTCGGTCATGGAAGACATCGGGAAATCTCTGAGCACCGAGGAACGGGCCGTGCTGATCGAACTTCTCAAGCGCCTTGGGAAGGGCGCTGAAGAGCTCTTGCGACGGACCAGTGGTCCGGGAGGAACCGAAAGACCACTAAAATCCTCAACTTGAACCACCGTATCGTCTCGCGTCAATCCGTCCGACTGCTCTGCATCGAGGGAACGACGCCAACTCCAGCCCGCTCCGACGTGAAACAATCGGCCGGGCGGCCACGTTCGCCGTCAGAATAGAGCCATGCCCTTCTACCGTTGGGTTGCCGCCGGCGATTGCAACAATCCAATTAGTCTGCCCCATTAACTTGCGCCAGGCTATGCCTTCCCGGACCTGATCAGCGAGCGTATGCCATTCCAAACCAAGTCGATTCGGAAGGTAGCCTCGCTCTGAATCATAGTCATCGCACGTCAGAAATAGATTGGCGCAATCTCCCGCCCAGGGAAACACGACTGTCTGCACGCCGGCCGGTAGTTTGTCTGCAAAATGCTTGGGATAATCTATCAAAGTACAGAACTCCTCGACCAGTTTCTGTAGTCCGTAATCACCGTCGCTAAATGCCCTTCTGACCCGCGCAGAGAAACCGTCTAAGTCGGCACGGAGCATGAATCCCTGTCGAAACCTAGGACATCCGACCAAGTTTGGCAGATAGGGCGCAATCGAGGCCTCTACGAGGCGTCAGTAGTTTTGACCTCGGGCAGTCCGCAGGACACGAATACCTTGGGCGATCCCGAAAGAGTCGTGCCGGTGACCAAGAGGGCGGACGGTCTGGGCGATAGCTTCGACTATAGTTTTGCCCCGAATTCAGTAGCTGTGCTGCAGATTGACGTCGGATGCGAACACCCCGAGCCACCTGACGAAACCGGTAATGATGGCGGATAGAGCGCCTAGCCTGGATCGCCCCTAGCGCGGCGGAGCCGCAACCAAACATGATTCGTGTGAAATGAGGTGATCCGGGGTCGGCGTAATTAAGGAATGACGGTAGGGCGAAGCTGAGCCTAAACCGCAAATGTTGTTAGCCCCTTGAGGCTCATTTGTCCCACTTCGCGGGACGAATTCGCCCTACCAGCTTTTGGCGGCAAAAATCCTCGCCGAAATGCACGATTCAGAACTATAGAACTACAAATCCACAGAGATTTGTGAGCGACGCGGGTTAGGTTGTTTTCTTCTTCGGCAACAAAATATAAAAAGTCGTCCCCTTCTCCAGCTCGCTGCCAAGCCAGATTTTGCCCCCGTGCGCCTCCACGCAGGACTTGGCGATGGAGAGACCGAGCCCGGTGCCCCCTTTTTTTTCGTAGGTCACAAAAGGTTCAAACACGCGGGTACGGAGTTCTTCCGGAACTCCAGATCCGTTATCTGCGACGGTGATCAGAAGCTGGTCGCCCTGTTCCTCGAAGGCTAGTCGGATTTTTCCGCGGTCTTTCACCGCCTCGAGCGCGTTCTTGACGATGTTAGCCACGCACCGCGTCATGCGCCCTTCGTCTAGCCAAAGCTCACTGGTCGAGTGCTGTTCTACGACCAATTTCACTGGCGTGTTGCGCACTTGGACCAGGATCTCCTCGTCCAGAGCTTTGAGCAAACGATCAGCAGTCGTCGACCGATAACGAAGTTTTGCCGTACCGCGGGCGAAGTCCAGAAGCTCTTCCGTGAGGAGCATCATACGATCCGCCGATGATCGGATGATGCTGGCGAGAGTTCGAGTGTAGTCATCCGAAGAGCGGCGCTCCAGGTAATCGACCGAAGAGACAATCGCCGACATCGGGTTTTTCAAATCATGAACGATCGAACTCACCATCGTTCCGAGCAGAGTCAATCGCTCGGCCTGGAGCAGTTCGTCGATAAACAGAGAATTGGTGTAACGCAAACGTTCCACAACGACGCGCGTGAAATTCAGGGGCAACACGCGCGGCGCGCTCTCCATCAACCGGTCCAGCGCTGGGCGGTCGATCTCTCCAATTAAGCTGCGGTCAAGGGCAGTCGCAGTGGCCGAGCGCGGCCCGTGATCAATGACCGCCAGCTCGCCAAAAAAATCGTTCGCTTCCAAAATGGAAAGCACTTCCTGCTTCCCTTTTCGGCCGACCTTTGAAATTTGCACGCGTCCCTTCCCCACCATCATCACCGCCATTCCAGGCGAATCTTCACGGAAGATGACTGCCCTGGGGGCGTATTCCACTTCCTGGATCGTTACGGAGCGCAGCACGTCCTCGGGTATGCCCTCAAAGAGTCGATTCGAGAAGAAGGCGTCGTTCATTCCGATTCCGTGGCTTACGGTTCAAATACAAGAACACATGCTAACAAAGGCAAACAGAAGTAAACAAAGAGGTTTTTAAAACAAAAGTAGGCAAAGGTAGCAAAGATTCAGCTGGCTATGATTACCTTGGACCATCTGGACGGCTGTGGTCGCGGTCGGCCACCACACGTTTGTTCGAAAGAAGAACTTCCGGCTTTGCTTCCTTTGCTTCCTTCTGTTTAAAACCTCTTTGCTTCCTTCTACTTAAGAATCTTTCGCCTTTGCCATTTGGTTTCACCGCTAACAAACAACCGATACATTCCATCCCAAGGGCTTCGACCAGCCGTTCTCTAGGCAGGTCAAAACCTTTGATTCCAGTCGAGTGATCCGTATTTTTCATGGGCAAGACGTTCCGCGGCCTCTGTAACCGAAGGCTTCAAGACCAGCGGCACGACTCGATCACTCAACCGGACCGCAAAATCAGCTTCAAACCTCGGGGATATTTTCATTCCTTGGATGCTACCCTGCAGTAAAACGCCTCGCCGGTGCCGGCGGATCGCTGCGCCGGCAACTTTAAGTTGTGCCAGTCTAACATCGAATTCGACAGCCCTCTGGAAGCACGCATCTGATGCCACCGTGTCTTCGGTTTGTGTCAAAGCCACGTCATAGCCTCGAGCGCGGAGGGCCTCGGCAATCGCGGTATGGACTACGCGGTAAAGCTCTCGATTAGTCGGCAAAGGGTTTCCAGCTGATAATATCAATGAATAAGTGAAGTCGCCGGCGTGTTCAACAATCCCGCCTCCGGTCCAGCGCCGGACCGAGTCCCATTGGCGATAGCGACCAACGACTGATTCCCAGCGAGTGAAGTAGCCAAAGGAAACGCTCGGTGCTCGCCAACGATAGCAGCGCAGGATCGGCTCACGGTTTGCCTCAACGAAAAGCAGAGCTTCGTCGATTGCCATGTTCACCGCCGCGGAATGCGGCTCACGATCAACAAAGAATCGAAGCGACTCCCAAGTCATTGCAGCTCCCCAATTTCTAGCTTTGATACCGCGGGCAACACCTGAGCATGGCAAGAGGCAAGAATCAGCAACCATTCTGCTGGGCCTTTCGGATCACGCCACAGATTCACCCCTTCTCAGGAAGCATGGCGGGAGGCAGTTTGCAACCATGCTGCGCGATCGCCCTGCGATGATGGCTTTCCCAGCTGGCCCGCCTTCGTCCGGCTGAGCGTGCCGGTCCGCCCGGCTTGCCTCGCCCCAGGCGGGAGAGCTGACCATACCCGGCTTGTGGTTTTCGCATTTGGTAGGGTCGTCTCGGAGAACGACCCGGGGCGGCTCTCCGAGCACCGCGCTATTCCTTACTTCCTGTCTGGCTGCGTGATAACTTGCCGGTGTGCGACACTTTGACGTTCGCCTGGCCTTGCTCTCAGCCTGCGCAATGGCGGTTTACCTCGCTTTGGCGGTCTGGGCATGGGGTGATGTGTCGGACTTCTTCAGCCATCCCGCACGGCTGGGGTTGGTGATAGGCTCCGGTATCCTCGCGGTTGTTGCCTCGTTCTCTGGTATTTCGGCCTTAAGCGGAGGCCGTCGGGAGTTTGTGAGTGGCCGTTGGATATTTGCTCCGCTTTTTTGTCTCGCGCTGGCGCTCGCCTACCTGCCGCCGTATGCGGACAGGCACGATTTTTGGACGCTGGACGGGGATCTGGTGCGTTGCCTGGGCTTGGCAGTGTTTCTGCTTGGGAGTACCCTTCGGCTCGTATCGATGTTCGTGCTCGGGAGTCGGTTCAGCTTGCTGGTAGCGATCCAACCAAATCACAAGTTGAAAAAGGACGGCATCTACAGGTTCATCCGCCATCCCAGTTACACCGGAGCGCTGCTGGCATTGGTTGGGTCGGTACTAATATATCGGAGCGGAATCGGACTCCTACTGATTCTAGTGCTCCTTCCCGTCATCATCTGGCGAATCAAGGACGAGGAGCAGTTTTTGGAATCAGAGTTCGGAGCGGAATATTCCGAGTACCGGCGCAAGACCTGGCGCCTGCTGCCGTTCTTGTATTGAGCGACCATCTGAATTTCACCAAATGGCAGCAGATTTGCCGTGACTCCAAGCCCGACGCGCAAGACAAGACCAGTCTCACGCCAGCGTAAAATCCAATCTTTGAAGTCCTATTCATAAGAATGTAGCGTTTTCGCGAAGATTTTTGCCGCTGAGAGGCGGTAGGGCGAATTCGTCCCGCGGAAAGCGGGACAAATGAGCCTCAAGGGGCTAGCAACATTTGCGGTTTTAGGCTCAGCAAGCTTCGCCCATCACGTTTGGTTGCGGCTCCACCGCGCTGTGATCTTCTGTTCAAAAATCTTTGTGGCCTTGTGTGTGTGCTTTGGTTTCCCTTGTCGCATAGCGCCCCGGCGCTGATTCTTATTTACAAACCACCACCCCATTATCGTATTTCTAGCAAATAAAGCTCCTGCTCGTGCCCTGAACTCCAACCCCAAAGAAGTATGGCGTCAAACAAACTCCTCCCCCCGCTTCCCGTCCTGGTGTTCGCCGTTCTCAGCATTGCTCTGGTATCGCACCGCGCCGCAGGCGGAACGCTTTGGGCATTCGGTGATAGTTTAGTCGACAATGGAAACATACCGCGAATTACCGGTGTGCCCTTCCCTCCGGCACCGCTTTATGTCGGCTTCCGCTTCAGTAACGGGCCGACTTTCGCTGAATACTTACCCCATCTGCTGGACCTGAACAGCACCGTCAGCCCCAGGTACGGAGCGGGCACAAACTTCGGGGTCGGCGGGGCGCTCTCGGGCATTGGAAATAACACCGCGACGCTTGGCCCTCTGCTCCCCGGGCTTGCGCAGGAAATCGATCTCTTCCAAGCCCAGGGCGAACACTTTGGCAGCCGTGATGTCGTCGCCGTCTGGGCGGGGGCGAACGATTACTTCGATCTCCTCGGCTCGCCAACGCCTCCGACGCAGCAGCAAGCAACAGCGACTGTAATTCAAGACACTACCAACCTCACAACCGCAGCTCAACGCCTCATCAATCTCGGCGCTAGACAACTTGTGTTTGTAAATTTGCCGGATCTCGGAAAACTCCCGCTCGTCAACAGCATTGCCAATCCCGTGCAGCGAGCGATCACGGCAGCAGCGGCGACGCAACTCAGCGATAGTCATGACCAGTTGCTGGAGCAGAATCTGGCCAGAGTCCATTCTCAAACCGGCGTCAACATTTTCCTGCTCAACGCCAACCTGGCGTTTAATCAAATCCTGGCGAATCCGGCGAAATACGGATTCACCAACGTGACGGATGCTGCGAACGCCAACCCAGCTTTGCTTTTCGCCCCAACCGCCGTGCAGGACACCTACTTGTTCTGGGACAGCGTGCATCCGACGACGGCCGGGCACTTGCTCGTAGCCGAAGACATTGCCAACATGATCGTGGCGCCGACAACCCTGGCAAGCCAGACCCAGTTGATGACCTACGGTGCCCGCGCCTTCGCCGATCTCATGTATACTCTCCTGGGTCCGCTGCCCGTTCCGGAGCTAGCGCCACCGCCCGCACCAACGGAGGGCAAAGCCGAAATATCCAGCGCCAAGGCACCGGTGCCACCCCCCAAGAATGCCATTGCCACTGGCCCGGAGAACCGATGGTCGATCTTCGTTCTGGGTGACTACCGGCAAGGCAGTCGTGATGATCGTTTAAACTCGGTCGGGTTCGACTATTACCTCGGCAACGTGGCGGTTGGCGCCAGTTACACCTTCAATCCGTTAATCTCCGCAGGCCTACTCTTTGCCTACGGCTACAACAAGGCCGACCTCAACGACGGTCAGGGAAACGTTGACGTGGACGCGTATCAGGTCGGCGGCTTCCTGGATTTCCATGGCCCTAACTGGTACGCCGGCGGAATCGCGGCGTATGGGTACGATAATTACGACCAGCGGCGCCCAGGAATTCTCGGCGAAACGATCAAAGGCGAACCGAACGGTCAGACCGTTGTTCTGGGACTTCAGGGAGGTTATTTCTGGCAATTGGGAAAATTTTCGGCCGGTCCGGTCGGCAGCCTGACTTTCACCAGCGTGAATGTCGAGGGGTATTCTGAAACTGGGGATCCGGTCCTCACCCAGGAGGTACACCGGCGAACCGTGGAAGACCTGTTCGCCACCATCGGAATCCGCGCGAGTTATGACATCAAGGTCTCCGGAATTACGCTCCAGCCTTATGTCAAAGGCGAATTCGAGCACGAGATACTCGGCGACGGCAAGACGATAAAAACGCAGTTCACCAGCGAGCCTGCTCTCGAGATAGACACCCGTGTGGAAGACAGCTCGCAGGATTACGGCCGCCTCGGCGTAGGCGTAGCGGCGAAGTTCACAGACCGGATATCCGGCCAGGTTGGTTTTGACGCACTGGTCGGACGTTCCGACGGACAGGAGTACACGATCAACGGTGGAATCTCGTTTTCGTTTTAGGGGTGATTGCCGCTCAGATCCCGAAGTTCCGGCGGGTGGGCCACCCGTCCTACAAACCGAATTTCGAGATCTGGAATAAACCGAAAAAAGCAGAGGAGAAGCTAATATGTCCCCCCAATTCATCGCGAAGTCCCTGGCTGCCTTTATGCTCACGTTGTGTGCCGTGAGCGGCCTGGCACAGATGCCCAATCCCTACGGGCTGTCAATCAGCCTGGACAATGCTAAGAAAGTTGCCGCCCCGGCTCTTGCCGAGGCGGCGAAGAACAATTGGACCATGGCGGTCGCCGTTGTGGATACTGGCGGAAACCTGGTTTATTTCGAAAAAATAGATAACACCCAAATCGGCAGCGCGAACTTTGCTATTGAAAAGGCGCGCTCGGCGGCGTCGTTCAAGCGTCCGACCAAGGCGTTCCAGGAGACGCTGGCGGCTGGCGGAGACGGTCTTCGGGTTCTAGGCATTCATGGCGCTGTGCCGTCCGAGGGTGGCATTCCAATTCTCATCGAAGGCAAGATCGTCGGTGCCATCGGCGTTTCCGGCGGGACTTCGCAGCAGGATGGCCAGTGCGCCAAGGCGGGCGCGGAGGCACTAAAATGAGGATGCGGATGACACGAGCGAAAAGCACTACCTGATCTGTCCTCGAAAATACGGGCAGGTAGTTGTTTAGTTTTGTAGGTTTAGTTCGTCATTCAAGAGTTTTTCGAACTCCAGTGGGGAAAGGTAGCCGAGCGCCGAGTGCAGGCGCTGGGGATTGT
>JBAUZZ010000660.1:0-23078 GCA_049585495.1 Chthoniobacterales bacterium | reverse complement strand
TTTGTACAACTCAGTCCCGGGGTAGGGGGCAGCCAGGCTGACCTGAATCGAGAAGAGATCGAGGCGTTTGGCGAATTCAATCGTCTCTTCGATTGTCTGGAGCGTTTCTCCAGGCAGGCCGAGAATAAATGTTCCATGGATCGTGATTCCCAGTTCCCGGCAATGCCTGGTGAAAGCTTCAGCCTCCTCCAGGCGGATACCTTTTTTGATGTTGTCCAAAATGGATTGGCTTCCGGTCTCGTAACCGACAAGAAGCAGCCGCAAGCCGTTCTCCTTCATGACTCGGAGGGTCTCATAGCTGACATTTGCACGCGCGTTGCAGCTCCAGGTAATCCCGAGGGAGCCGAGACGAACAGCGATCTCGCGGGCTCGAGGCTGGTAGGCGGTGAAAGTGTCGTCGTCGAAGAAAAATTCATTCACTTGGGGAAACAGAGCCTTGGCACGCTGCATTTCCCGAAAAACGCTTTCTGGTGATCGGGCTCGATATCGATGCCCGCCAATCGTTTGAGGCCACAGACAGAACGTGCACTGAGCCGGGCAGCCACGTCCGGTGTAATGCGACACATAGGGGTGCTTAAGATACCCGACAAAATAGTTCTCAATTTTCAGGTCGCGTTTGTACACCTCCATGACGGACGGTAGTTCATCGAAGTTTGCGATGAGTTCGCGTTCCGGGTTGTGTATGACCTGGCCGTTTTTCCGAAAAGAGAGACCTGCAACTTGCTCTAGCGGCTTTGCCTGGGCCACCTCAAGACAGGTGTAATCGAACTCACGCCGGCCGACCCAGTCGATCGCTTCCGAAGCATGCAACGTTTCGCCGGGTAAGACCGCGGCATGTGCGCCGACAAAACCGATCAAGGTATCTGGTCGCTGTGCTTTAATCTTTTCGGCTAGTTCTGCGTCCCCGCGCAGCGTCGGGCTCGAAGTATGGAGCACGATATTTGGGTAGTTCCGTGCCTCCTCCAATACGGTTTTTTTCGTCAAGTCATGAACAGGCGCGTCAATCAGGCGGCTGTTCGGTATCAATGCCGCCGGTTGGGCGAGCCAGGTCGGGTACCAGAAGGAGCGGATCTCCCGCCGTGCTTGATATCGGGCCCCGGCTCCCCCATCAAATCCCTGATACGATGGGGGGTTGAGGAAGAGCGTTGGGACCGTCTCGCTCATTCCTCAGCAGCTAGTTCAATCCTGGGAAAAACTGGCGACGGCAGCCCGATTTGATGCCCGGTCTTGAGCTCTCCCCACTCGAGGCGGTTAATCTTCTCGGCGTTCAACTGAGCAAGCATCCTGGTGCTCGAAGCCGGAATGATCGGGCTAACCAGGAGCGCCAGGATACGGCACGTTTCGATAAGCGTGTAAAGCACTTCGTCCAACAGGTCCGCGGAGGCAGGATCCTTAGCCAATTTCCAGGGCGCCTTCAGCTCAACGAGCGCGTTCGCTTTCGCAACAAGTTCCCGGACTGCCTCGAGCGCGAGATGGACCTGGTAGTCCTCGAAAGCCTGTTTGTATCGGCTAATCGTGATGCCCACATTTTCTGGGCTTGACGCGAGAGCTGGGTCGGAAATCTGCGTTGAACGCAAAACGCCAGACCGGTAGCGCTGGCTCATGTTAATCGTTCGGTTCAAGAGATTGCCCAGATCGTTCGCCAATTCGGCGTTGTAGCGTGTAATAAGGCGATCGTCGCTGAAATCGGCATCCTGCCCGATGACCATGTCGCGCATCAAATAGTACCGAATCGGATCTGGGCCAAGACGCTCTACGAGCAACGCAGGATCAACAACGTTACCTACACTTTTGCTCATCTTTGCACCGCTGAAGTTCCACCACCCATGGACGACAAGCCGCGGCATTTCGTCATCGGGGAATCCAATGGCGTGAAGCATGATGGGCCAATAGATGCCATGCGCAGGAATCAGAATGTCCTTGCCGATAATGTGGCCGCGACATGGCCACAGCTCCTTGAAATTCGGAAGACCAGCGTCTGCGTCGGCGAGGTAACCGGCAAAGGTGATGTAGTTCAGCAAAGCATCGAACCACACATACGTAACGTAGTCGGGATCGAATGGAAACTCTATGCCCCAGGAGAGTCGCTCTTTGGGCCGGGAAACGCAAAGGTCCCCACCGAGCCGGTCGATCGCATTCAAAAGCTCCGGGCGCCGAAACGCCGGGATAACAAAGTCTTGCCGTCGTTCGATGAACTCCTTCAGCCAGTCTTTGTGCTTCGCCAGTCGAAAATACCAGTTCTCCTCTTCGATGAAAACTATCTCGCCCCATTCCGAGCCGAACTCTCCCTTTTCGTTCCGGTCCTTGTCGGTCAAGAACTGTTCCTGGCCGACACTGTAATAGCCGGAGTATTTGGCTTTGTAGAGTTCCCCTTTTTCGTATAAGGCCTGCAACACCTTTTGAACGGCTCGTTTGTGTCTTGGATCAGTAGTGGCAGCCCAGCCATCTCTCTGGATTCCCAATTTGTCCCACAACTCGAGAAATTTGTCGGTTATGCGCTGCGCGAATCGCATCGGAGCAACGCCTTCTTTTTGGGCGGCTTGCTGCACCTTTTGACCGTGCTGATCCACGCCGGTGAGGAAAAAGGCGGCGCCGTCTACCAGTCGGTGGTAACGCCCGATTGTGTCCGCGAAAACCTTCTCATAAGCATGTCCGATATGCGGCGGTGCGTTCGTGTAATCAATTGCGGTGGTGATGAAGTATTTCACAGGAAGGGAATGCCGTTCCTTTCAGGCAATCTTGCCGCCCCACGACAAGATTCTCGCTTTTGCCCCGGCGGCTTCGGCCTCTTTAATTTGGTTATTACGAACGTAGAAGAGCGAAAGGCTCGACCAGGCCAGTTGATCGTTCGGGCGCAAGTCGACGGCTTTCTTACCCGCCTCGATGGCTTCAGAGTAGTTGCCGTTCTTCATTAGCGCCATCGCAAGAGCATGCCAGCCGTCGAAGAAGTCAGGTGCCAATTCCACGGAGCGCCGATACTTTTCGATCGCTGCCGGCAAATCGCCCACCGCGAGATCACCGTTAGCGTCATCGAACAATTCATCGACAGATGCTGGAATGTCGTCCATGGCATCAAGCTCGCAGGGCGGGCGAAGAACTCAAGAAATCAGCGTTTCCTGTTTCGGCTCGCATGAACGGCTCGACCGAGCTCGCCGAAGTCCTGCGCCCCCGAACGCCGAACGCCAAACTCGGAACGCCAAACTCGGAACCCGGAACTCACGAGATAGGCGGTCTTCCCGCCTTCTGCTCTTCGACCTTCAGCCATTCCCGAACCATAATGCCCTGAAACTGATCATTCGCGGCGGCGTATTCCACTTTTTTGTCTTCCTCGTACCTTTTCTCATCGATCGGGTCTTTGCCAATCATGTGAATAATCAGACCGCCATCCTGGTCCTGTAGCAATTTCGATGTTTCACCCGGATCGAGATCAACTTCATTTGTCACCATCGCTTGCAAGATCGCGTTGTTCTGGCCGGGATCCACGAAAGAGAACGGTTCCGGCAGTTCCGGTTTATATCCCGCCTTCTCGGCGGCTTGGACGAAGTCCAAACCATTCTCAGTATCGATCTTCGCCAGAAGCTCCTTCGATTTTGCCTCCATCGCCGCTTGAACTCGTTCATTCTTTAGCGTGGTGGCAATCTTATCTTTTGCTTCATCGAGAGAAAGTGGTCGGCTCGGTTCAACTTCCTTTAATTTGACCACGTAGAATCCGTTTGGGCCCTGGATAATATCGCTAACCGGGTTCTCCTTTGTGAGGTTAAATACCTGGCGAAGAACCGCTGGTTCTCCCTGAATCAGAGGATCGGGGTTAGAAAGGGTGAATAGTCCGGTTTCCTGGACCTTCAAACCTCTCTGCTCCGCCGTCTTCTCGAACTGGTCGGGATGCTCGAGAACCGGCTGCATGAAGGCTTCTGCCTGTTCAGCGAGTGGCTTCAGCGCTTCGTTCTTTTTGTCTTCCGCGAGGCCCTTCTGGTCATCTTTCAACGGAAAAGACACGATCTGAATCTTCCGTCTTTCCTGAGATTGCAGATGATCTTTCTGTTGATCGTAATACTTCTTGATCTGGTCATCGGTGATCTGGATGCCTTTCTCAAAATCGGCGCGGTGAAGCCGGACTACCGCCAGATGCATTCGGGCATTGGCCCGCTCGTATTGTTCGCGAAACATCGCCTCGGGATACTGGTTTCCTGCCTTCAGAACCTCCTTGATTCCCTGAAGGCGCAAATAATCGGCGACAACCTCGTCAAGATCTGCCGCGCTCAGCCCGACCGGTTGCAGCCCCCGGTCAACAAAATTTCGATACTTCGAGGGGTCGAACTGGCCATTGGTCTGAAAGGCCGCGAGTCCTTTTTCAGCTTCTTTGATCTGCTCCGTAGTCGGCTCGATTTGACGCCGGTTCGCCTCGTCACGAAGCAGCAAAACATTCCAGGCGAAACTGACCGTTTGTTCATCTCGACTACGCCCGGCGGTTACAAGTTGATTCGGTAGTTCGGCCATCCCGAGTTCGCCGGCCAACTGGATGTTTCGCTCCAGCTTCTGCACGTCTTGGACTGTCACAGTTCGCCCGTTAATTTTGCCCAGCTCGCCGGCGGCCGCGCGGCCGGCGCGACCTGGGTTGTACCACCAGGCGAAGGCAACAATCGTGATCACAGTGATGATGAGCAGCAACGAACGCTGACGTTTACGAATTGAATCCAACATAAAAAGGGAGGGCAAACCTGGATGTAGATGCAGACTTTTTCAACGAGAAAGAGGTTCGAGCCAAGCCGCAAACCGAAAGGAGCCTCGCGCAGCAGGCGCAACGGGCGCAACGCAGAGCGCGGGAAACGATATGGGTTGCGAAGTTTGCCGACAATGCTACCTGCATGGCCTCGATTGATTTTCGCGAGGATTTTGTAGGGAAAGGATCACTTGTTAGCGCCTCAGACATTAAAGGGCCTGGAGGCTGCCAATGCGGCTCGCCGGGAGGCTCGTACTCATCACCCGCAGAAAACGTCACTCGGTAGGGCGAAGCTCCCGCTGAGCCGCCGGCCATGTTTAGCGCTAAGGCCTCTGTGCGAGGCTCGTCTGTTCCGGCTCCGCGCTGGATCAAATTTCCACCTGGCGGCCGATTTCCACGACGGCTTCCCTGGGGAGGTTAACGAAATCGCTGACGTGCGCCGAATTGCGTTGTAAAAAGGCGAAGAGGCGTTCCTGCCACAGAGAAATGCCCTTCCGATCCGTTCGGCTGAGCACTGTTTCGTGACCGACATAGTAAATCACGTCATTGAAGTCGAGCGTACACCCGTGGCGCTTGGTGTCCTGCAATAACGCCGGGATGTCCGGTGTCTCCATGAAGCCGTAGTAGGCCGTTCCTCGCCAAAAGTCGGGCGCGATAAGCGCGACCGACAGACGCCGCTCTTCTGTTACCCAGGGCGTCGATTCTGTGACCATGGTCAGGGCGAGTAGCTGCTGGTGCAACGCTCGGTTCTGCTTAACATGCCAGACCATGGCGGGGGGCGCATCACTCGATGTTTTGGTGAGAAAGATCGCAGTGCCAGGGACCCGGGGAACGCCGGCCGCGGTAACGCGGGCGATGAATTCGCGAGCCGGCACCGTCAAGGAGCGCAGCGCCTCGGATACCGCTACCGTTCCCCGATGCCAGGTCGTCAGGACGATGAAAACACCGGCCGCGAGCATGAGCGGAACCCAACCCCCGTCTGCGATCTTAAGGAGATTCGCTGCGACGAAGGAGGTATCCACGCAGAAAAAGATGCCGGCGACGAGCGCACTGAGCGCCACGTTCCAATGCCAGATCTCGCGCATGGCGACAAACAAGAGGGTCGTCGTCAGAAGCATCGTAAGTGAAACCGCGATCCCATAGGCTGAAGCGAGCCGGTCCGAAGAGCCGAACCCGACGGTCAAACCAACCGTGACGATCATCAAAAGCCAGTTCACGGCCCCGACGTAAATCTGGCCGTAGCCTTCGGAAGAGGTCTGGCTGATACGCAAGCGCGGACAAAAACCGAGCTGCATCGCCTGTCTGGTCATCGAGAATGCACCCGTTATGATTGACTGACTGGCGATGATGGTCGCGACAGTGGCGAGCACGATCAGGGGAAAGAGTAGCGGAGCCGGACAAAGACGATAGAAGATGTTGTCCTGGATCGGTGCACCCGCGAGCACAAGCGCCGTTTGCCCTGCGTAGTTCAACAGCAGGGATGGGAGCACCAGGGCATACCATGCCAGGCGGATTGGCCCGGCGCCAACATGCCCCATGTCCGCGTAGAGCGCTTCGGCCCCGGTTACGCACAGGAACACGCCACCGAGCACAAAGAAGCTGGTGTAGCCGCCGGTGAACAAATAGGTGAGCGCGATCCGGGGATCGAGCGCGAAGAGGACAGCGGGGTTTTGCGTCACCCCCCAAAGGCCGAGGAGACCAATGCAGATGAACCAGAAGGTCATGATTGGGCCGAACACTCGACCGATTCGAGCCGTACCCTGCGATTGGACGGCGAATAGCGCTACCAGTATGGCGACGGAAGCCGGAAGAACGAAGGGCGTTACGGCCGGCGTCATGATCTTGAGTCCTTCCAGCGCCGAGAGAACGGAGATCGCCGGCGTGATCGCTCCGTCGCCATAGATGAGGGCCGCTCCAAATAGCCCGATGGCTATGATCCCGGGCCGATGCCTCTTCTTTACGCCCAGCAAAGACATCAGCGCGAGAATGCCGCCCTCACCATCGTTGTCGATTCGCATGACGAACGTGACGTACTTGATCGATGTCACGATCAGCAGCGTCCAGATGACGAGCGATAAGAGGCCAAGTGCAACCTCTGATGATGGCTTGCCGCCGGCAAGCTCGATTACGGTCTTAAGCGTATAAAGCGGGCTGGTTCCGATGTCTCCAAAGACGATTCCAAGCGCTGTCAGTACCAGCGCCGCGAAGCCTCCGCGCGGGCCCGCACTCCCTTGGTTGACGGCTGGTTCCTGCATTTGTTTTCGGCCCGATCGAACATGGTAGAGAGCGAAAATTCATTTGAGCCAGCTGAAAGACCGCCCCCTCACCGGGAATACGGCTCTCCGCCTTGGCGGATCGCCCTACCAACGATGTGCTACGGAAACATCACCGGTAGGGCGAAGCTCCCGCTGAGCCACCGCCGCTCTTCAATCAGATCTTCCTTTCAAATAAAATTCCGAAATTGGCTTGTAGGGCGGGGGTCAGTCGCCGGAATTTCGGAATTGGGTTCAACCTTCTCCATATCTATCCGCCTGCATTGGGGCCGCTTTTTCGAAACGCGTCGGAGGATCCAGGCGCAGCCTTGTTTCAAGCCAACCCCAAAGCAAGGCCCGGGAAAATTCCGAACACGAAAATGAACAAGACCAAAAGTGCGATCGTGACCAGCGAGAGACCGTTGACCGGAATTGCCGCTGCGTTGCTCGGCATCGGCTGCCAATACATTGCTCTCACCACCTTCAAGTAATAATAAAAACCGCACCCGACGGTGATTACCCCGAGCGCGAGGAGAAGAAACTGGCCGGTTTCGTAGGCAACCTTGAAGACTAAGAATTTGCCGAGGAACCCGGCGGTCAGCGGCACCCCGGCAAGCGACATCATGGCGACCAACAAACTGAAGGCGAGAAATGGTGAACGTTTGGCCAAGCCATTGAAATGAGCAATGTCGTCGCCGTCCGAGTGTTGGGCAACGATGATCAGGATCAGGAAGGACAGCAAAGTCATCAACAAGTAAGCCGCCAGATAAACGACAACCGCTCGCCCGGCATCGCCGGCACCAAAGCTGGCAACGGCCATGAGAAGGTAACCAGCATGCCCGATGCTCGAGTACGCCAGGAGGCGCTTAAAATTTGTCTGCGGCAGAGCTGCCAGATTTCCGTACACAAGAGTCGCTCCCGCCAAAAGGACCAGGGCAAAAAGGATCTTATCGCTCACTGGACGAAGGCTCTGGAGTGCCTCAACCACACGAAGTAGCACGATGAAGCCGACCGCTTTCGATCCAACCGAAAGAAACGCGGTCGTCGGTGTTGGAGCCCCTTGGTAGACATCCGGAACCCAGAATTGGAACGGGGCAGCCGCTATCTTGAAGCCGAGGCCGACCAAAACGAGTAGTGCACCGAAAAGTAAGCCCGGTTGATTTGCGGCGGCGATGGTCGGGAGCACTTGCTCGATTTCGGATAGATTCGTTTGCTTTGTGACTCCGTAAATCCAGGTGACCCCGTAAATAAAGAATCCGGTCGAGAGCGCCCCGAGGATCAAATATTTCACACCCGCCTCCAGCGACGCGGCATTCCGCCGCATATAGGCAACCAGGATATAAAACGAAATGGTTACCAATTCCAGAGAGACAAAAATCAGGATGAAGTCGACTGCCGAGGCCATCCACATCATTCCGGCGCAGGTCAGCACGGGCAGTGCGAAGAATTCGCCAATGCCGGATTCGCGGGACTGGCCGGGGACAAACTTGCGAATCGTGTCCGCGTAATCCATTGACATGACCAGCACGATGATGGTCGTGACAACTACAAATTTCTTAAAGAAAAGTGCCGGTGCATCGACGGCGTACGCGCTGATCACTCGCGTGTCGCTTGGTTGTATCGACTGGAGCATAAAAAACACGCCGGCAAGGCCGACGATTCCGACTAGTGCGAAAACCTTCCGATCGTGGTGCCGTGCAAACGCCTCGAGCATCAGAAGGAACATCCCGAGTCCCAGAACGAGAAGTTCGACTAGAATTGGAGGCATAAAATCTTATTTCAGGAAAAGCCTGAAGCCAGGTTCAATGGCTCCCACGACACTTTGCGGGTTCAACCCGAAAATCACCA
This sequence comes from Chthoniobacterales bacterium, assembly GCA_049585495.1. GTDB lineage: Bacteria > Verrucomicrobiota > Verrucomicrobiia > Chthoniobacterales > JAFAMB01 > JBAUZZ01. The sequence continues at coordinate 14,258 of JBAUZZ010000660.1, read as the reverse complement.
GCGCGGCCAGAAGCAGCACGATGGGCCAACCAAAAGTAAATGGAGTGTCTTTCAGGGACTGCCACCGGGGGGGACGGTCGCCGAAGAAGATCGCGCGATACGCGCGCAGCATATAGACAGCAGAAATTACCACGCCCCAGAGCGCGATCGTTGTCACCCACTGAAACGGTCCGAACGCGGCGCCTGGCGTAGAGTTTTTGAACGCGCCAAAAAAAACCAGAAGCTCGGAAGCGAAATTCGCGAATCCCGGTAGGCCGATCGAGGCGAACGTCGCGAGACCAAACATGAACGTAAGGGTCGGCATATTCTTCACCAGGCCGCCCAGGTCTCGGTAGTCGAGGGTTCCGGTCTGTTTTCGCACTTCACCCGCCACAGCGAAAAGCGCAGCAATCGATAGCCCGTGGGCTAGCATCAAGAGAGCAGCGCCGTTCACCCCGATCACGTTGTAAGCGGCGAACCCGAGGAAAATGTAGCCCATGTGCATCACGCTTGAGTATCCAAGAGTGAGATCGAGCTGCTTCTGGGCGATGGTCGCCAGCCCGACGAACAAGATATTCCCGACGATCAGGATCAGGAGAAGCCAGTTCCAATTGTGCACCGCTTGTGGCATGAGAGGGAGCGCCAGTCGAAGCAAGCCATACAACCCAAACTTCTTCAGAACTCCGGCGTGCAACATTGCAACCGGCACCGGAGCCGAAGCGTAGGCCGGCGGAGCCCAGGAATGGAAGGGGAAAAGCGACACCAGAATACCGAAACCGGTTAGCAATAGAAGATAAACGGGCTGCGCGTTTTGGCCGTCGAAAACACCCGTCGATGCCATTTGCTGTAGCTTGGTGATATCGAACGTACGATTTTCGGGCGAGGGCAGCAGGTAAAGACCGATCAGGCCGAGAAGGAGAATGATACTGCCAACCGACAGGTAGATGGTGATTTTCCACGCGGCGGCCTGGCGGTTGCCGGTACCCCAGATCCCGATCATCAAAAACGTCGGGATCAAAGCGAGTTCGTGAAACGCATAAAAGAAGAACAGATCGAGCGATGCAAATGCGCCAGCCGCCCCGGCAGAGATGAACATGACACAGGCAAAAAATCGATTTCCAGCTTCCTCGAGATGCGGCGAAACGTAGACCGCAGCGATTGTCACCAGGGCGGTCAAGAGAAGCATGGTCGCGTTCAGGCCATCAACTCCGACCAGGAACTTGAGGTCCCAGGTCGCAACCAGCTGAACTGAAGAAAGAAACTGGAAACCTGCCGTAGTTCGATCGTAGCTGAGAAAGACGATCAACGACGACACCACTGCTACGACCGACGCCGCAATCGCCGTCCTTCGAGGAGGTGCGCCGGCCAGGATTGCGAGTCCGGCTACCAATGGCGCGAGATAGGAGAGGTGAACCAGCAAATTCATTTGGCGAAAAGAATCAAGTAAAGCAGGAGCACAACCCCGAATCCGAAGAGGAAGGCGTAGGCCTGGAGATTGCCGATCTGGAGGAATCGCAGCGCGAACCCAAAGCCCCAAGTGACTCCACCAAGACCGCGGACAATTGCGCCATCAATGACCCAACGATCAAGAAACGCGGCAACGTTTGCCAGCAAATCCTGAGTCCATCTCACCAGACTCGCGTAGAACTCATCGATGTAGAAACGATTAGCAAATAACGGGATCGAGATAGGATCTTTGGTCTTTCCTCTGTACAAGGCGAATCCGACAACGAACCCGGCGACCAGGACCAGGAGCGAAATCAGGAGGGCCGTAGCTGCCGAAGAGTTTTCATGTTCCGGAAACTTGAGGAAGATGCCGGCGATCAGTGGGAAGCCGGCGATCCCGGCTGGAATCGCGAGCGCAATCAAGGGCGCCGTCATGACCTGAGGCGACTCGTGCGTGTGCTCAGCAGACGACGTGCGCGGCGTCCCAAGGAACGCCACGATGAAGAGGCGCATCATATAGAAGGCTGTGAAGAATGCGGCGATTGCCAAGACAACACCTGCGACAGGATTGTGTTCGAAACCCGCAGCAACGATAGCGTCCTTGCTCCAAAAACCGGAAAACGGCGGACAGCCGCACAGGGCGAGCGTACCCACCAGGAACGTCCAGAAGGTAATGGGCATCTTTCGTTTCAAGCCGCCCATTTTCCAAATGTTTTGCTCGTCGTGTAACGAGTGAATCACGGACCCGGCACCCAGGAACAAGAGAGCCTTGAAGAAGGCGTGCGTATAAAGATGGAATAACGCAATCCCCGGCACGGCGAGGCCGACCGCCGCGACCATATAGCCGAGCTGAGATAGCGTGGAATAAGCCAGCACGCGTTTGATGTCGTCTTGCTGGGTGGCCATCAACGCCGCCATAAGGGCGGTAATCAATCCGATCCAGAGCACGACATCGAGGGCTATCGCCGAGGGTGCGAAGAGGAAAAAGACGCGAGCCTCCATGTAAACACCCGCCGCAACCATGGTCGCGGCATGAATCAGAGCCGAAACCGGCGTCGGCCCTTCCATCGCGTCAGGCAGCCAGACATGCAGAGGAAATTGCGCGGACTTCCCAACCGCACCGCAAAAAACGAGCAGTGCCGCGACGGTCAGGTAGGCCGGACTCAAGCCAAGTCCCGCCCACCGCGAAGCGAGTTCATCAAATACCACGGTGCCGGATGCGGACCACACCATTAGAATGCCGAGCATGAAACCGAAGTCGCCTATCCGGTTGACGATGAACGCCTTATTCGCTGCATCAGCCGCCGAATTCCGGCCGAACCAATGGCCAATCAGGATATATGAGCTGACACCCACCAACTCCCAAAAGATGAACATCATGATGAAGTTGTCGGCCAGCACGAGCCCGAGCATAGAGAACATAAAAAGCGATAAGCCGGCAAAATAACGCGACCGCCCCGAGTCTTCTGCCATGTATCCCAAGGAGTAAATGTGGATCACCAGACCGACCCCGGATACGATCAGCAGCATCATTTTGCTGAAATCGTCAATCTTGTACCCAATCCTGATCTGGAAAACGCGAAGGTCGATCCAGTTGAAACTCGCTCCGCCGTCCGGCCCGAAAAATACTGTGAGGGCGAACACGAACGAAATTGCTACTGCGGCAACCGACAGAAACGAGCTTAGCTGCTTAAACCGATTTGTCCCGATCGCAATAACCACGGCAGCGACAAATGGGGAGAAGAGGATGATCCAGGGGGCGGAATTCATTCGTCAGAATTTCAAGCTAGTAATGTCTTCCACGTGCGTTGTCTGTTTCGCCCGGTAGAGCGCCACGATGATGGCCAGGCCGACCGCAACTTCGGCCGCAGCTACCGTGATGATGAAAAAGACCAGGACCTGAGCGTCAAAGTCCGGCAGGCCATCCTGCACGTTAAACCTGGAGAATCCAACCAGGGACAAATTGGCGGCGTTCAGCATGAGTTCCAACGCCATGAAAATTATGATGATGTTTCGGCGCAACAACACGCCCGCGAATCCGATGGCAAACAGCAGGCCGCTGACCAGGAGGTAATCGTTAAGCGTGACCATTCGCTATTTCAGTTCGCGTTTGCTCAGAAGTACAACTCCGACGGATGCAACCAGGACCAGTGCCCCTACAACCTGGAACGGCAAGTTGTAGTTTTCAAAAAGTGTCATACCAATCTGCCACACATCGCCTTGTGGCATTCGATCAATCGGTGGGAACACAGCTTTGCCCCCCTCGAATCCGTAGCTCACGTCAAACAGGATCTTCAGGAAAAGGGTAAAGACGACCGCCCCGCCGAAGAGTGAAATGAGATTAAGCTGGCGGCGAGCCTCCGCCCTGAGATTAAGGAGCATGATGATGAACAAAAAAAGCACCATCACCGCGCCGGCGTAAACAAGGATCTGGATCACTCCGATGAAGAAAGCGTCGAGTGAAACGTAAAGAGCCGCCAGCCCGAGGAAACTCACGACCAAGCTGAGCGCGCTGGCGACCGGGCTTCGGTTGACGATAACCATCAAGCCGAAAAACAGCATGATCGCTGCAAAGGTCCAGAATAGTACGGGAGACATTCGCCTATGCCTATTTCTTTTCGTTCCACTTATTAACCAGGCCGGTCATTACGCCGCCGAGCTCATAGAGCTTCTCTTTGTCGTTGACCATCTCCTCCCGGCTCAGCCCGGTGATTGCATAGTCTTTCAGCAAAAAAATCGCCTGTTCCGGACAAACCTCTTCGCAGAGCCCGCAGTAAATGCAGCGGATCATGTCGATCTCGAACTTTTCCGGATATTTTTCCACCTTTCGCCAACGGCTCTCTTCGGGGATCTCACCCGGAACAATCGTAATGGCGCGCGGCGGGCAGATGAATTCACAAAGCTGGCAGGCAACGCAGCGTTCTCGGCCGTGCTCATCCTTCACCAGGGTCGGGGCGCCGCGATAGTACGGCGGTAATTCCATATCCCATTTCTCCTCGGGATACTGCATGGTGACCTTTTTCTTTCCGGAGAGAATCCCGAAAAAATGTTTGATCGTAATTCGCAGACCGGCGATCACGGCCGGAAGATAGACCTTTTCCGCGATACTCAGTTTTGGACGTGGCACAGGATAAGCCATGTTGTGACAATCCTTATTTGGGCATAAAGGCGAGGATAACGGCTACGACCAGGATGTTCGCCAGGGCGATTTCAAAGAAAAAATACCATCCCAGGTGCATTAGCTGATCATACCGGAAACGCGGGAGCGTCCATCGGACCCAGATAAAGAGGAAGAGCATGGCGGCCACCTTGAGGAAGAACGCCGCGATGTGAAGCAAACCGACTATCACGCCCCAGACTGAATACGGGTTGTCCATGGTGCTCGGCAAGAACAGCGGCACATGCCATCCTCCAAAAAACAGAGTGACGATGACGGAGCAGCCTACGATCATCGCCGCATATTCACCCAGGAAGAAGAGGGCGAACTTCATCGAGGAATATTCGGTGTGATACCCCCCAACCAGCTCCGTCTCCGCTTCCGGAAGGTCAAAAGGCAGGCGATTCGTTTCGGCGAACATCGAAATTGTGAAAACCACAAAAGAACAAAAAAGGGGTATCCAGAGCAAAAATCGCCAAAACACTTCGGCTGAAAAGACCGAACCAGCCAGCGCCTGAAAGTCGATACCATGCTGGAAACTGATGCCCTTCAGCCAGATTGGTGAGATGAACCACCCGTTATCAATCTGATACCTCACGATATTCGGAAGATTCAGCGTGCGGCAAATCAGGAATATTGGAACAACGGACAGGGCCAGCGATAGTTCGTAGGAGATCATTTGCGAGCTGGAGCGGATACCACCCATGAATGGGTATTTCGAGTTAGAAGACCAGCCGGCCAAAACGATCCCATAAACGCCGAGGGAAGAGACTGCAAAAACCCAGAGAATACCGACGTCCACATTGGCGATCACCATCGGTTCACCCCAGAGTTGGCTGCCAAACGGAATGACGGCCACGGCCATGATCGACGGCGCCATCGCACAAGCGGGCGCTAACCAGTAATAGAGCTTATTGACGTGCGCCGGGGTAAAATCTTCCTTCAACAGGAGTTTCACCGCGTCCGCGATCGGCTGAACGAGCCCGAAAAAAGGGATATCATGCTTGAACCCAAACAGGGTCAACGGGATACCTACACGGTTTGGCCCGACGCGGTCCTGGATCATCGCACTCACCCTGCGTTCGGCGTAAACGGTGTAGGAGACCATCGGCAGCGTCACGAGAAACAGCAATCCGATCGTCTTTGCCAGCGACACGCAAATCACGATAAATATATCTGTCATACTGGCGCCGTCTCCGCCACAGTTGCTTTTGTCTCCTCTTTCAGTCGCACTCCTGAATCTCCGATTTTGCTCAGGCTCAGGCCGTTCATCCCGGGGATTGCCGTGGCGATCTGGGTGAACACATCCTCGACGAAATAGACACCGTTTGCACCGGTCAACTGTTGATTAAGATCGCGCAATATTTCCCAATCGTCGCGCGCGTCGGTGGGCGGACCGATCGCACGGTTCAGGCGCTGGAGCCGGCCTTTCCCATTAATCATCGACCCGCGCTTCTCTGCAAATGACGAAGCTGGCAGCAACACCGTGGCCCTGGCAGTGGTAGCGTTCGGCAGAATATCCATCACAATAAGACTGGAGAGCTTTGTCAGGTCTTCGCTGGAAAGGCCAAACTGAGTTACGTCTTCACCGAGTGCTACTAGCGCCTTGATTTCACCGGAACGAACCTTCTGGACGATCTCGCCTAGACGCCTTCCTGGCTGCTCGTCGGACACCTCCAGCAATTGCGCCCCTCTCAGGTTCGGGTTTCGATCAGCACTCAAAAGAATGCCATCCGCTTCGCCAGCGCGCGGTACCACGTCGTGAGCTGAGCTGCCGAGCGCGTCTATTAGCTTCCTGGTGAGCCACAGCTCTTCGTTCGTCATTTTCGCCGAGGCGATCAGTGCGATCTCGGCGCCTTGGAAACTTTTCAATTCTTCTGCGGCACGCGCTATCGCCCTGTCCCACCGCGCATTTTCCAAACCAGCACTCGATCGGATTTGCGGTTTGTTTAGTCGCTTTTCGGAATTGACGTAATGGAAGTTGAGGCGGCCGTAATCGCACATCCAACAGACGTTGACCTCATCATTCTCGCGCGGTGTTTGGCGATAGATGATGTTTTGTCGGCTGCCAATCAACGTGTTGCACCCAGTCGCACAGCTGGTGCAGATGCTCTTGGTTTCTTTCAAAAACCATACGCGCATCTTGAATCGGAAATCGGTGCTGGTCAGCGCACCGACCGGGCAGATGTCTACGGTGTTGAGCGAGTAATTACTGTCGAGCCGCTTCCCTGGATAGGCGGTCAAATAGGTATGGCTGCCCCGGCTGGCAAACCCAAGCACGTCGTCCTTTGCCACCTCGTTCATGAACCGGATACAGCGCGAACAAAGAATACAGCGCTCGTCGTCCAGTGTAACCCTCGGGCCGAGTTCGACTCGTTTCGGTTTTTTCACCTTCTCCTCGAGAAATCGCGAGCCACCCGTACCATACTGAACGCTGAATTCCTGGAGCTGACATTCACCGGCCTGATCACAGATCGGGCAATCGAGAGGATGATTGATCAGCAGAAACTCCATAACTCCATTCCGGCAGTCACGGACGAGGGCAGAGTCTGTCCGGATACCCATGCCCTCGGCGACGTCTTGGGCGCAGGAGATTTGGGGACGCGGGATCCAATTAATCAGCGGCTTGCCATCTTCACCTAGTTCCGGCTTGCGCTCCGGGCCCATTCTTGGCATGCCCATCTCGATCAGGCACATCCGGCAGTTGCCCGGCGAGCTGAGTTTGGGATGGTAACAGTAGTGCGGCACGAACTTTCCGGCCTGCATACACGCTTCAATGACGCGCGTGCCTTTAGGAAACTGATGCCATACGCCGTCGATTTGAACGTTAAAAAGCGGAGTTGCTGTGCTCATGATCCAGTTTTTCTGTTCCCGTGCCTTGCGCCATAAGCGACGAACTCATCGTGGAATTTCTCGACAAAGCTCTGGGTAGGCCAGGCGCAAGCTTCGCCGAAAGCACAGATCGTGCGCCCAGCGATGTGATCAGCCACGCTCTTCAAGACATCAGGATCGGTCGGAACCCCGCCGCCGTGCAGCATCCGCTCGGTCATCTTCTTCATCCAGAGCGAGCCTTCGCGGCAGGGAGTGCACTGTCCGCAGCTCTCATGCGCGTAGAACTCATTGATATTGTTGAGAGCCCAAACCATGTCCCGCGAGTCGTCCATAACGATTACCCCTCCAGAGCCAGCCATCGTTCCGGCTGCCGCCAGAGAGTCGAAGTCGATTGGCAGCTCTTCCAGCCCGACCTCACGCTCAACCATCGAGCCATCCGCTTCCCTTGACTTCAATTTGTAGCGGTCGCCCGCCCGGAGCACTTTCGCCGAGCTTCCTCCCGGAATTACAGCTTTCAGTTCGCGCCCCGGCCGCAAACCTCCGCAGATGTCATTGATCAATTCACCGATTGTAACGCCGCCGACATCCAACTCGAAATACCCTGGCTTCATCACGTCACCGCTCACACACAGAAGGCGGGTTCCGGTATTGTTCGGCTTACCGATCTTAGCGAATTCGGCACCGCCCATTCGAACGATATGCTTCACTGCGCAGAGGGTCTCGACATTGTTCACAATCGTCGGGCACATGTACAATCCGATTGCTGCCGGAAAGTAGGGCGGTTTGATTCGCGGATAGGGGCGCTTACCTTCGAGCGACTCAATCAGCCCAGTCTCTTCGCCGCAGATATAAGCACCCGCCCCGCGGTGTACATAAATCTCTAGATCGAACCCGCTGCCCAGAATGTTCTTCCCGAGGTATCCCTTCGCCTTCGCTTCCTCGATGGCCCGTTCGAGAATTTTGGCGCCAACCGGGAATTCGCCCCGAATATAAATGTAGGCGAGGCGCGCGTTGACCGCGTAACACGAGATGATTGTTCCTTCCAGCAGTTGATGTGGATCCTGATGAATAATGTACCGATCCTTGAACGTCCCCGGTTCCGATTCGTCAGCGTTGCAAATCAGGTACACTGGTCTCGTCTCGCCGGGTCGGATAAATCCCCACTTCGCTCCGCAAGGAAAACCGGCGCCACCGCGGCCGCGCAAGCCGGAAATCTTGACTTCATCGACAATAGCAGCCGGCGTCATTCCGACGGCCTTTTTCAGATCTTCGTAGCCTCCATCCCTCAGGTAACAGTCGATATCGACCGTCCAGGCCGGGCGATCGATATTCTTGAAGATCATCCGTCGTTCGCGCGGATGTGGGGAGCGCACAATCGATACCATGGCTATGGGTACTTTTGGAGCAGTTGCGGGACCTCTTCGGCTGATACAGCTTCGTAAAAATCGTCGTCAATCATGCAGACGGGTCCGAAGCCGCAACTGGCGAGGCACTCAACGAACTCGATGCTGTACTTTCCGTCGGGACTCTTCAGCAGATGGCTACCGTGGTTGCTCGTCGAGTGACTAATGTTAGCGTGCTTGCAAAAGGTGTTCAGCAGCTCATAGCTGCCTGCCATCGCGCAGGAAAGGGTCCGGCACACGCGGATATGGTGTTTCCCGGCAGGTGCCTGGCGAAACATCGGGTAAAATGTGACAAGCTCCAGGATGTTGATTGGCTGCAACTCGAGCTTCTTTGCTACCCATTCCATCGCCTCATCACTGATGAAACCAAAATGCTCTTGAATCAGGTGCAGCAACGGCAGAGACGCGCTCCGCTTCGAGACCGGATAGTGCGTGATTACTTCATCGATCTTTGCTTCGAGTTCCGCCGGGATCTCCATCGTTAGTTCTCCTGCAATAAGTCCGGATCGTTGATGAGCTTGCCGTTCTGAAAATGCAGCACGATCGTCTGGCCATTCTGCTCGTAGTAATAGCGCGTTATTACCATCGTCTTTTTCTGAGTCTCAAGTTCCAGTTCCGTTTTCTCAGTCCGGTTCGGTTCACCCAGGATCGACTCGACCTCCTTCTGGGACATGTTTGTCCTCACCTGCTCCAGGTTTCGGTTTGCGAGCTTCTTTTCGCATCCGGCGACTGCGAGCACCGCGCTACACACAACGATAAACTCGCGCCATCCCATGCTAACGGTCGGACTCACCCATCACGAAATCCAGACTCCCTAGGACCACGACCACGTCGCTCATCATGTGACCCGGCAAAATCTTCGGCAAAATACTCAGATTGACAAAGGATGGAGCACGAATTTTCAGCCGATGCGGTACCCCACCCCCCTTGCTGTGGATGTAAAACCCAAGTTCGCCTTTCGGGTTCTCGGCACTGAAATAAATCTCTCCTGGCGGAGCGTCTACTCCCTCGGTATGAATGATGAAGTGATGAATCAATTCTTCCATTTTCATCAAAACCTCGGGCTTCTTCGGCGGTAAATTTTTCGGATCCTGAACTCCGATCGGCCCTGTGGGCAGCTTCTCGATGGCCTGGCGAAGGATCTTCACGCTCTGGCGCATTTCTTCGATCCGCACAAGATATCGGTCATACGCATCACCAACCGCACCAACCGGAAGATCGAAGTCATATTTTTCGTAATCCAAATACGGATGCGCCTTGCGCACATCGTAGGCTACACCGCTCCCGCGCAAGTTCGGACCGGTGAGGGCGAAGTCGATTGCGTCTTCCTTCGTGATTACGCCCAGGTCTTTTGTGCGATCCACCCAGATCCGATTCCGGGTTAAGAGGTGTTCAACTTCATCGAGTTGCGGGATGAATTCGTCGAGGAATTTGTTCAGCTGCGGAACAAACCCCTCGGGCAGATCCCGCGTCTGGCCACCAACCCGCGTGTAGGAGGTCGTAAAACGAGCGCCTGTGAGGAGCTCGATCAGGTTATAAAGTTTTTCGCGCTCGGTGAAAGTGTAGAGAAAAACCGTCATCGCGCCGACATCCATGGCGAACGCGCCGATTCCGAGCAAATGGGCCGAGATCCGCGCAATCTCGCAGGAAATAACCCGAATCGCTTTACCACGGGGCGGCAACTCCCATCCCATTAACTTTTCGACTGCCAAGGCATACGCTACGTTATTCGCCAGCGGAGCCAGATAATCGAGCCTGTCAGTATAGGGAACAAACTGATTGTACTGCATGTTCTCAGCGATTTTTTCATCGCCGCGATGCAGGTAGCCGACGTCTGGAGTTGCCTTGGTAATGATCTCGCCGTCGAGTTCTAGCACGATTCGCAGGACCCCGTGGGTCGCCGGATGCGAAGGCCCCATGTTGATTATTAGCTTCTCGCCTAGGAGCTCTGAATCGTTGATGGCGTCCAGCGATTTTGCCGTTCGAGCTAACGTGTCAGGTGTCTCGATATCGCGCGTGGATGTGGCCATAGGCATGCCGGACAGGCATTTGAACATAAGTTTTCCCCGTTCAGACTCGCAAGCGATTATTTGTGAATGATTTCACAAGCGTATTTGTAGGGCGGCTGGCTCAGCCGCCGATCAGAGAAAACTCAAAGGGTGATGTCCGCGTTGCCGCTGCCTTGGGACGCTATGTCGGAGTTGTCTGTAGTGCAGGTCAGGCGTTCGTATTCGAGCTTTTAGCGTAGTTTCGCGTTTTTCGCGGGCTCTTCCCCGGCGGCAGAGGCCTGCCGCCCTACAAGCTCGTGGAGGTTTGTTTTAATTGCATCCCAACCCAAACACTACCAGCGTGTCCCGGCCTCTTACGGCGATCCCGGAAACCATTTCATGAATACTGCATCAACTTCGAAATCTGATTGGCCAAAGGTTGTGATTGTAGGGGGTGGTTTCGGCGGGCTCTCTGCCGCCAAGACCCTGGCCAACGAGCAGGTTAACGTGACTTTGCTCGACCGGACGAACCATCACCTTTTTCAGCCGCTCCTTTACCAGGTGGCGACGGCCGGACTGAACCCGGGCGACATTGCCCAGCCCATACGCCATATTCTGCGTGACGCTGGCAATATCACCGTTGTGCTCGCGGAGGTCCGATCGATCAATCTGGCGTCCAAGCGATTAGTGACGACTCGCGACCAGACGTTTCCTTACGATTACCTGATCGTCGCCGCTGGAGCGCGCCACTCATATTTTGGGAACGAGCAATGGGAGGGGTATGCACCCGGACTCAAAACACTGGAGGATGCGCTCGAGCTCCGCCGGCGGATCCTCACTGCCTTTGAAACCGCAGAGATGGCTGAAACCGAAGAAGTGCGTCAGTCCGCTCAGACATTTGTCGTGGTCGGCGCCGGACCAACCGGGGTCGAGATGGCGGGAGCAATCACAGAGTTGGCGCATCGGGCCATGGCCGCCGATTTCCGGAACATTGATCCTAAGAAAACCAAGGTTATTCTTCTCGACGCCGCACCGCGCATCCTACCGACCTTTGCCGAGGATCTATCTGCATCCGCGCTTGAGCAGCTCCGCCATATGGGAGTCGACGTTCGAACGAACAAGATGGTGAAAAATGTGACTCCAGAAGGGGTCACAACCGATACGGAGTTCATTCCCGCCAGAACAGTTGTCTGGGCGGCGGGCAATGCCGCTTCGCCGCTTGCTAAAGGGCTCGGCGCCGAGATCGATCGCGCCGGCCGGGTGCTCATCAAGCCGGACCTCTCAGTCGCGGAACATCCGGAAGTTTATGCCATCGGAGATATGGCCTCCTTTAAGCACCAGACCGGAGAACCTTTGCCTGGAGTGTCTCCAGTAGCGATCCAGATGGGCCGCCATGCTGCCAAAAATATCCTCGCCCAGGTCAATAGGCGCCCGACCAAACCGTTCAAGTATTTCGACAAGGGCAGCATGGCAACCATTGGGCGGAACAGGGGAGTCGTGGATTTGAATTTTGCGCGGTTCGGCGGTTTTTTTGCCTGGCTCTGCTGGCTTTTTGTCCACTTGATTTTTTTGATCGGACTCAGGAATAAGGTGCTGGTTTTCTTGCAGTGGGTCTCGGCCTATTTCACGTACAGTCGCGGTGCCCGGCTCATTTATGGCGTATTTCGACCGAAAGTCCCTCCGCCGGGGGTGTGAGATATTCAGGCTAAGGATGTCCGGCGGCTCATCCGCCGCGGCGGATTCGCCCTACCGAGTGACGTTTCCTGGCCTGTGATGGTTAGGGCGATCCGCCAAGGCGGAGAGCCGCATCGGTATCCTCCAGGCCCGTTAATGTCTGACGCGCTAACAGGTGATTACTCCCCTACGAATCCTCCCGAAAAACAACGAATTTCCGCTGCGTCCGCCGCGCGAGGCTCATACTGGGGCTTCTCACCCGGCCAGCACGTCAAGGGCGACAGCAAGCACAAAAACCACGCTGACAAAGGCGTTGCTCTGGAAAAACGCTTTGTTGATGCCGGCAAAATCGAGAGCTGATGCCGCTCGGTGTTCATAGATCAGCGCGCCAAGGACGAGAATGAGCGAGCCAAAGTAGATTACACCCAGGCCGCTGACTAAGCCGAATGCGACCAGGCAAACGAACAGGATGCCATGCAGAACCTGAGCCAGCTTCAGGCTGCTGGCAATTCCGTATTTCACCACCATCGAGCCAAGCCTTTTTCGGCGATCGAATTCGTAGTCTTGGATCGAGTAGATCAGATCAAACCCGGCCACCCAGACGATCACTCCGAGTGCCAGCACCAGAGGAGGCAACCCAAACTGTCCGCGAACCGCTAGCCACGCACCTACTGGTGAGACTGCGAGCGCCAAGCCAATAAAAAACTGAGTGAATGAAGTAAAGCGCTTCGTCAGGGAATACAAGAAAACGACAGCAAGTGCGACGGGGGATAACAGCAGGCAGAGCGGATTAATCAGCCAGCATGCTATCACAAATACCACCGAGGAACCCACCGTGAGCCTGATTGCGGCCGACTTCGATACCAGTTTATGCCGCCCCGCGGTGCGCGGGTTTTCCTGGTCGATTTTCCAGTCCGCGACTCTGTTGAAAGCCATGGCAGCCGTTCGCGCCGATACCATCGCCAGGAGGATCAAAGCGATCGTCCGCAAGCTGGGTAATCCCCGCGCCGCAACGATCATCGACCCGGCCGCAAAGGGTAGGGCAAAAACCGTGTGCGAAAAGCGAATGAATTTTAGGATGCGCTGGATGAGGTCAGTCACAAACCGTCTTGCCGGAACTCGACAACTTTATCCACGATCCCATATTTCTGTGCCTCTTCCGCAGACATCCAAAAGTCCCGGTCCGAATCTTTCCGGATCTGCTGTTCAGTCTGTCCGGTGTGGTAGGCAAGTAGCCGGATCAATCGCGCGTTAGTCTTTAACATCAGCTCGAATCGGCGCTCGATATCGCTTGGCGTCCCCTCCGTTCCGCCACTCAACTGATGGGTCATGATCTCCGAGTTTGGAAGGGCGAATCGTTTTCCTTTCGTGCCGCCGGCGAGAAGGAACGACCCCATGCTCGCAGCTACGCCTACACAGTAGGTGGCCACGTCAGACGTAAGGAATTGCATGGTGTCATAAATGGCCAGACCCGCCGTTGTGGATCCTCCAGGACAATTGATGTAGATGTTGACGTCGCGCTGCGCGTCTTCCGTCTGAAGAAAGAGCAATTGAGCGACGACCAGATTCGCAACCCGATCGTCGATTTCTGAACCAATAAAGACGATCCGATCCTTTAGCAAGCGGCTGTAGATATCGTAGCCATGGTCTCCTCTTCCGTTCTGTTCGATGACCGTGGGGATTGCGAAGGGGCCAGGCGGATGCTGATCAAATTGACTCATTTGAAATTTTGTCTTGGGTGGGCGCGAATCGGCTCGTTTGAACCATAGCCGACTGAAC
>JBAUZZ010000659.1:0-8005 GCA_049585495.1 Chthoniobacterales bacterium | reverse complement strand
GCGCATGACTACCTCAACGTGGCGGGCGGTGCAATCGGGGATATGATGCCGGTTAGTACCGGCGCTGCGATCGCATGTCGTGAGCGCAAGATTGTTTGTCTGGAAGGAGACGGCAGCGCCATGTATACCCTCCAAGCGCTCTGGACTCAAGCACGCGAGAGGCTCGACGTCACGACCGTGATTTATGCAAATCGCTCTTATGCGATTCTCAATATCGAGTTGGCGCGGCTTGGAGTAGACAATCCCGGGTTGACAACACGATCGCTGTTCGATTTGCACGACCCCACGTTAGATTGGGTGAAGCTTGCCGAGGGTATGGGCGTCGAAGCTGCGCGAGCAGAAACAACCGAGCAGTTCGCCGATCTTTTCGTCTCCGCTATGAAGACGCGAGGACCGCGACTGATCGAAGCGGTGATTTAGACGTCTTGTGGAACGAAAAGAACTCCCGATGACGCAACGATAAGTAGGGTTTGAGACCCTTTCGAAGCGAGGAAGAACAGGATTAGGGATCGAACGATCAACGCCCTATGATGCTACCGGAGCGCGTGAGGAACTATGGCCTTGCCCCTAATGTCGAATCCGTTGCGGCTACCGCGCGCGATGCCGCCATCGCATCCCTGCGCCAGTTGCTGGGCGATCGCCTGTCGACCACCGTGCTGGTGCGGGAGCAACACGGTAGAGATGCCTCCTATCATCCGTGCGTACCGCCGGACGCCGTCGCCTTCCCACAATCGACCGAGGAGGTGAGCGAGATCGTCAAGCTGTGTGCGCGACACAAGGTTCCAATTATCCCTTTTGGCGCCGGCACCGGCTTGGAAGGCCATGTCGTGGCGTTGCGGGGCCGGGTGTGTATCGATATCTCGCGGATGAACCGGATCCTACAGGTCAGCGCTGGCGATCTCGATGCAACGGTTCAAGCCGGCGTTACCCACGAGCAACTCAATGAGCATCTGCGCGATACCGGCCTTTTCTTTTCGGTCGATCCGGGGACCAATGCTACCCTCGGCGGGATGGCGGCAACGCGCGCCTCCGGTACCACGGCGGTCCGCTACGGAACGATGCGGGAAAACGTCCTGTCGCTCACCGTTGTCTTGCCGGATGGGCGCGTTATCCGGACGGCGCGCCGCGCGCGGAAATCCTCGGCAGGCTATGACCTGACCCGGCTCTTCGTCGGCTCAGAGGGTACGCTCGGGGTGATCACCGAGGTGACGGTCCGGCTCTACGGCATTCCGTCCGCGGTTTCGGCGGCGACCTGCTCTTTCCCCAGCGTAGAGGCCGCGGTCAACACGGTGATCCAAACCATCCAGGCGGGTATAGCGGTGGCGCGCATCGAACTGGCCGACGCCGCTGCCATGGACTCAATCATTCGGTATTCGAAGCTCGATTTGCCAGTCACGCCGGTGCTTTGGATGGAGTTCCACGGCACGGAGAACGGCGTGGCGGAGCAGGCTCAAATAGTCCAAAGGATTGCCGCTGATCATGGCGGTACCTATTTCGCTTGGGCAACCAAGCCGGAGGAGCGCCGCAAGTTATGGCAGGCACGACACGACGCTTATTATGCATTCAAGGCGGCGCGTCCGGGCACGCAGGTCTGGGCGACCGATGTCTGCGTGCCGATTTCCCGGCTGGCCGAATGCATCACAGAAACGCAAAAGGACATCGCCGCTTCCTTACTGCCGGCAGGCATAGTTGGCCATGCGGGAGACGGCAATTTTCACGTCGGCTTTATGATCAACCCGAACGAATCGAAGGGGATGGCGGAGGCCGAACGGCTCAACCAACGGCTCGTCTATCGCGCATTGTCGCTTAACGGCACCTGCACTGGCGAGCACGGCATCGGCTGTGGCAAGATCGACTTCCTGATCGCCGAGCATGGCGAGGCGGTGAGCGTGATGCGCGCAATCAAGACGGCGATCGACCCCGACAACATTATGAACCCGGGCAAAATCCTCCGCGTGTAGGCACCATGCCTAATCCTCAATCCCGCAGGTGCTTTTATCTGCTGGCAGCTTCGACCTGCTTGGGCCCAGGGCCGCAGCTGATCGGTCTGGCTAACTAAGTTCGAGCCAACTCGCCTTCGAGATTGGGTTTGCTATCACGGAAAGGCAAGGGAAGGGATGAACCGTTGTACAGGTCATGGATAACAGCGTTGTTTGCCGCTCACCTTACGATCGCCGAATGAGATCTCGCGTAATTGAGCTCAACGTCGGGCAGCCGGAAAGCGCCATGGCCAGATCGAACTCCTGACGCACCATTTCCAGAACATACCTGACGCCGGCTTCGGCACCGGAGGCCAGTCCCCATAAGACAGGGCGTCCGATGAACACAGCGCGCGCGCCGCAAGCGATCGCTTTGAGCACGTCGGTACCGCGCCTAAACTAAACGTCGTTTGTTCGAGATTCTCAAATCTCAAGGCATGCAGGTGAACCAGGCGGTCACATTCTTGTCGGACGGGGGCGACACTGTCCGCGATCTGCAAATGTACATGAACCCGCAGGCTGAACATCTTCTGGACTGGTTCCACATTTCGATGAGGCTGACGGTAATGAGTCAGCTAGCCAAAAGCATCCAGACTGATGACCAACCAAATCTGAGTGCCGAGATAGAAAAAGAACTCGAATACCTCAAATGGAATCTTTGGCATGGGAATGTTCACAAAGCGCTACAAATTGCGGAAGATCTGGAACTCGCTCTGGACTTCGAAGAGAATAGCCAAGAGCGACGAAAGTTGCTGAAAGCGGTTCGGGAATTCGGGACTTACATCACTTCGAACCGAACATCTATTGCGAACTACGGCGATCGTTACCGGCACGGAGAGACCATCTCGACGGGCTTCGTCGAGTCGGCCATCAATCAAGTGGTCAGCAAACGGATGCTGAAGAAACAACAGATGCGGTGGACCGACTGCGGCGCCTATCTTTTACTGCAGGTACGGACCCGCGTTTTGAATGAGGAGTGGCGCTCGACGCTAACGCGTTGGTATCCAGGGATGCAGCAGACATGCGATGCGAAGGCGGCTTAGCCCCCGGTTTTTCCCGGTCTCCTTGGACAAAATTCGATGTTTCCCGCGTCAATCCGGTTTTTGCTTCAGCTCGACCCGCAATGGTAGGACGTAAGATTTGGCTGGAACGATAACGTTGTTTGGAAGTATTGGCCGGTGCATGCGGAAGATCGCGGCCATCAACGCCATATTATTGTCGCTCCAGATACCGCCGTGGTTGTCGATGATATCGGATGGAACGCGGACGATCCAAAACGGCACGTGAACACCGATATATTTGTCGTGATCCAGTACAAATTGGATTTGCCAAGCTTGCGGCTTAGTTTTTGGAGCGGCTGCTGCTGGCCGCGATTGTTTCCCTGCTTCCGCAGCAGTCTCGGAGTCCTTGGGAGCGCTCGTGAAGAAAATTCCGCCTACTGGATTGTTCTCCAGGTTGTAGTCGAACGCGTCCGAATCGCCAGGAAACGTTCGTTGCGAACGAACAATTTCATAGTTGACCAGATAGCTATCGTTGCCAGGTGTACTTAGGTAAAAGTCGCGTTCGGAAACTGTTTTCTGGGTTCGAGGAATTGCCACCTGGTTCCAGCCCCAGTGTCCATTGAGGATGACGCCCGCTTTGCTGCCGATCGGAAAGACGGTACCGGTCGCAGTATCGTTCTCGGATTGCAACTCGACGACCGTCGGTTGGCTCTCGGCGATTGGATCGCCACCGCTCTTCGGTACAAAGTGTCCACCCCAGTGCAGTGGGTTGCCTGGAATTGGATTCGGGTAGTAATCGTAAAGACTATAGAGATCGCTGACGAGTTGCCTGGTCAACACCGAATCCGACGCGGGGTTGAGCATCAGGGCGAGATCCCATGGTGGTCTGACTTTCTGGCCCTGCAACGTGCGCAGAGTGTGTTCGACGGTTCGTTCCAGAATCAGTCCCCCGAATGAATGACCGACTAAGAAGACATAGTTGTTTTCATGGAGTCGAGCCGTTTGGGAAAGCTGTTCGATGGCATCCAAACAATCGCCATTGCTGGCGATCCGTTCCGCTGCTTGCTTCCGGTTCCAGAAGGTCAAATATTTGAGGTAGGGGACTTCGAGGGTTTTACCAGGCCAAGCAAAATAGACGCCAAAAACATTATAGTGATGGATTTTTACCTGTCTGGATTGAGACAGCCGGCTAAGAAACCCTTTAAAGTTGCCGACGTCGCCCGATGTGGCGTTATTAAGCCATCCATGGATGTATACGACCAGCAACGGGCGTTCTGTGTTTTTTAATAACTGGATCGTATTATTGAGCTCGCCTTTGTAGGCGTCCGCGTAACTCCCGAGCTCGCCAAATTCAATCGCTGCAAGCTTATATTGTCGATCATCGTTGAGAATACTGTTACGGCCGCCTTCGTACGTCGGCCCGACGGGCGCGCAGCCAAAAAGACTGAGCAAGATCAGCGGAAGCGCTGTGAAAACGAGAAGTACACTGTCTATTGACGGAATATCAACCGCTTTGGAGCCGTCGATATTAACCGGCGCGTCGTGCAAATGGAATAGTCTCGAGGGGTTCAAGAAGTTGCAGGTGTTCAGGAGTGGGACGCTTCGCAAAGAGCAAATAGCAAATAACAGAGGAGGAGTTCAAGACGAAGGGCACGACAAATGATAAAGAAGAAAGGAAGTCTTGTCGTTTCAGTGACAGAACAGCGCCGTATTCCGGCGTCGTGTACCTGATTTTTATCGAGTCGCTTTTGGCGTAGCCGACGTCTCCAAATTCCGCAGGAGCCTCCGGATACGAGAATAACTATCGCTATCCGTTACAGTTCGACTGACAGTGGAGTTCAGGAGTTTTCACCCAAGTTGGATTGGCTTGGCGAAACTAAGTGACATAGTGAATTTGCAACCGTTAGCCAAAGGAGGCGGAATTCCTGAAACTTCGGAGACGCTTTTTCCGTTGTACGTGGGTTAAAGATCGGGCACCAAACATAAAAAACCTGAGACCGATCGAAAAAACAAAACAATTACAATTATGTCTAGCCAATCAGGCCTCCTGCATGCGTACCAGCGCGATTTAGCGTGGATGCAGGGCTCATATATTCATGCGCTTGGCGCTGAAAAGCGAACGTCGGAGAGCGGAACGGAAAGACGGAGATTCAAATGAGAACTATTACGTTTTCGGGATATGAGTGGGACGTGAGAGCCAAAGGCAAGGGCGGGCCCGGACCTAATATATGGGATGACGGGAATGCTCAGGTAGACGATAAGGGATGGCTGCATCTCAAAATCACAAGCAACGCGGACACCGCGGGAAACACGGAGTGGCATTGTGTGGAACTCAGCACCCAGGAACGCCTGGGCTTGGGGCGTTACCAGTTCCAGGTCGTTGGCCGAATCGACAAACTCGATCGCAACGTTGTGCTAGGATTGTTCAAGTATCCGACCCCGGATGTGGGCGAAGATGGCACGAACGAGATAGACATCGAATTTGCTCAATGGGGGAGGGCAACAGCAAACAATGCCGATTACGTAGTTTATCCTGCGTCCGGACCGCGTGTGCCCGAAGATAACGTCGAGTTTCGGGTTGCACTGGAAGGTGACTACACAACCCATCGGTTTCTCTGGAAAAGCGATCAGGTGACGTTTCAGTCCCTTCACGGCCATCGCAACGATGACACTAACGAATTCGAACGCTGGCAGTATGCGCCCAACGAGGCCCGTCTGATCCCGCAACAGCCCACTCCGGTCCGTATGAATCTCTGGCTATTTCGCGGAATGGCGCCGTTCGACAGTGCAGATGTTGAGATTATCATCAGCCAATTCACCTTCACTCCTCTGGATCAACTTGACTAAGCATCCGTGCTTTAGCCCGCTGATATCAGTTTCGGCGTTGTTCATGGCCGAGCGAAGCGGTCCCGCGTAGCCAGGCAAAGCGAGATTGTGAATAACTCCAGCCGCGGGCGAAAATCACGCCGGCAGACGTCCTGCCTCGGCTCGATCACGGTCATTGGCCAGCAACCCTGGGAGGGTTACAAAAAGACTATCCGGAGGCTCTTGCTACGACATCTAATAGAACGATGCCTCAGGAAGGCTCTGGGAACGCAGCGGCGAATTGCAAAGAATTTCCGCGGTGGCAGGAGAGAGGGCTCTGCAAGCGGTCAACAGAGAGGTAGTCGGAAACCACGTCCTCCTGACCCGCTTGCTTTTTGTCTGCGATATTCTGCGTAGGCTGCTTCTGCTCGTTTGTGTAGCGAAATAGACTTCTGGTCGATTGCAGTTCTAATGGCCGCCTGAAATGAAGCCTCAATTTGAGTTGTCGGCACCGTAGCCGCGAGAAACACACCGCGGAGCGGGTACAGTTCGGCAGGCCAATAGCGGCTTTCAAATCTTTCAACCGGTGCGTCCCCCTCCCGTATTGCCTCAAGAGCCTCCGCGGTACGACCCGCCAAGTGCGAGACTTCAGCCTTTAGTGCCAACAAAAATGGGACGGTCAGCATCACTCCGGTTGGTGGCGTGTCCTTTAATCCGTCTTCGATCCACGAGTGGCCTTCCGCTGTGTCACCGCACGCGCTGCGCACCCAACCGTGGAGAACGTCTGCGTGAGCCAGCCAAGTCGCAAAATTATGAAGCGTTGACAGCTCAATCAAAGCCGACGAGTACCGTTCGACTTCCGTAGGATTACGCTCATGGTGAGCAAGAACCGCTGCTTACCATAGTGCCTGGGCTAATGCATGCATGTTATTCAGCTCTTTTGCTAGTGTAATCGTTGCTGCCATTGTCGCCCGGCAGGAGACGATTTCGCCGAGATGCCATTCGGATAGTGCCTGATGGCACAAGCAAGTGACGGCGGGCGTGATGGGTTCTTCGACCGGAGATGGTACGCCTTTCAAGCGCCAGATCTGAGCACCGCGCGTCGGATATTTCTTCGGTCTTCTGCTCGTTGACCCTGACCTGATGCAGCTCAGATTGCCCCTCGCGAACTCTTCGCCTCCACTCTCGATCAAGTCTCTGACGCATACTTTTGAAACGCTTGGTCTGTCGAGGGACATGATGAGCCATATCACCCGATCGGGTAATTGCGCTGCGGGTGTCCGCGGGCATGATCTAATCCAGGAACAAGGGAGGAAAATATGCCCGAAACACCCGATCCCGCCGAAGCCAAGAAGCAACTCGAGGCCATGGTAGGACAAGAAATTGACATTGACATTACGCCGGAGCAGGTTGCGATTTTTCAGTTCCCCACAGGAGCGCATGATACCACCGATGGCATCGTCGCATCGCGACTCATCTTTCCTCCGCGCAAGTTCTGTACCCCCTCGCCTCTGCTCGATGCGAGCGGCGCAGCCACCACAGGGACGGCCGGAAACGTAACATTTCTGCTCAGCAATGTCATATGCCTGCCGCCGGTGCGTTCCCTTGCGGAGCCGATCAACCTGCTGGCTACGGCGCACTCCACCAGTCCGTTCTATGTGACCACCACACACACGCTCGTGGGTGGGACTGACGTTTTAATCAGTCTCTTTGCCTGGGATGCCAAGGGCAACCCTGCGCCCAACGTCACGGTTCACTGGCGTTGCCGCGTGGTCTCGAATCAAATCATCGGCTGAGCGCCCCATCCAAATCCGCGATGCTGTCCTCGGCGGTTCAGTTGGTGCGCATTCTTCTTCCGGGGCCAACGCAATTCGAGAAAATTGCTGCAAGAGCAGGTTGTCTTTCCCTCTTTGGCAGTCAGTGTGCGTAGGGTGATCCGCATCCCTGAGCCCCGGCAAAAACTGATCCGCAGCAAGAACGGCTAGAGAGGCTACCAGCCGCCTTGTCGGACTATTACCGGCAAACAACCTTTAAAGTAGTACCCGAAAGTAGTATGGCGAGAGCACAATCCCAGCCGATTGTATCTAAGATTGTGGGAAGATCATTGCACCGATTCCTGCTGGTCGCCGCCATAGCCCTGGTTCCGCTTTCCGCGTTAGCCGGTCGATACGTGGTCATTAACGGCCAGCGGCTGAGCGAGGCTCAGATCGAAAATCTCGA
>JBAUZZ010000658.1:0-2274 GCA_049585495.1 Chthoniobacterales bacterium | reverse complement strand
CCTATTCGAAGCGGTTTCATCAGGACCGAATACCCGAAAGTTCTTCGAATTCATATTCAGCTTCATGACGTCCCGCAAGAGAGTGCCTAGGATCTTGGTTGCTTCCGCAGTCTCAGTACCCGGCTTGGGTACCTTTACTGCGTAATCGGAAAAATTCGGCATGAGCAGGTTCTTGAGCAATAAGCCGCCATTAGCATGCGGATTGGCGCCCATCCGTCGATCACCTTTGGGCGCGAGTTCAGCCAGTTCTTCACGAAACTTGCCACTCTCGTCGAAAAGTTCCTGGGGCCGGTAGCTCTTCATCCAGTCTTCCAGAATCTTGAGGTGATCCGGTTTGGTGTCCAAGTCTGTGAAGGGCACTTGGTGAGCGCGCCAAGTACCTTCGACCGGTTTGCCATCCACGAATTTCGGGCCCGTCCAGCCTTTCGGCGTACGCAGAATGATCATCGGCCAGATCGGCCGATTTCTGGATCCATTTGACCGCGCATCCTCCTGTATGGCTCTGATCTCCGCAAGTATGGTCTCCAGCGTCGCCGCCATGACTTGGTGCATGGGCTCGGGTTCATGTCCTTCGACGAAGTAGGGCTTGTATCCGTATCCAGCAAAAAGTTGCGTGAGTTCGTCGTCGCTTAAACGCCCGAGCACGGTCGGGTTCGCAATCTTGTAGCCGTTCAAATGAAGGATCAGAAGCACAGCGCCATCGCGCGCCGGACTGAGAAATTTATTGGAATGCCAGCTTGTGGCCAGAGCACCCGTCTCTGCTTCACCATCGCCGACCACGCAGCAAGCCAGCAGGTCGGGATTGTCAAATACTGCTCCGTAGGCATGAACAATTGAGTAACCGAGTTCTCCGCCTTCATTGATTGAGCCCGGAGTTTCTGGAGCAGCGTGGCTAGGAATTCCGCCGGGAAAGGAGAACTGTTTGAACAACTTTCGCATGCCCTCTTCATTCTGCTGGATGTCAGGATAAAGCTCGGTATAAGTCCCTTCCAGATAAGTGTTGGCTACAATTCCCGGCCCGCCGTGACCCGGTCCGGTGATGTTGATCACGTTCAGATTGTATTTTTTGATCAGCCGATTTACATGGACGTAAACGAAGTTGAGTCCCGGTGTGGTGCCCCAATGCCCCAACAGTCGAGGCTTCACGTGCTTAATTTTCAACGGCTCCCGCAAAAGCGGATTGGCATATAGGTAAATCTGACCTACGGAAAGATAGTTTGCAGCGCGCCAATAGGCATTGATTTTCCGCAGTTCGTCTGGTGTAAGCGTCTGGTTGGAAGCTTTAGAGGTTACGGGATCGAGGGAGGCCACGTTAGTCATACAAAAGCGCTCCTGATGGAATTACCTAAGATGCTACACCTGTCGGCCCACGCGACCCGGCTCTGGTCAGATGAAAATATTGTTACAGCACGAGTGCATTCCGCGAATCATTTGTCGAGATTCCTGTGGGTGAGAGTGACCTTCGAACTCTCACTGAGCCGCAGTGAGTTGTTTGACGCCACGCTCCGCGTTCGCTTACGATGTAATGATTCCAGCCGGACAGCGTTGAGCTAAACGGTTGGACGGTTTGCAGAATCCGCAGTGCAGAAACCCCAATGTTTACGCGCCCTTAGCTCAGTTGGATAGAGCGTCTGGCTACGAACCAGAAGGTCGGGAGTTCGAATCTCTCAGGGCGCACCATCTTTATAGCCTTACCTCTCCGCTGTGCTACCAGTTTGCTACCGCAGAACCACTCAGCCGCACCAGGTTTCGCACCTGGTGGTAGTAACTTATGGGGCGCAAAGAAAAGCGCCGGTGAGTCAACACCCAAGCGGCGCCGATCAGTTCGCTAAGGTGCTACGCGACCATGTCAGAAGAGGAGCTTGCTGACGCCAAAATAGGCAATTCGCCTTTCAGGTAGCCGTGATCCACATATTCGTCCACAACGTGAGGCTGTGAAGGCCGCGCGGTTCCCAAGATTTTTCGCCGCCATCAGGGGAGGACATAAAATGCGCGACTGGACGGCGCTAGAGAAATCGCTCATTACAATCTTGGCGGTAGTTGCTCTCTCGATGTTCTTCTTTCCGCTGCTGGTTATCCATGCCCCTTTGGTCGGCGAGCAAGATGTCAGCGGCTACGACATCTTCTCGAAAATGAGGCAATTCAGCGGACAAGTAGACAAATCTGCGCCCGAGCCCGACACACCAAGAACGCTTCCTTCTCCCGATAAGCAGCGAGTCGCTGAACCTGAGCCTCCTTTGTCATTGAGAATGGCCTGGCTGATACCGGTCAGCG
>JBAUZZ010000657.1:0-4405 GCA_049585495.1 Chthoniobacterales bacterium | reverse complement strand
TTCGTTCGAGAGTGAGCACCATTTGGTGAACCGAAGGCGGGCTGACGCCGAAGTGCCGCTGCAGGTCAGCTTCGGCGGGAGGCCGTCCGAGCACGTGCGTGTAAGCGTAGATGAAAGCCAAATACTCCCCTTGCTTGGGCGTAAAGTTTGGCGCAGTAGGCCGAGGTGACATCGGGGAGGATTTTGGATGGTGGGCCTCGAACCAGGAGGCACCGATAAAGGTACACTACCGCTTGCAACGGGGTGAAGTCGAATGTTGGAACTGCACGCAGCGCGGACGCCGAGCCGACGGTCCGCAAGCTGAAGTTGCCGCGGTTTTGGGCCGGCCGTGTTAGTTAGTTAGGCCGCCCAGGCGCTGGGTGTGAGTTCAGCTAGCTAAGATTCTTTATTTTGGTACTCCTGTGGCTTTGATCAGTTCGCTGAACGAAGATGGAAGCACTAATTTAGCGCCAATCTCTTCTTTCTGGGCGCTGGGGTGGACCTTTGTGTTGGGACTTCTGGATAAGACGAAGACGGCGGACAATATGCGGCGTTACTCCGAGTGCGTGGTAAATCTGCCCACCCCGGAGATGTGGCAGAAAGTTGAGAAACTTGCTCCCTTAACCGGCAAAGATCCGGTACCCGAAATCAAAGCAAAGCAATTTCGCTTTGAACCGCATAAATTCGAGACTGCCGAACTCACGCCAATACGGAGTGAGGTGGTGCAGCCGATGCGAGCAAAAGAATGCCCGATTCATCTGGAGGCCAAGGTTACGAAGATGCATGCATGCGCTCAACGGCGAGAAACTCCGCAGCATCGGCGGGGGTGTCGCGGCTGAAATTGAGATTCTTCGAGTACAATGCAGACGGCGATTTCGTGGCGGGCGACAACTATATTGACCCAGAAAAATGGTCCTCCCTAATTTACAACTTCAGGCACTACTTTCGATTGGCTGAAAAAGAATTGGGGAAAACATTTCGTGCGGAACGCTGAGCGGGAGGACTTGGGATCAGTTTCCCCGCATTTGAGATCACAAATTGTGATCTTTGATCTTGAGGGGAGTTCAAAAAGGAGTGGGAGGAGCTTGACCTGAAATATCCAGGAGAGGAACAAGCTCTGTTTAGGGAAACCGATCATCGAAACACCGTGCCGTAAGGAACCTCCTTGGAAAAGATTCCCGACACGGTGTTTTCTTGCGAGAGCTGCCCTGCCAAAGGCTTGGTTTTGGGTGGTACTTGGTTGATCGGTTTCTCTGCTAATAGCGCATCGTCCGTGCGGTTTTCCCCTGATTCTCCGGGGGATGAGAGAGAGAAGCCTGGTTATAGCCGCTATAACAGCTAGAAAATGCTTTCCTGCCGTTCTTGAACCTGCTACAACCAGCGGAAATCCCCTTGACCGCCATGAAAACCACGGACGGACGTATTCGGGCCAGACTCCTGGCTCCACTTTTAGCCGGGCTATGCCTCGGCGCCACCTTCACCGCTCATGCCCAGACAAACGCGACCTGGAACGCCATGCCTACCTCTGGAGATTTTAACGACGGGGCCAACTGGAGTACGGGAGTCGTGCCGACTGGAACGGCGACGTTTGGCGCATCGAATATTAGTTCGCTGACGGTCTCTCAGTCTACCACGGTCGGCGCCCTGGTATTCACCTCAGGACCGGCGGTGCCGAAATATACCTTCGATTTTCCAGTTGGAACGCTGGCTATCAACGGCAGTGGCATCAGCGCCGGCTCAAGTGGGCCGACGTTCAACGTGATCGGCGGTTCAACCCCCGCCATGGCCTTCATGGGCACGAGCACGGCTGGCACGGCGATTATCATTGCTGGCAATCCAACTACTGTAAATATGGGCTTCGATGGCGGTTTCATATTCTTCCAGGGCAGCAGCACGGCTGGTCAGGCGACGATCACAATTCGGGACGCTTCGAACCTTCAATTTCAGAATTTGGGCAAAGCAGGTAATGCGACAATCACCGCCGACAAGGGCGGGTCCATTTTTTTCCAGGACATGAGCTCTGCTGATCATGCGATCATCACGATGCTCCCCGGTAGCGCAGAACTGAGTTTCTCTCCTGCTTTTTTTACGGGTGGCACGAGCACAGCTGGCAATGCCACCATTGTTAATAATGGTGGGACCACGAATTTCTTCCAAGGAAGCACTGCTGGTGATGCGACGATCACCACCAACGACGGTGGATTAACGCGCTTCTTCGGCCAAAGCACCGGCGGCAACGCGGCGCTCATCGCGAACGGGACAGGCATTGTCGACATATCGGGCCTAGGCACTTTTCCTGATGGTGGGGGTGGGCCCAACGTACCCGGTATGACCGCCGGTTCAATCGCCGGTGATGGTACGTATAATCTTGGCGATAAAGAACTTACCGTCGGCTCCAATAATCTCTCGACGGAGGTCAGCGGCCTCATCGAAGGCAATGGTGGTTCACTAACCAAAGTCGGCACAGGCACATTGACCCTCTCAGGAATCAATACCTATACCGGTCCCACGAATGTGAACGGGGGCGAATTGCTCGTGCGCGACCCTGGATCAATAGCTGGATCAGGAGACGTGCATTCGGGAGGCGCGCTGGGTGGAACAGGTACCATCCACGGTCCCGTGACTATTCAAGACGGCGGGACCCTCACGCCGGGTGTCGGCAATACACCGGGAACGCTGACCGTTGGGCCTCTGACGCTGAATCCCAGTTCCATATTGAACTACAAATTGGGAATTCCCAATGGCGTGAACGATCTAGTGACAGTCAGCGGGAAGCTGACCCTCGCCGGGAAGCTGAACGTTACAGACATCGGCGGATTTAGTGCAGGGGTCTATCGGTTGATCGATTACACCGGTTCTTTAACCAATCATGGCCTAGGGTTTGGCTTATTGCCAAGGGGGTTCGGATTTAGCGTTGATACCTCCCACATAAGCCAAGTCAATTTGGTAGTTTCAGGCCTTCTTCCCGACCAATTCTGGGATGGAAGCAATACGACACCAGGCAATGTGACGTTCGGTCGTGGTGGAACCTTCACCTGGAATAATATCCACACGAACTGGACTAATGAGCCTGGGGCAGCAAACGCCCGTTGGAACGACGGTTTCGCTATTTTCGCGGGAGAGAAGGGGGCGGTGACTTTAGGAGATAATATCCGCTTTACTGGAATGGAATTCCTAACGGATGGTTACTTAATTCAGCCTGATTTGTCTAACTCGTTCAGGCTGTTCGCTGCGCCCGATACTATAATTCGGGCCGATGCAGGCATCAAGGCGACGATCTCGGCGGTAATTGCCGATGAGTCTAGCTCTAGCCCTGCAAGGCTTACCAAGTCGGACGCGGGAACCTTGATTCTGAGTGGCGACAACACCTACACGGGGAGCACGATAATCAGCGACGGTACCTTGCAGCTGGGCAATGGCGGAACAACCGGAAGCATCCTTGGAGATGTCACGGACGACGGGACGTTAGCCTTCAACCGCAGCAATACAGTGATCTTTCCGGGGATGATCTCGGGCAGCGGGGGGGTGACGCAGATCGGCCCTGGCACGGTGATCTTGACCGCCAACAACTCCTACAGCGGCGGCACGAACCTCAACGGCGGGATCCTTGCCGTTAACAGCGACAGTAATCTGGGAACCGGGCCGCTCAGTTTTGATGGCGGTACGCTGGAGGCGCTAACGGCGGGCGGCGGTATTGTTTCAAGTAAACATATCACCCTCGCTGCGGGCGGAGGCAGGTTTCTAGCTGACCCAGGCACCGATTCGACCTTGAGCGGAGTAATCAGCGGTATCGGCGCATTTACCAAGGATGGCGCCGGCAGATTAACCCTGACCGGCCAGAACACCTACGAGGGCGGCACCAACTTCAACGGCGGGATCCTCGCCGTAGAGGGCGCGGCGCAAATAGGCACTGGACCTTTGACCTTTAACGGAGGCACCCTTGAAGACCTGAGCGGTCGCGTCCTACAGGAAACCGACCCTATTTCGCTCGGTCCAGACGGAGGTACCTTTGGTGCGGACCCTGGCTCTTTTTCGGTTCTTAGCGGAACTATCCAGGGACCTGGCTCATTCACCAAGCAGGGCCCAGGCACCTTAGTTCTCACTGGTAATAACACCTATAGCGGCGGTACGATCATTGACGACGGAACTCTGGTTGTAGGCACACCAAGCGCCGCAGGCACACTAAGCGCCGCTCAAGAAATATCCCGGGCACTGGGCTCAGGAGACGTTTTCGTGCTGGGAGGCACCTTACGCACCACAAGCTTCCAGACTGGCATGCCGCTCCAAATCAACGTCGGCGGCAATTATACGCAAGGGCCGGGTGGAACGCTTGCGCTTGGGATCGGCGGCCTACAGCCTGAGCAGTTCGATCACGTGGCGGTTAAAGGTAATGCATTCTTGAGCGGAAACCTAGTGGTGAGTTCTC
>JBAUZZ010000656.1:0-4233 GCA_049585495.1 Chthoniobacterales bacterium | reverse complement strand
GTATCGGAATCTGGCGAAGGCAACAAGGGCCCGCGCCGCTGCCTCCTGCCGGAATCGTTAAGGCTAAAACCCGAATTTTAAAAATCGTCCTCGTCCTCGATGCATTGGGCTTCTCCACCGAGAAAAGAGGTTCTTGCAACTATTTTATTCCGCTAAGCTGAGACGTCTGTAGCATACTTACAGGGTTCAAACTAACTGAACCGGCGAGCGTGTAAAAGTGGAACAGGCGGGGGGATTAGCCTCATAAAGTCTTTGCCGGTCTAATATTCTCGTTAGAGCCCAGAAAAGCTTCTCTGGCTCTCCTGCCCGAGGCTTGCCACAGTTTGACCGTTTCAAACACAATAGCTGTCGCATATGTGACCGCAATCCAGACGAAAACAGCCTCGATGGGGAGTTGCTCCCAGGCGCCGATGGAGAGACCCATCATCTCCCTCGGCTGATATCCCCACCAGCCGTAGGGTACTGCCAGCGTCGCCTCCCAGAAGAGGCTTACAAGCAGCATGATGAAAAGTGTCAGGCTCAGGGCCCGCCAGTTAATAAACGACCGAACCGCTGGAAAAAACCCTGCTGCGGGAACCATGCCGACCGCTACGAGAAACATGAAATATCCCGGAAATCCCTCGGGACTTCTCGAGAAGAACCTCTTATAGATGACGGCGAGAGCGATCAGAACTAACCCGAGAACCGCTGAACCCGGATGGAATTGTAAGAGGCGACGTATCTTCTTCGCTCCAACCCGATAGTCGGCTACACTGTACGAAGCCAACCAGAATTCGCCTAACCAGATATAGATCAATAGCACCGCTATAAAACCGGTTAGATAGAAAACATACTCCTCAACGGGCACCCATCTGCCCATCGCAGGGGCAGGGACCCTGAGAGTCGCGCCTGGGTTGCTAAACACGAAGAAGCGGCTAGCGAAAAAGAAATCGAGCGCAAAACCGAAGGGAACGAGGACCGCTATGGTTCGCCAGAAGGCTCGCTTCGGGATTTTCAACCCTTCCAGAGGCAGAAACCAGCATGCGATCACAATAATTGGAATAATGAACAGCGATAAGCTTGTCGTATAGCCGTACGGTGTCGGGTTAGGATCTGAGACCTGAAACGTCGCGGGTTTGGCCACGGTATGCAGCGTGATTCCGGCTGGCACGGCCACCATCGCGAGCATAGCAAGGACGATGTATGCTCCGACAAATTTACTTGTGCGCGCCTTGGTTGTTGCTTTCATCGCAAGCACGTCTCCTTGTTTCGGCGTCCCGTTTCCGATGACGCTATCTAATATTCGAACCGAAGAGCGATGTCATTAAAAGAGATGCTGGGCTGCTATGGGCCCAAAAGCCTTTTTGTCAGTGTCAGGTCTACGAAACTAAGCTCGAGTTGTCTGTAGCCGAGAGCAAGTCTCCCGGTGGCGATTTCGGGCGGACTGATTAGATGCTGACAATAGTTTCCGATGCTCTGGCTCAAGCAGTCCCATTGAAAAGACCGCGCAGCCCTGTAGTCTTGAAGATGTTAAAATCATTATCTTCTTCCACGCTAAGGAAAGCAGCTGAAATTCAGGAAAAGATTGAACATCTTGACATCGAGCTTCGGAATTTACTGACCGAGGGTGGGCTACCAAAGTCGCAGGATGGTATGGTGACAAAGAACCTTATCGCTGGGCAAGCCAGCAGGCAGGTCGACAAAGTTGCTCAGAGAAGCGGAGTCGCAGCAGGCGTCAGGCAGATCCTCCGGAGACAGGGAAAGCCGATGAGAGTTGCCGAGATCTACCGCCGGCTCCTGGCGGCTGGTTATTCATTTCGTTCGTCTAACCCGAAGAATAGCCTCACCGCGCAGATGTACCGGATGCGGGGAGTTCGGCGCACCGGACCCGGAGAATTTGCGGCAGTATAACAGCGTTTACTGACTGCCATTTTAATTCGCAACAAAAGGGAGGCTTCTTTCGGGACCGGCAAAACTAAACCTCATAGACACCCACATAGGTCGCTAGGCCTTGCCAGGCGCATAAGGCACTTTCCCGCCGATCTTATCGCCGGGTGAGTACCAATCGCTTTTGATGGTCGTCCCCAGCCTGATTTTGCGTTCGATCGTGGTTCCGAAGAGCGGCGTGGTGATGATTTTCAAGGCGGCGGTTACGTGGATGACATGAACGTTGTGTTTTCCCTTGGCGGGCTGGCCGGGGATTATGCTTTTCATGAATTCGGTTTCGTTTCGAAGCCGGAATTTCAGCTCGTTCTTGAATTCAGAGCTGCACCTGGGCTCGCCGCTGCCAAGGACCCAAATGTTGGCGGCCTTGTCAATCACGTCCGACGTGGCGATAAGCTTGGCGTCGCTCGCATACAGTTTATCAAGACCATATCGTGCGGAGGTATTCACGGCATATGTGCCGTTGGTAAATGCAAGTGTTAATCAGGTTCAGCAGTTCCTTGGCTTTGGTCTCGACCACTTGGCGACGTTGGGCTTCAGCTAGTTGCTGGGCCTCCTCGGGAGTCAGTATCTTTTTGGCCGGCGCTCCCGGCGTGACTTTCGCTGAGCTCACGGCCCAGCTTCCCTTGAGGGTCGGTTTCACGTGATTGCCTTCGACAACCTGATGGGTGGCAATCGCCTCCTTTAACGCCGCAACGCCTTGCTCGAACTCCTGCGAATCGATGTCCAGACTAACGAACTCCTCCGAGTTCAACAGCCCATCTTTGGATCAAGGGCAAAGAGGCAGGACCTTGTTTTTGATGTTGATGTCGGTGAAATCCAAAGGTTCATGTCCTTCGAAGGCCTTGTTGCATGTCAGACAGGTATAATTGGCCATAAACAAGGTTTGGCCACGGAAAGTTATACAGGCAAGAACTAAGACCGGCACTTGACCGCGTAGGCAAGTTCGATCAGGACGAAGGTTTTGACCGCAAAGGGTCCCGTCCCGAAGCGCTTGGATCCCGGAGAGTATGTGTCTGTCCTGGATCTACAGGAATTCTTCTCACGGTTTCAAGGCCCGTGGAACACCCGCAGTACAGGTTCCCCGTATTTAGAGAGCGGGTTCTCATCCGCCAGTTCGATGCGGAGCCCCGGCCTATGTGTTAAGAGTAGATCCGCGGTCGTCCGGTCGCGTAGTTGGTTGTTGTTCAGTGCAAAGCGCCCGCGCGCAGTCGGGATCTAGGCTGCGCGTGCGTGGGATCAGCTCTCCGGATTCTTCGAGCAATGCGATGGCTTCGCGGATCAACGCTTCGATCTCGGCCCAGTCCAAGACGTTGTCCACCGCCCACTGCCGTGAGCGGATTTTATCAGGCGAGACTGACCGCTTGGAGCGCGGTGTCGCCGTAGGGGGAGGCACCGGTGACGCAGGCACCGTATTGTCGATAATTTCCATAATCGGTAGCGATTTGTTCGGCTTGAGCACAGAATGCGCCTTTTCGCAGTTCGGGTGTCCCCACATCCCCTCTTTTTTAGCTGCTACAGCTCCTAATGCGTTCGCCACTGTAACAGCGCGTCATAGTGACTAACTCCCGAGATTGCCGCTAAGTTCGCCAGGTTCGAGAACGCGGAGCCAAAGGCGAACCTCCCACGCAATCAGCGCTACCGCAGAACCGAGTATGACGAACGCTGCGAGCACGAACAGGACGTTGCGAGTACGGGATTTCATGGGAACGCTCCATTCTTCGTATGACTATCGCATCCGCGAAGCCCTTTGTCCGTGTCCTTCCTTCCCGCTCGCGCCGCCCGCGAACGTCGTGCCGGTGGCCAAGGGGATAATCCTCTGCGACACGGCAACGTGCATTTTTCCATTGTGCCAGGTGCTGTGTCACAGTAGTGTGCACACGATGACCAGTGAGGCAAAAAAAGAAACTGTGACTGTGCGGCAGCTTCGAAGCGATTGGGCACGAATTAAGCGGCGGGTCGCGCGTGGCGAACATGTGATTTTGACCGATAACGGCAAGCCGATTATGCAACTCGTGCCGCTTGAAAGACCGGCGCTTTCCAACTTTGACCTGGCAAAGCATTGGGGACAGCGGTTGGAGCGGGCCAAGGAAATCATGGGCGGGCGATCGACCGGCGCTAGCGCGGTTTTGGAGGAAAGGGCAAGGTCGAAATGGTGACCTACGCCGATACAAGCATTCTAGTGTCCGTTTATGCGTTTGAAGACACGGCGGAAGAAGCGCGCAAACTACTTGGAGGCCTATTGCACCCCGTACCACTTAATCATTTCCTATGGTTGGAAATGCGAAATGCTATCCGGCGCAAGGGACC
>JBAUZZ010000655.1:0-6551 GCA_049585495.1 Chthoniobacterales bacterium | reverse complement strand
GGTCAAAGTCGTGGAAGGCGGTATCGCAGGCCTGGTAGCCTTCGATTCGACCGTGAAAGAGGCGAAAGGCAAACTCGATTAACTCGCGAGCAAGGGCGGAGAGCTCCTTCCGGCGTCCCGCGACGGTCCGGAGAGCGACGTCGGAGCTGAGTTGATTGCTCAGGGCATGGAACATCTTCCGCAAGGACCATCGTTGCTCCGAGGCGTCATCCGAGCAACCTGAAAATGAGCTGCAGATTTTCCGAAAATTTTGGTTGCTGAAGGTGCTGCGCCTGCATAGATTGACGGTTACCAGCTCGATTGGCCCCCAGAACGTGTTCCCCCTCTGATCGAGCTGGTTTTTGTATTTCCGGGGCAGGGTTGCCTTGCTTGAATACGGTCGCAGAGTCAAAAATACAGGCTGGAAGCCTGCGCTACTCTCAATCAAGGTACCAGGGGCGCGTCCCTCTCGATAAACAGTGCATGGAGCAGCCCTAAGGCTGCCGAGACTTTTTCTCGCGCAACGATCCAGGTTACTCGGAATGACGACGTCGCAGCGCCGTAATACGCGATCCCGGCCTTTTTAAGCGCGCGGGTGCCACACAACATTTTTTGATTAGACACGTTGATCCCGGTGCCGACGATGCTCACGGCGCCGACCCCGTCATTCCAAAGGATTCCGGATCCTAACTGCTCCAGCGCCGCGCGGAGTTTCTTTTCCTGGTGAAGATTCTCTTTAGAAAGAATCATCGTTAGCCCATCCTGTCGCGAATTCGCGTTCGTGATATGAAGCTGTTTACCGGGAGTCTTGAAGTTATCCATGACGGCGAGAAGCCGGTCGATCTCTTGGCTCTGAATCATAATGACCTCGCGTTCGCTAGCGACCCCCACTACCGATCCGGGTACACGGGGAGCATACCGGCGAACGACGGTTCCGTCGACAGTCGGATCCGCTCCCGGCAGCGCGCTGGCAGACGCGCGCGCGTAGATCGCGATTTCTTTCTCTTTTGCGAATTCTACTGCTTGCGCATTCAGGACCTTCGCACCTGATTCCGCCAGCTCCTGGGTCTCTTCGTAGGACAGACTGGGGATGCGCCGGGCGGACCTGACGATTCGCGGATCTGCCGTATAGACGCCATCAACGTCCGAGCAAATCTCGCACCATTTCGCTCCCAACGCTGCGGCCATTGCCACCGCCGTCGTATCGCTCCCGCCTCGTCCGAGCGTTGTAATCTCCCGCCGATACGAAACCCCTTGGTATCCGGCAACGACGACGATTCGGCCTCGAGCCAGTTCGTCTTGGACGCGAAAGGGCCGGACCTCGATGATCCTGGCGTCAATGTGTCGGTCGTTCGTGATGATTCCGGACTGGCTGCCTGTAAAACTGATCGCATCGCCACCCAGTTCACGAATTGCCATGGAGAGGAGCGCCATAGAGATGCGTTCGCCGGCCGAAAGTAGCATATCGAGTTCGCGGCGATCCGGGTTGACAGAGACTTGCTTAGCGAGGCTGAGCAGATTGTCCGTTGTATCGCCCATTGCCGAAACGACCACCACGACATCGTGTCCGCACTCTTTGGTTTTGACGATGCGTTCGGCCACCTTCTGGAGTCTTTGCGCGTCGGCGACACTGCTGCCGCCATATTTCTGGACGACAATGGCCACGGCTGAGGAGTTTCGAGTTCCGGGTTCCGAGTTTCAAGTTCGGAGTTTCGCATGCTCAGTGGCGGAGAAGTTTTCCGTTCGGCGTTCGAGGCAAACGCTCGACCCTTCGAAATATGCCAGGCACCTTACGAGGATCGAGACTTCCATGCATGAGCTGGGGAAGAGTCTGGATGGATTCAGTCGTTCCTACGATCTCGGCAGCGAGTCGATCACGATCGATAAAGACGCGGCTTTCCAGGATCCCGGGCATGGTATTCAGAATGGATTCGATCTCCTCGCAAAAGAAGGAAAGTCCATCAATCTGCAGTCGGGTTTTTCCGCGCCCCGCCAGAAACAAAAATCCATTTCCGTCCTGGCGCGCGAAATCGCCGGTTGGGTATCCGTACTGCTTCAGAAGCTCGAGTCGCGGCCGCCATGGCGACAGATAAGCGTCGAGCAAGCCGGGGCCCTGGACATAAAGCTGTCCGACTTCCCCGGGGATGACCGGCGTTCCATCTTCATTGAGAATTGCGACCTTGTAGGACGGGATTGGAGTACCTACCGAGCCGGGTTGGTCAGCCTCTAAATTTATGGTTAGCAGGCCGACTTCGATGATCCCGAGAGCCGAGCTGAGTTGTTTACCGAACCGCATCAAGCATGCTTTTTGCGTCTTAGGCGCTAAAAGCGAGGCGGTTGAAATGGCCAACCGTAGGTTGGCCAGCTCTTCAACCGGAGACGCCACTAGCTCCTCGTAGAAATCCGGCGCTCCATAAATCAGGGTTGGCTTCGCTTCGCGAACCAGTTCAGGCCACGATTCCGATCGCGATTCGCGAGTGGTGATGACGGTAGCACCCCGCGATAGATAAAGGAGAATCGATACGACGAGATGATCAGCCATCGGCAGGGTGAACCAGACACGATCCTCGGGTCGGATTTTCAAAACCGTGTCAGCGGCGTTCAGGCGGTCAGTGATCGTCTGATGACCAAGAAGGACTCCTTTGCGCGCGTCCGTTGTACCCGATGTGAATCGGATGTAGGCAGGCGATATAGCGCGGTAATCTTGGTCTGCTTGCGCATCGACTGCTGAGGCGAACGGGAATCGCACAAGCTGCGAATTCGCCCGCCGGAGCCAGTGCAATCCAGCGGACCGAATGATGAGGTCGCGTTCTTCTGATGATAGGAATAGCCCGATTGGGGCGAGGCAGAGTCCGGCAGCAAGAATCCCAAGAGCATTGATCAGAAAATCCGGCCCTTCCTCAACCATCAGCCCGCAGCGTTCGGTCGGTTGGCATCCGCGTGATTGAAGCCAGGCTGCGACCTTTTCCGCTTGCTCGACGAGAGAGCCGTAGGTTACCGGTCCACCCGCGCCCAAGCAGTGCAACGCGACGTGGTTGGGCCGAATATCGGCCTGTTGGCGAATCAGACGGACAATATTCACAAGCTTTCCGATTAATCAGCCAAGGTTGGGGCACGGTCAAAAATCCCCGATCCGGCGGCTGCGAACTGGCTAGCGAGGATTTTCAATACACGCCCTAGCATTCTGGTCAACAAATGACGATATTTGCGGCCGCTTTCCATGTCTGATAAGCGTAAACGGATTGTTATTAAATTTGGCACCGGCATCCTGACCAAAGCGTCGAGTGATGGACTGAATACGCAGCAATTCGTTCGGTTAACGACCGAAGTTGCCGAACAGGTCGCAGCCGGGCACGAATGTCTCCTGGTGAGTAGTGGCGCGGTCGGTGCGGGGCTAATGTTGCTGAAGCTTCCGGGGCGCCCGAAGGATCTACCCTCGACGCAGGCTTGTGCTGCGGTCGGTCAGTCACGGCTGATGCGCCTCTACGCCACGCTTTTTGCCAGACACGGCCTCCACGTCGCTCAACTCTTGCTTACCCACCAGGACCTGGATAGCCGTACCCGCTACCAGAACGCGCGAAACACCCTGCAAAGGCTTCTTCGATTCAGGAACGTGGTGCCTATCATCAACGAGAATGACTCGGTCGCGGTCGAAGAGTTGAAACTCGGCGACAACGACCGGTTGTCGGCTGAGGTCGCAATTCTGAGCCGGGCGGACCTGCTGGTTATCCTGACCAGCGTCGACGGACTATTGGATAGTCAAGGAAACAGGATTGCCGAAGTGACGAATCTTGGTGCTGTTTTTCGTCTGGCGAGCGCCGAGACCGGGCTACATTCAACCGGAGGCATGATCACCAAACTTCAAGCTGTCAAGATGGCGACGGAGGCCGGAATTCCCAGCGTCATTGCCAGTGGACTTCGGCCGAGGTTATTGTCGGCCGCGATAAACGGAGAACCCGTGGGAACGCGCTTTCCTGCTTAGAATATGGCGACGGACATTGTCCAGCATATCACTGAAATTGGAAGGAGAGCCCGAAGCGCGAGCCAGGTAGTGGCCAACGTTTCTGCCCAGCGGAAGAATGAGGCGCTGCTCGCGATGGCGCTCGAGCTTGAAGCGTCCGCTTCTGGAATTCTTTCCGCCAACCGACTCGATTTGGAGTCAGGGAGTCGCGCTGATTCGGCACCCGCCATGCTTGACCGGCTGCGAATAGACGAAATGCGACTGGCTTCGATGGCACGGGGTGTGCGAGAACTGGCGGTTCTAGCCGATCCGGTTGGGGAGACGCTTCGCGAATGGGATCGCCCGAGCGGGCTCAGGATTGCGAAGGTTCGGATTCCAATCGGCGTGATCGGCATTATCTACGAGTCGAGACCCAATGTCACGAGTGACGCGGCTGCTTTATGTTTGAAAGCTGGCAACGCGGTCATTTTGCGGGGTGGCTCGGAAGCTCTGAGGACCAATGAAGCGATCGCTAGGGCATTGCGAAGCGGTTGTGCGAAAGCGGAGCTGCCCGAGGAAACGATTCAATTCATTTCCCTCCCGGATCGGGCCGCGGTCCGAGCTATGGCCGAGATGAGCGCTTTTATTGATGTGATCATCCCGCGGGGCGGAAAATCACTGATCGAGACTGTCGCCGGGCTCGCTCGAATGCCGGTGATCAAGCACTTCGACGGTGTCTGCCATGTGTTTGTTGATCGGGATGCCAAGCTGGCAATGGCCGAATCAATCGTTTTGAACGCTAAATGCCAGCGACCCGGGGTTTGCAACGCAGTGGAGACCGTTCTTGTGCATGCTGACCTGGCGGAAGCGTTCCTGCGCCGGTGCGGTCGGTCGTTGCTCGATCATGGCGTCGAGTTGCGGGGCGACTCTCAAACGAGATCAATTCTGGGAGACGTGGTAAAACCGGCCAGGGAAGAGGACTGGCGGACCGAGTACCTTGATTTGATTCTATCAATCCGAGTGGTTCAGAACCTTGAGGAAGCGATCAATCACATCAACGACTACGGGTCGCACCATACAGACGCGATCGTTACCGAGGACGCTAAAGTTGCCGAGACATTCCTGCGACGAGTCGATTCCGCTGTTGTCCTGTGGAATGCTTCAACTCGCTTCAGCGACGGCGGCGAGTTCGGCTTTGGAGCTGAGATCGGAATTAGTACAGAACGGTTACATGCCCGTGGCCCGATGGGCTTGGAAGAGCTGACGACCTACAAATATCGCGTAACTGGCTCCGGCCAAGTGAGGGGGTAAGGGGAAGGTGGTGCAGGCTTCCAGGCTGTTTCTTTGTCGCAGCTGGAAGCCGCCTTCGCTCGCTTCGGCGCGCCCTCAACCACAGAGTTTAACAAACCGGTTGCGTTCGGCCGCGACGTAGGCTTGGCGTAGTCGGGCTGCGGCTACTTTGCTCCCTGATGTGGCCCGAATGGCAGGGCACAGTAGCGTTTGCGGTTTAGGCTCATCCGCCGCGGCGGATTCGCCCTACCTTCGTTCCTCAACACTTCTCACGGAGCGCGTTTGGTTGCGGCTCAGCCGCGCTGCGAATCTCGTAGCGTTCCGAGCTTTACTGTGCCCGCCAGAATCTCAATCATTCCCTCCCGAAAAGAGGGGAACTGTGGCTCCCAGCCAAGTGCCCGCAATTTTACATTCGATACCCGCTTGCTCGTCCAGCCCCGCTTCCGGGTGAAATCTCTGGGACCAACAGTCGGGAGCTTGGTTCCAAGTATGTTGCAGACCCATTCAAACCATTCGCGCCGGATGGCCGGCTGATTGTCGGCGACGTTGAAGATACCGCCCGGCCTTGCGTCGGAAAGGAAGGCGAGGGCGCTGACGGCATCGGCCAGATGCAATGAATTCATGACTCGCTCGCCTTGACCTTCCAGAAGCGCCGTCCCGGCCAAAAGCTTCTCGAGCGGTACGCAGCGACCCGGGCCATAGAGCCCGGCGAGGCGCAACACTGTTCCGCCGTGCTCGAGCACGAGATTTTCGGCGCTAAGCAGGATACGGCCGGTCTCGCGCTCTGGCGTTGCGGGGGAGTCCTCATTCACCTGCGAACCGTCGGTTTGGGCGTAGACCGAGGTGGAGCTGGTGATCAGCAAATGGCCAGCGTCAAGCAACGAGAGCAGATTTCTTGTTCCCTCGAGGAACACAGCTCGGTAGCTTTCGGCGCCGCCCCGCCCGGAACTCGCGCAGTGGATCACGACATTGAACTGGCGCAGCG
Organism: Chthoniobacterales bacterium; assembly: GCA_049585495.1. Taxonomy (GTDB): domain Bacteria; phylum Verrucomicrobiota; class Verrucomicrobiia; order Chthoniobacterales; family JAFAMB01; genus JBAUZZ01. The sequence goes on along the minus strand of JBAUZZ010000655.1, from coordinate 357 downwards.
GGAGCCTGCTGAACGCGGCAGCGGTGCTGATGTCGATCGGATAGACTGCAAATGACTCGGCCCTCAGAAGCTCGGCAGATTCCTGCGAGGCTGTCAGTCCGGTTACCTGGTAGCCGGCGGCCAGGAGACGCCGGGCAAGGGGAAGGCCAAGGTAACCGCATCCGACGACTAAGACCTTTTCTAGCACAGGAGAGGGTACGCAAAGGTCGATCCAGAGACAACCAGGGAACGTTTGAGCGTTTGGCGTTCGGCGTTAAGCGTTTGGCGTTCCGAGTTCCGGGTTCTGGATTCCGGGCTCGGCGTTCCGGGCCTTTTGTAGGGTGGCGCAGCCGCCGGAGGGAACAACCCGTACCGTCC
>JBAUZZ010000654.1:0-1568 GCA_049585495.1 Chthoniobacterales bacterium | reverse complement strand
TTAGGCTTCCGCCAGGCGGGGGCCTCTTTTTTAAGTGACCTTTAGCCCCGACGAAATTTTCAGAAATCGAATTTTGCCGATTCGCAAAACAAGATTTGCAGCCAGGTAAGAAGGGCCTCTATGATTGGCGGCGATGAAGCTCTTGGTTGTGGACGACGAACGCCCCATCGACAAGCACATGGACGCACTGCTTACCGGCTGGGGCCACAAAGTTGACTCGCTATTCTTAGACAGCGAGCTGACGCCAACCGATGTTCTCGAACAGGTTAAGTTGCAAAAATTCGACGTAGCCCTTGTAGACAACTTCAAGATGCCCCCGTTGCTGGGCACAGACCTTCCGGCTCAGATCAAGCGACTCTCACCTGCGACCAAGATCATCATCATGGTGGCTGGAGGGTGGGAGAGATTCGTGGATTGGAATGGTCGAAAGTTAATCGCGAATCCAAGACGATTTTTCTTGGGCGTTCAAAAAATGGAGAGCCGCGGATTCTTCCCCTTGTAGGTGAACTCGATAAAATTATCGACCGACGATGGCAGGCGCGTACTATCGCTACAAGGGAGGGCAGCACGCGCTTGTCCGGTTACGTGTTCCATTGTGGAGATGGTCGGCCCATTGGCGACTTTCGCAAGGCCTGGGGGAGCGCTTGCACTAAGGCCGCAATGACCGGACTACTGTTCCATGATCTCCGGCGGTCGGCGGTCCGCAATCTTGATCGAAACGGCGTGAGCCAAGTTATCGGTATGATGATTTCAGGACATAAGACTGCAAGCGTATATAAGCGCTATAGAATCGTGCCGGAGAACGACATTCGTGAAGCTCTCGCGAAAGTCCAGGAAGCCATCGAGCGTGAGAGAAAAAATACGCGCGTTGTGAGCGTTGTATCGACTCGCCAGAAATGAGACCCGCACAAATCCCGCACAATTTGCACACGATTGGTGCAAACCCGATTTTTCCTCAGGGATCGTCGATCCTCTCAAACACCTGAAGCAATGGGGATTAAGGGTGGTAGGGGCGGTGGGGGTCGAACCCACGACCAACGGCTTAAAAGGCCGCTGCTCTGCCACTGAGCTACGCCCCTGCGGTTGACAACATATTATACGAAAGAGACGCACTGAACATCCGTTGCGACGGGAAGCGGAAAGCCTTCGTGGCCCGCAATTAGAAGCGATTTGATTTCTGCCGCCCTAAAGGGCGCCGCTACAAATTTCGTTGTCAAGTCCGGCTCTCGCGCGGCGAGATCTGTGGCCGGTGTTCAGACTCAACACCCTCTTTGCGCCGCGTTCGACGAACTACTCGATTTTGCCGATGCGGGATTTCCAGAGTTCCCAGGCGCGCGGGACCTGGGCATCGAGCGTGGCGGCGGACTTGGCGGCTTCCTCTGGCGAGAGGAAGGTAATCGAGCCGAGGCGCGCTGCGTCCATCTGTAAGCGTGCGTCTATTTCGGTGTAAATCAGGCGATAGACGGCTTGCGGAATGGAATCGCCAACCACGACGGAGCCGTGGCCGCGCATGAGCGCGACAGCCTTATCCCCGAGCACTTTGGCCAACGCGTCGCCCAGGTGATTAT
>JBAUZZ010000653.1:0-1959 GCA_049585495.1 Chthoniobacterales bacterium | reverse complement strand
TCCCATAGACCCACCGCGTCCGCCGCAAACGCAAGCGGCTTCCTTCTGACGGCTTTATCGAACGCCCGCCCCAACACCTGCTCCACCGCATTTTGCCGTGTGCGCGCGTCCGATAAAGCACTCACGTTATTTGTTCTCAAAGGTCAAGGACCTATTCTTGAGCCCGCTGCTGTCACAAATCCGCTAACTTTTGGCCGTTTTTGTCGTCAAAAGTGACCGGCAGAGTTGTGCCTGCTCGTCTGGGGAGGAAGTGTCCCATGAAAATTGTTTTCTCCTTGTTGCTGTTGTGCTCATTGGCACATGGCGCAACTTGCCCGACTGGGCAGGTGAAGGACGAGGCCACATTGGTTCAAATCGAACACACGTGGGTACGAGTTGTGGAGCAGCATGACACGGCGGCGCTCGGCTGCATCCTAGCGGATGAATTCGAAGAGGCCGACTTTGACGGTTCACTCATCAACCGGTCCACGATATTGGCCAGCGCTACGAAGCCTAGTCATGGCCACAGCGAGCTAGCGGATTTGCATGCTCACATATATGGCGATGTGGCCTATGTCCGTGGCATCGGTGTGAACAGTGAGAATGGCCGGCCTTCTGGAAAGACGCGGTTTACTGATATCTTTGTTTATCGTGACGGACGCTGGCAATGTGTAGCAGGCCACGATTCGCGTTTTCCCGAAGCGCGGTAGACAGTCAAAAGTGACGCGTATCGTTTTGGCTATCCCATCCGTCAGGTCTCGCCCAGCCCAAGGCGTCCGGTGTAGCAGTCGCGTCCCCGCCAACTGTCGTAATATCGCGATTTCACTTTTCAACCGCTTTTTTGGCGAATGAAAAGCGCAAGATTGCGATATCGTGTGTCTGTTGAAAGACCTTGGATTGACAGCGCACTTTTCTCTTACTGCCTGACTGGTTATCGGCTTCTACATTTCTGCAAGGCCATTCATGCAGTCGGAGAGGAACTTCTCATATTGCTGCGACATCCCAATCAGAGTGTTGAACAGCGACCTTTAGGGCGCTAGAATCCGCTCTAACCTCGCCGAACAGTTGATCGCACGATTTCTCTTCCTCCGATGTCCGACTGAGGTTCGGTCCCTTCCTATCTGAAGAGTCCGGGGAACATTCGGCGCAGCCGTTCTTACCGGCCAGGATAAATTCGTAGTTCCAAGGAAGGGAGACACCCCATGAAAACGACACACAGGTCTCTGATAGGCATAGTCATTGTGATGATCACGGCACTGGCTGTGGTCATCGTCGGACAGCGCAACATCGTGCAAGCCAATGACGAAGGGTGCAATGCTTCGACCATCCAGGGCGTCTACGGTTTCGCTCTCAGTGGTTTAGCCAACCCCACGTTTAACGGGACACCGCAGCAAATTGGCGAATTCGTCCCACTGGCGGCTGCCGGTACCTTTCCTTCGATGGGCATGGAACTACTTCCCGATCAGCTAACTTGAGTTTCGGCGGTGCTGTTTTCCCCGTCAGCGATTCCGGACCGTACACGGTGAATTCGGACTGCACCGCGTCCGCAACCTATTCGGATGGCACCTGGAAGATGGTTATCGTCGGCCATGGCAAAGAGATCAAGGCCATGAACACCGCACCTGGAACAGCCGTGCAAGCGGTCCTTACCAGGCAATAGATATTCGAGCGTTTGAGCGGTAGCTGCTCACTCCTCGGCACCAAGACGGCGCTTCCTTGCCCGCGCGGCCTACACGTGTTTCCTCCCGAAAGATCGCCGACGATGCTTCGAGTTTCCTTTTTCCGCACGATTCAAAGTAGTTGATGATAAATCCCGCATTTCGGCGAAGAGGAAGCGCAAAGGTGCGCTATCGCCAGTTGAACGAAGTCGCTGGTGCGACGGACGCTACGCGTGGGGCGGGGGGCAGAAGTTGTGGAAAGATTGAGAGATTGAGATAAGTGAGGTCACAGAACTTTAAGGGAGGTCACTGTGACCCGACT
>JBAUZZ010000652.1:0-2300 GCA_049585495.1 Chthoniobacterales bacterium | reverse complement strand
ACTTCTATCTATGCGGGCAGCTTGTTCCCGGTGGGCAAACACGTCGAATTCAACCCGTATTATGAGCATGACAACAACACCAACAAGCACCCGAATAAACAAGTGAATTCGGTGGGGCTCGCTGTCTATTTTTTCTTTTCTTTGGAGAAGAAATAAATCTAGAAACCTGATCAGGTCAGAACTGCAACGGAGATGACTCTTACGGCGCGATCACACCACGACGATATGGTTCTTGATGGCAAATTGAATCAGTTCAGCCGTCGATTTGAGTGCTAGTTCTTCCATTGTCCGGTATTTGTGGAAAGCAACTGTCCTAGGAGTGACGTGAAGAACGTCAGCTATTTCTTTCATAGACTTTCCTTCGGCCAACAGTTGGACAACCTCGCACTGGCGCGGCGTCAATGATTTAGGCCGCTGCCTGCCCCGTGGGTCGCGAATGAAACTGTTCTCCATTCCCTTGGAAATATGTGGCGTGACATAGGTCCTCCCCTTGAGCGCTTCTTGAATCGCGTGGAGTAGTTCTGCGGAAGCCGATGTCTTCAGCAAGAAACCTGACGCCCCCGCACGCATGGCCTCGATGGCCAGATCAGGATCCTCGTGCATAGTCAGGAAGATCAGTTTAACTGCTGGCAATTTTGTCTTGAGCTGCCGCGCGGCTTCGAGGCCGTTCAAAAGGGGCATGCCGATATCGAGCAATATCACATCCGGCTTGAGAGCCTCGGCGGCGTCCAAGAGGGCTCGGCCGTCAGATACAGTTGCCACGACCTCATAATGCGGCTCCAAAAGTTTCCGGAAAGCTTCGACCAGAATTTTGTGATCATCTGCTAAAATTACTCTTGGAAACTTCATTTTGCCCTCCCAAACCTAGCTGAAAACGCACGCGGCGCTCGAATTCGTGCAAACCGCCTCTAACGTGCTCTTGGCCCTCCCAGCCTGGACCTGCGAAGGCTAGCCTACTTTAGGTTAATGCCCTGTGACATGTATCACATCTCTGTGTGATGACGCCACCGCGACCGATCCAAATCCATGACGGACAGCCGCACTTGACGAGCAGTAACTTGGCATTCGATAGGATGTAAAACTGCCATTGCAAGACTCTGCCCCGGTTACAATGTGTGTTCGAGATGATAGCATTCATCCGTTCAATAATGCCCGCATCTATAAATTCGCTCCGATCGAATGGCCCTTGTCCGTCAGTCAAACCAAAGGATTGATTCGGGCAACATCTAGTATCTAAGAAGGGCATCTTCGGCGAATATGGCAAAGCTGAGGTCGATCCCCGTAAACGACCTTGAACGAGCCCCCCGAATCTCCTGAGACGAGATCGCCTCAGTCCAAACTTGATGACGAGGTTGTTGGAGTAGCTCAAAAGATACAACTGTCAGTTTTACCAGTGGCACGGACTCGAGACGGATTCCTACTCCAGCGCGATGGGATCGAAGGCTAAGATGGCTAAGCCATCTCTAACTAGCGTGTTCTGAACACGTTCCGCCAAGCCCGAGGTCGCTCGACTATGCCTGGGGATCCAACAAATAGGGTCTCGCGACTAGTATTTCTGCCAGTATGCAAGTGTGGACGAAACCGGTATCTGTTACAGGGGGACGGTCCTCAAATCGTAGGATGGCAGAGAAGCCTTAGGAGCGTGCCCCGTGATTTCAAAAACATCCAGGAGTTCCGAGATTCTGCCTCCTTTCTGGGAGATTCCTCTATGCCCGCCACGGGAATTGCTGCTCTACCAGCGGGCTTAAAGTCACGGCTGTTTGAAGGAATCACGCAGCATGATCTCGCGATCATTCGCGCCGCCGCTACTGAGCGGCGATATCTCACCAATTCTGTGATTACAAACCAAGGTAATCCAGCAGAGCATTTGTTCCTGTTGACCAGTGGCCGCGCCAGATATTTTTTCATCACGGAAGAGGGCCAGAAAACTCTACTTCTTTGGCTCACACAAGGGGAGATCGTTGGCGGTGCCGCGTTCCTAACTAAGGCGTCTAAGTATCTACTCAGCGCGGAAACGGTGAAGGATAGCGCGGTCTTGGTATGGAGCCGAGCCACACTTCGAACTCTCTGTATGCGGTACCCAAGGCTTTTGGAGAATGCATTATTGATGGCGTCTGACTATCTGGCTTGGTATTTTGCCGATCACGTAGCGCTGAGTTGCCATACGGCTCGCCAAAGACTTGCCCAGGTCCTGGTTCGTCTAGCCGGAGTCATTGGCCAAAAAGTTCCAGGCGGTGTCGAGTTTGACGCTACAAATGAAGAGTTGGCCAGCGCGGCGAACATCACGCCCTTCACCGCAA
>JBAUZZ010000651.1:0-3423 GCA_049585495.1 Chthoniobacterales bacterium | reverse complement strand
TACCTCAACCCGCTCCCTCCGCTCAACAAAGCTCCTTTCTGCCTTTCAAGATTCTTCTGAGGCATACCAGCGGCACTAGCGGGAATTGCCGCCACGAAACATTCGTGACGGCGGATATTCCGCTAAGCGGTGGATGGAGATACAGGCAAGCCGCCTCCGAAACTACGGCGCGCCCGTACTGAACCGCGCAGATTCTACCGATTCCTGACGCTCGAAGTTAAGCCGCGACGTAGGCTCGGCGAAGTCAGGACGCCTATGCTACGCTGGCGCCAAGAGTAGCATAGGCGTCCCGCCTGTATGATGAGAGCGTGTTGGCGTCTTTTCCGGCAATCAGACAGCCAAGATGCCTATGCTGCGACGGCCTCGAGAGTAGCAAAAATGTTGAGAGCTGAGATTTGGCCCCACTGGCTTCCTGCACAGAAGGTCTTGCCAGGTTATTCAAGTTTCAGTTTCAAGACGCGACCCTCACTTGTTCCTTTCTCCGTGACTTCTACTAGTGCCGCACGAATTTGATCCGCTCCTTGACCCGCTGCCTCGCTCCGACCCCTGGCCCCAATCCGCGACTCTTGCTCACCGGAACGGATTAATGGCGACTACGCCGTCGAAATCCTGGTGGTGTTGGAGATCTTCGGTGAGAACCTCGGGGCATTCCATGCTTCGCGCCGCCTCGACGATGGCTGAGTCCCAATAGGACAAACCGAACCGTTGCTGAGTCCGAATCGCGGCAAACACAATTTCAACAGTGATAGGCTGGACCGGAAATCGAGTCCACGAGCGGATAAGCCGGGCGGCTGTTAAGCATCCCAGGTCGGCGCCTCTGGCCCGCGTAGCTTGCACATAGAACTCTTGTAAGACTTGGGTGGATAGTGCCAGGTCGCTGCGGGTCAGAATCCGCCGAGCCACTTCCTTTTTTCCTGCCTCCGCACCGTGGGTGCTGATCGCGTAAAGCAGAATATTGGTATCAACGAAGCTTGCCACGCCGATGCAATTCGTCGCGCTTCAGCCTGGTCGAGGCTCGAAAGCGCTTGATTTCCGAATAGGCTTGTTCCTGAAGCCGCTCCAACTTCCGAAATTCATCTTCTTCCTCGCCCAAGGTTTCGAGGAACTGCCTCACCAGGGCGCTCAGCGAGGTGTTGCGCTCCGCCGCCTTTATCCTGGCGCTACGATAAACCTCATCTGGCAGTGAGACTGTGATATTCCTCACAGTCTCACTTTCTCATCCGAAGACCGCATCCGCAAGGAAAAGACGTGACCCTCGCTTCTTCCTTGGCTTTTACGGCTAGAGACATAGTTCAGTAATGCAGGTGGGAGGTGAGAAGTGAGAGATGAGAGGGCCGGTAGGGCGAACTTCAGGTGAGCAGCTTTACGGGGAGAGACATAATTCAGGAATGACTGGAGGGCGACGCTCCGTCGTCGCCGGTTAGGATGAGCCTACCGAAGTTCGAGGTTCCATGGCCGCAAATTTGTTTAGTGATCAGGATAAGGCCAAGCTATTCGCCACCAAACTCTGCCAGCCAAACGGCGACGGCGCCAAGAGTAGCATAGGCGTCCCGCCTGTATGATGAGAGCGTGTTGGCGTCTTTTCCGGCAATCAGACAGCCAAGATGCCTATGCTACGCTCTTCCCCAGATGGCCACCCACGATTTCTCCGAGAGGCTATTGCTCTGATCCATTGCTTTGAAATCTGCCTGCTGCCGCGCTCCAGATCAAGCGTGTACCGTAGTCGAAGCCTGGCGAAGCCGGAGCAGAGTGGGACGGGCGTCCCGCCCGTCAATATTTGAACAACAAGAGACGGGGCGACAGGGCGATCCGCCAATGGCGGAGAGCCGATTGCTCGGGAGAACTTGGCATTATACCTTTGATCGAAGCACAAGTGCCAACCATCTGGCCTGCTTATTCAAGTTTCAAGACGTGACCCTCGCTTTTTCCACTCCGGCAGGCGCGTTCGAGATCCAGAGCTTGTAAGCGACACCAATCTCAGGAACTTAGACTATGCCGATTTTTGCATCCGTTTTCCTTGCCCTCAAGGAAGCTGGCGTACCCTTTCTCGTAATCGGAGGCCATGCGGTCGTTTTGCATGGCCACCTGCGGAACACCTTCGATCTGGACCTGCTGGTCGCCGACTCGAAATTGGCCGCGGCGCGTGCTGCTTTGACCAATCTGGGATATGGCAGCTATTTCGAGACCGACGCCTTTCTGCAACTTCAGGCTCCGGAGAATCTCCCGCCCCTTGATTTGATGATCGTTGACGATCAGACCTTCGGCCGCATCGAAACGACCGCAAACCAGAAGGTGCTGGATGGCCAGCCAATTCGAATTCCCGACGTTCTTCGCCTCATCGCTCTCAAGCTCCACGCCACGCGGGACACGGCTCGACGAACTACCGAGACCGACTGGCAGGATGTGGCAGGCCTTCTTTTGGCCACAAACCGCAGTCTTGAAGATTCTGAACTGCGGACGATTATTTCTCAATATGGAGGATCCGAAGCGCTCACCGAGATCAGGAGACATTTCAACAACTCCTGACAATCCCGGGTTGCTCCGCTTGCCGACTCCGCGCGAACCCTTGCGGGAATGGACCGAGCAAGAGATTGGACCGGGTGTCATGATCGCCGCGATGGAGACGGTAATGCAGATAGCCAGGTCACAACCCGATTTTGAGGCGCAGCGCCTGGCGCGAAAGACCGCAGCGAAATTCAGGTATTGATCCTGGAATCACCGGAAATAATTCGTCTACCCTTCGTCCGCGATTCTCGCGATGAAACTGCCTCGCTGCGCACGAAAGGCCTTCCGTCGCTCAATTCCACGGGTGATGATGTGGTAGAAGCCGTCCGCTATGATTATCCGCAGGGGGGCGCGTCATCCCTGATATCTCGACCGCTAAGAATGCCAGAGTCAATTTTAAAGTTTCAAGGCCTGACCCTATCCCTGACTCGCTGGAGATGGAGGAACCCCACTTCGCGGCCAACGTTGAAACCGGTCTCAAACCGCTCCTTGCCGGCTACGATATAGAGGAGGTGCCCGTTTCATGGATTAATCGGACGGTTGAGATGGGCCATTCTTCGTTCCGGATCGTGAGTGTCGCGCCAGATTATTTCATGTCTCTCGTTCGGATAATCTGGAGGAACTGGCGTGCCTCCCGCCCCGAAGGGGCTTAAGGACTTAGCCCGGGGTTTCAACCCCGGGAATAGACGGTAAAACCCAGCGACGCGCCCTGAAAGGGCGCCAGAGCGAGAATGCGAAACAAATGCCAAGATCCGGTAGGGCCAAGTTCCACCTTGGCCTAAAGTAGCGCCCTTTTCCAATCATTGCGCGACGCTCGTCAAGCCTGACGGTAAGGACATCCTGTCGGTGACGATGCACCTGAGGTCTGAAGCGGATGCGGAAGCCGATGCCGAAGCGATCATTCCAGAAATCACTGAC
>JBAUZZ010000650.1:0-4053 GCA_049585495.1 Chthoniobacterales bacterium | reverse complement strand
TACCTCAACCCGCTCCCTCCGCTCAACAAAGCTCCTTTCTGCCTTTCAAGATTCTTCTGAGGCATACCAGCGGCACTAGCGGGAATTGCCGCCACGAAACATTCGTGACGGCGGATATTCCGCTAAGTTTGATTAGGGTTCCTGACCAGTTAGAACAACCGAACCAGTCTCGAGCAGCGATTTGAGGTTGGACAGGATCTGTGGCCAGCCGCCGGAAACGGCCCGGATCAATTCGGAACCGTCCCGCTCCATGCTGTGACTAACTGTGAGTTTAGTTGCCTCCCCCACCGGTTCGATTTCCATAACGCAAAGCGACCAGCCTTCGGCCTTGTACTCCGGCTTAAACTCGTTCCGCCAACGGAGAGCAGACCAAACTCGTTCAGGCGTGGCCCGAATATAGGTTACATAGACAAAACTACTTCCAACCGCACTAGTCATTTTTTATTTCCTTCCAGTTTCTTTTTGAGTTGCGAGAGCGCACGCAGGCGTGGCTGTTCGAATTTATTTATCCAGCGGTCGGCGATCTCGTTGATGGGTACCGGATTAATGAAGTGAAGCTTCTCACGACCCCGGCGTTTCCAAGACACAAGATTGCCACTTTCAAGGATCGATAGATGCTTGGTGACAGCTTGCCGAGTCATGGCCAGCCCTCGGCAGAGTTCACCGAGCGTCTGACCATTTTTTGCATGCAGCCGGTCGAGCAAATACCGCCGGTTCACGTCGGCCAAAGCTCGAAAGACAATGTCATCATTCATCTCAGAGATATGCAACCATCCGGTTACCTTTCCTCTGCTATTATGCAACCAAACGGTTGCGTGTCAAGCATGCTGGGTAAATGCTCGGGTATCGCATACCCTTTTTAGCCCGCTTTTTGCATCATGTGATGGCTAGGCTTTCGTGCTCCGAAAGATCATCAGCGGTGGCCAAACGGGTGCTGATCGCGCTGGACTCGACTTCGCAATCGAGGTCGGTCTCGAGCATGTTGGGTTCGTTCCGAGGGCGCGTAGAGCGGAACATGGCAGAATTCCGGACCGGTACCACCTAACCGAGTTGTCGAGTATTTCCTATGCCGTGCGGACTAAGCGGAATGTTCGAGAAGGTGATGGTACGGTCGTGTTCAGCCTGGACCCCAATCCTTACTGGAGGCAGCCCTTTGACTTTCGAGTACGCCGCTCAGGCGAAGAAACCGGGAATTCATATCCACAAATCGGCTACCGACTACAGTGACGAGGCGTTCTTTAAGGAGGTTGGGAGGCTAAAGGATTTCATCGAGTCGAACCAAATCATTCTGCTGAACGTGGTGGGTCCAAGAGAATCAAACCAGCCCGGCGTGTATGCCTTCGCTCTCAAGATGCTTCGACAGTATTGGGATAATCGCTAAGGGCCCACATTGTTGCGTGCGATCTGGCTGTGGAACCGGCGCACGCCCGAAGTTAATTGGTTGAGACTGCTATTGATTCTCGGTATCGGCGCTCTCGCTCACCTCCCGCTCATCGTCCTCGCCGACCCTCTCATTTTCTGCATTTACCACACACTCTATATCGGGATCGTACTAGTTTGTATCGGCTGCTTCATGTGGAAGGAAGCAAAGTTACGCCGCTGGAAGCAAGATTATCTTCGCTCCCTTGCTCGAATGATCGCACAGCCTGACCCGCCAACTCGTTAGCGCGGCGGCCTGAAATAACACTCCTTTGTTGCGATCAACATTGCAGTCAGCAAAAGCTGTTATCGCCGTGTTTGTTGTCCGAGAGTGCTTAGCAATGACAACGGTCTAGGAGTAAGTCCTGAGAGCCTCGTGCACGCCCTCGACCGCCATGCCGCCCTCGCCCACCGCGGCGGCGCAGCGTTTCACTGAACCAGAGCGCACGTCGCCCGCGGCAAAGATGCCCGGCCGGCTCGTCTCCAGCGGGCCTGGAGAACGGCTCATGCCTTTCCAAGCAGGCGCGTCGGCGACCGCGTGGCCGGTTTTGATAAAGCCCTTTTCATCGCGCTCGATTTCGGCTGGCAACCAAGCAGTGCATGGCTTTGCGCCAATCATGGAAAAGACGGCCGACGTCTGCACCGTTCGCCGTTCGTGCGTCTTTGTGTGCTCCAGTTCGAGAGCTTCGAGAACCTTCCCGCCCATCATTTTCCGGATCTCGGTGTGCGCTAGAATTTCGATGTTCTGCTTAGCCTCAATGCGGCGCGAGAGATAGCTCGACATGCTCTTGGCGAGACCTTCACCGCGGATTACCAGCAGCACTTTCTCCGCACCCTCGGAGAGAAACATGGCGGCTTGGCCCGCCGAGTTGCCGCCGCCGGCAACAACCACGGTCGAGCCGCGGCAGAGCTGACCTTCGCGCGCGGTGGCAGCGTAGTAGACGCCGGAACCTTCGAAGGTTTCAAGCCCCTCAGCATCCACGCGATGGTAATCCGCACCCGTCGCAATGATAACGCACTTTGCCAGCAAGGCGGCGTTGCAACCCTCGACCTGCAGGCACGCCCGGTGCTCCCCGTCAGTAAGCGCGAGCGAGATCGCCTGCGCGGGAGTGGAAAATTTCGCGCCGAAACGATAGGCCTGAAGTTGCGCACTGTAAGTCAACTCGCCGCCGCTGATGCCGGTGGGAAAGCCGAAAAAGTTCTCGATCAGCGAAGAGGATCCGGCTTGTCCACCCGGCGCGTAGCTTTCCAAAACCACAGTTTTGAGACCTTCGGAGGCGGCATAGACCGCGGCGGCGAGTCCGGCCGGGCCGGCGCCGACGATGGCGAGATCGCACGTGATTTCGTCCTCCTCTCCCCTCGCCAGTGGCCGGAGCAGCCCGGCAACCCGCGCGACTTCGCGCAAAGACGGGCGCCGCAGCGGCATTCCACTCGGCGTGATCAGCACCGGCAAATCGCGACTCGCCAAGTGCAAGCGTTCGCACAAGGCACGCCCGTATTCGCTTTGGAAGTCAATCAATCGGTGCGGGACATGATTTTTGTCGAGAAAATCGTCGAGTTGGCGGCCGTCCCGCGAGCCGTCCAGTGCGAGGATACGCAGCCCGGCAAATTCAGGGTCGCGCTTCAGCCGCTGCCGGCGCATGATGAACGCGCGCACGATCGGCTCGCTGACGCCGGGCAGCTCCGCGAGGGCTTGGCGCAGCCTATCTGCGCGCACCTCCAGAATTTCGCTCTGATCCGCTTTGCCTCGCGCGCTGGCCAGCGCAGCGGTGCCCATGAGCATCGCTACGTCCCCAATGAAACCGCGCGGGCCTGCAGTCGCGAGGATTTGCTCTTGCCCGTCGCGCGACTCGAACACTTCCAGCTCGCCGTGCAGAACCGCCGTCAACCCGAGGTCACGCTGGCCCGCTTTGTATACTAATTCTCCACGCCGCACGATGCGGCGCGCGCCGAGGGGTTCCAGCAGGGCGAGTTGCCGATCATCGAGCTTCGGAAAGGCAATGCTCTCTGTATCGCGGTAGAACTGCTCGTCTTCGTCGCGTTCGGTCATGGACGGATTCGCTGGAAGACCATAATCCGCCATCGCACCGTTGTCTTCCGCCAAACACGTTGATTGATCGAGCCCATTGTGAGTGTCAGCAGACGGACCTGCATCCACGATCGGAACGCCGAGGATCGAGTATTTACCTCCCCTGTCTAAGGTTCCCTTCACAGGATTACCTTCCTGTGCAAACTGCATCGCTTTAGACGGCGATCATTCCGCCATCAACAACCAGCTCAGCGCCAGCGACAAAGCTGCTGTCATCGGAGGCCAAGAAGACTACAGCCTTGGCGATCTCATCGGGTTGACCCACCCGCCCGAGCGGGATTTGTGTCGCCATCTGCGCAGCGAATTGCGCGACCTGCTTTTCGTTGCCCAAGCTTTGATATCCCTCAGTTGGCACCACGCCGGGGCTGATGGCGTTGACGCGAATTTTACGCTTCTTCAAATCGCTGGTCCAGGTGCGGGCAAAGGAACGAACGGCTGCTTTCGTCGCGCTGTAAACGCTGAAGGCTTCCATGCCAATCGAGGCGACGATCGAGGCATTCAGGATGATGACTCCCCCATCCTTAAGCAGCGGAAGCGCTTTCTGA
>JBAUZZ010000649.1:0-7138 GCA_049585495.1 Chthoniobacterales bacterium | reverse complement strand
GAGCTTCTCGGTCCTGGCGGTGAAGCCCGGCCACTCGCTGAAATTCCGTTCGCACGCGTCGATCGGAAAAATTAACTTCAAATGATCTCCCAGTTTCCGGATCTTCGAGTTGAACAATGCCAACATTCGGCAACGCGCGTTCACCAGGATCCTCGACCGGGATCGCGATCAGGTCATGGCGGCGGCTGCAGATCGACAGCGCTCGATCGTACTCAGGCGCCTGAAAATCCGACACCAGAAAAACGACCGCGCGCCGGATTGTTACCCGATTTAAGAAATCCAGAGGGTTCGCCAGATTTGTTTTACGTCCACGGGGTTCGAAATACAGAATCTCCCGAATCAATCGAAGCGTGTGGGTACGACCTTTTCGCGGGGCAATGTAAAGCTCGACCTGATCGGTGAAGAGAAGGAGGCCGACTTTGTCATTATTTCGGATCGCGCAGAAGGCAAGGAGTGAAGCCACCTCGGCCGCGAGTTCGCGCTTGCTATAGCTCACGCTGCCGAAGCCTCCCGAGGCACTGACGTCAACCAATAGCATGACGGTAAGTTCGCGTTCTTCGACATATTTCCGGACAAACGGTTCGCCCATTCGTGCCGTGACGTTCCAGTCGATCGACCGGACCTCGTCGCCAAATTGATACTGCCGAAACTCATCGAAATTCATTCCCCGACCCTTGAACACGCTGTGATACTGGCCGGCAAACGCGGTTTCGACGAAACGCCGAGTTCTTAACTCGAGTCGACGAATTTTTTTGAGAATCTCTTTTGTCGATTGCATCGCGCTCAGGGCACCGGGAGCCCGGCAAAGATCTGCTGGATAATAGACTCGCTCGTGACGTCTTCAGCTTCCGCTTCGTAGCTGACTATGATCCGGTGACGAAGCACATCCGGACCGACCGACTTTACGTCGTGCGGTGTTACGTAACCGCGTCCGTCGAGAAACGCGTGGGCCCGCGCCGCCAGGGTCAGGTAAATCGTTGCCCGCGGCGATGCGCCATAGCGGATCAGACCATCCATGGAAAGCTGATAGTCAGCCGGGTTCCGAGTCGCCCAGACCAGGTCGACGATATAATCCTTTACCCGATCGTCGATGAAGATCTGATTGACGACCTCGCGAGCCCGAATGACTTCTGCCGGTGAAATCACAGCCTTTACCGAAAGATCGGGTGCGGAGGTTCCCATCAGATCAAGGATTTTACGCTCCTCCGTTTTGGAGGGATAGGTGACGTTCAGCTTCAGCATGAAACGGTCAAGCTGCGCTTCGGGAAGTTGATAAGTGCCCTCCTGCTCCAAAGGGTTTTGAGTTGCCATTACGAGAAAAGGATCGGGGAGCTGATAGGTAGCCTCGCCGATTGTGACATGCCGTTCTTGCATCGCCTCAAGCAGCGCGCTTTGCACTTTTGCTGGCGCACGATTGATCTCATCGGCCAGGATGAGGTTGGCAAAGATCGGTCCCAGTTTTGGGCGGAACTCACCATCGCGGGGATGATAGATCAGGGTGCCGATAATATCGGCCGGCAACAGATCCGGAGTAAATTGCAGACGCTGAAACTGCGTGTCGATGCAGGCTGCGACTGTCTTGACCGCCAATGTCTTAGCGAGTCCAGGCACGCCTTCCAGCAAGATATGGCCGTTGGTCAGCAGGCCGATGAGGAGGCGATCGACCAAGTGCGTCTGCCCAACGATGACTTGGGATACCTCTGATTGAACGGCTTGGATCCATTGGCCAGCATTCTTCACCTGTTCCGTAATCGCCTCAGTCGAAATCGTCATAAAATGGTTTGAGAGATCAGACACAAGGAACAAGGTTCCGTTGAAAAGGCAAACGCTAGTGGGTCCGCGGCCATGAACGCGGCGCAAGTTTGGCGTTGAAAGGCTGGCGATTCCTAAGCATGCTGTTTTGCCTTGTATCCGACACCTTGGCAGACGAAAACCCTTTGGAACGCGATCACGGGGCTATCGCTTCTGGTCATCGCCGCCGTTGTCGTGTCGACTATCTACGTCGCGACGAAGGTTTTGGCTTTCCTTCAGCCTTTGCTCCTGCCGGTGGCTGTGGCCGGCGTCCTGGCATACTTGTTGGAGCCACCGGTCAATTGGCTAACGCGACGGCGACTACCGCGGGTTATTGCTGTAATAGTGGTCTTCGCAGTGTTTCTGACCGTCGGAATATTGCTGATCGTTGGCGTCGGACCATCAATTTATTCGGAAACGCAGAAATTCTCGAAGGCGCTCCCTGCTTACGTAGAGCGAAGCTGGAACCAGTTGGATGATTTTCTGCAGAATAATTTGGAAAAGCTTCCGCAACTTGGACCAATACCTCCATTGGATGCCGGAAATCCCGGGGAACAGTCGACTCCAGCCAATCCAGCGCCAGCGCCGCGCAACAGTCTGCAAAAATACCAGCATAACCCCTACGTCCAGCAATCGCTGCAGTATTTGCAAGATCAGCTTCCGTCGTTAGCGCAGCGCTCGTGGGAATTCGTACTGAGCAGCATCACTGGAGTCTTTGGGGTGTTCGGCTTCTTCCTCGGCCTGCTGCTCGTTCCGATCTATCTCTTCTTCTTCCTCATGGAGAGTCATCGGATCGCCCGGTCCTGGAGCAACTATCTGCCGATTTGGAAATCCGAATTTAAGGACGAGGTCGTAGTCGTCCTAACGGAGATCAACGGCTATCTGATCAATTTTTTTCGGGGTCAACTCGTGGTCAGCATGATCGATGGAACACTAACGGCCATTGGGCTCTCAATTCTCGGGCTTCAATTCGGATTTTTGATCGGCTTTTTTTTGGCCTTCCTCGGCCTCATGCCGATCATCGGCTTCGCGGTCTGCTACATTCCCGCAGTGCTCATCGCGTTTGTCCAATTCAACGATTGGGTTCATCCCCTGTGGGTCACGATTATTTTCTTCATCGTGCAGCAACTCGATGGCATGGTGGTTGCCCCCCGTGTTGTCGGCAACTCGGTGGGATTGCATCCGATGACGGTGATTTTTTCGGTCTTTCTATGGACGCTGGTTCTTGGCGGGCTCCTCGGCGCAGTGCTGGCCATTCCAATGACCGCCACGCTGAAGGTCTTATTGAACCGGTACGTGTGGGACCGGCGGCGAAATATCTTCTTCGACGACGACCAGTCCGAAAGGCCGGATGAAATCGAGATTGCGACGTAGCCCGCAAATCTCTAAGGATTGGATAACTATAGAAAGTGATGCCTTCCTCCCCTAGAATTCCCTTTCCGGGCCTTACTAAGACCGAATATGAAGTGCTCGCTGCCTTCCGGTACCATCTCCGGCAATTTCTTCAATTTAGCGAGGATGCGGCTCGAGCGGCCGGATTGACGCCGCGCCAGCACCAGGCCTTGCTCGCCATTAAAGGCTTCCCCGAACGAGAACGTGTCACAATCGGCGAACTAGCGGAACAGCTTCAGATCGCACACCATAGTGCGGTCGGCTTGGTGGATCGCCTGGCTGCCCAACGGTTGATCGAACGCGAAGCCGGCGTAGAGGATCGTCGCCAGGTCTATGTAAAGCTCAGCCGTGCCGGAACAAAGGTTCTCGAGAAACTTTCTGCCGCCCATCGGGCAGAAATCCGGCGATTTGGGCCGCGACTTCGTCTTTTGTTGGAGAGCCTGACGCAGGATGGAGAAGTGATCCAACATCGCAAGGATTGAGGCCAAACAAGAATGTTCTACAGAAGGTCACAGCGCAGCGAAGGCGCAACCAAATGTGATTCATGAGAACTGAGAGGTGATTGGGGGGTGGTGGGCGGAATTGAGGAATGGTCGGTAGGGCGAATCCGCCGCGGCGGATGAGCCTAAACCGCAAACGCTGCTAGCCCATCGAGGCTCATTTGTCCCGCTGCGCGGGAGGAATTCGCCCTACCACTTTTTGCGGAGAACGGAACGATGCCAAAATCAGGAGAGCGACGGCGACACAGATACAACTGTCGGCTACGTTGAACGAGGGCCAAGCGTATTCACGGATGTAGAAATGTAAAAAGTCGATGACGTTGCCGCGGATCACGCGGTCGAACAGATTGCCTACTACACCCGCGGCAAGCAGGCTAAACGAAATCTTTGTCAGCACGGTCAGACGTGCCTTGGGATTGGTTGAAATCTGATCGCGGATCATGAGAAACAGGACGACGGCTAAGGCCGCGACGGCGAGCAAGATAAAGAAAAGATTGTTGTTTTGGAAAAGGCCAAACGCGGCTCCGGTGTTCGTCACGTGGACCAGGCTGAAAAACCCTGGAACGACTGGAATCTCTCCACCGTAGGGAATGTTCTGCAGTACCATCCATTTAGTGATCTGGTCAAGGACCAGCAGGGGAAGCCCTAAGAATAGCAAATATTTCATTCGCTCATGGCAAGGTCGTTCACTACTGCGGCACAGCGTTCGCACAACGTCGGATGATCAACCATTGAGCCCACCGTGGGCAGATGTCGCCAACACCGCTCGCAACGGCTATAATCGGTCTTCGTCGCCTGCGCCGCGGGCGCGCCGTCCGTCGCAACAAGTTCGAGGTGACTGAGAATGAGAAATTCCTCGACGTCCTGAATTGGGAGTTGGCGAACCCGGTCGTCTTTCGGCAGTGCCACCTCGACGCGAGCTTCCAACCTGTTGCCGATCAATTGCTGTTGGCGCATGTCTTCGATTGCGTGCGCGACGACGGCACGAACTCGGAGTAGAGCGTCGACGTCACGCAAGGCGCGCTCGTCGATTCGGCTTGGATCCGCGTCTGGAAAAAGTTCGACGTGTATCGAAGTGGACTTACCGAAATAGCTCCATGCTTCTTCTGTGGTGAAGGCCAGGATCGGAGCGAGCAAACGTATCAGGCTGTCCAACACCTGGCGCATCACGGTCTGCGTCGCTCTTCGTCGCTGCGAGCCCGGCGCGTCACAGTACAACCGATCCTTCGTGATATCTACGTAGAGGCTGCTTAGTTCGATGGCGCAGAACTGGTTAACTGCGTGATAGACCTTGTGAAATTCAAATCGC
Source organism: Chthoniobacterales bacterium (assembly GCA_049585495.1). Lineage (GTDB taxonomy): Bacteria > Verrucomicrobiota > Verrucomicrobiia > Chthoniobacterales > JAFAMB01 > JBAUZZ01. Next base: position 2,146 of record JBAUZZ010000649.1, on the reverse strand, counting down.
TTGTAAGCCTCCCGGCACTGCGTGATCAACTGCTGGAGCCGACTCAACATCCAGCGGTCGATGAGCGTCAATTCCAAACTTTGGTCTTTGACCGGGTCAAAGTCGTACAAATTGGCCAACAGAATGCGAAGGGTGTTGCGGATCCGACGATAGGTTTCTGCGAGCTGGGCAAACATCTTCTCGCCGAACGGCACCTCGTCCGAGTAGTTCACGCTGGAGACCCAAAGCCGGACGATATCGGCGCCGTGCTTGTTGACGTAATGGTCCGCCTCGGTCGGCTTCTCGTAAGCGCCTTGTTGCGACTTCGAGATTTTCTCGCGGCTATCGACATCGACTACGAAAGCGTGAGTAAGCACCTCGCGATAGGGAGCCTTGCCCTGAATCGCTACACTCGTCAGTAACGACGACTGAAACCAACCGCGGTGCTGATCTGTCGCCTCAATGTAAACATCGGCTGGCCAGTGCAAGGCCCGATGCGATTTCAAGACTGCCTGATGGCTCACGCCCGAATCAATCCAGACATCCAACGTGTCATTGCGGCGAGTCAGTCCAAGCGGCAGCGCAAGCTCCCGAGCTAAATCGTTGTCGGTTACCTCAAACCAAACATTCGTTCCACGGCGTTCGACAAGGTCTGCGAATTTCAGGATCCAATCAGCATTCAGTATCGGATCGCCGTTTTGATAGAACACCGGTAAAGGCACTCCCCAGCTACGCTGACGCGAGATGCACCAGTCTGGACGCGATTCAACTGTCGCGTAGATCCGGTTGCGGCCCCAAGAGGGAGACCAGCAAACGCTATCAATTGCTTCAAGCGCGCTTTGTTTGATTTGATCGATCCGGATAAAAAATTGTTCAACTGCACGAAAGATGATGGGTGTTTTCGAGCGCCAGCAGTGCGGATAGGAGTGATGATAGACCTCTTCGCCCAGCAGCACTGAGCGCTCCCTCAGGAGCTTGATGACATCCTCATTCGCAGCGAACACGTACTTTCCAACCCAGGCCGGAACGCCAACCTCCTCGGTGAAGCGGCCGTTATCGTCGACCGGTGAGAGCAGCGGCAAGCCGTGTTTCACTCCCAGCAGATAATCGTCTTCACCGTGTCCTGGAGCGACATGAACACAGCCTGTTCCGGCCTCGAGCGTCACAAACTCAGCAGGCAAGACGACCGATTCGCGCTCTAAGAACGGGTGGTGGCACTTCCAATTCTCCAGCTCTGAACCTTGGTATTTGGCGGCTGGTTCGCCCTCGGGAATCCAGCCGGTCGCAAGCGTAAAGGCAGCAATCAGGGCGTCGGCTAACAGAAATTTCGCCGGTTCGGGATGGTTCGGGTGGGAGAAACGCTGGACTGAATAAGAAAAACTGGGATGCACGGCAATCGCCAGATTAGCCGGCAATGTCCACGGGGTTGTGGTCCAAATCGCAACAGCCGCCTCGCCTGCAAACGGGCCTGTTGTCAAGGGGAAGCCGACATAAATCGACGGATCAGTTCGATCTCTATACTCCACCTCGGCTTCCGCAAGTGCGGTCTGCGCACCGGTGCTCCAAAGAACGGGCTTCTTGCTTCGATAGATGAGATCCTTCCGGACCATTTCGGCGAAAACCCGAAGAATCTCCGCTTCGTATTTTGGGTCCAGGGTCAGGTAGGGATGCTCCCAATCTCCCAGGACTCCGAGGCGCTTGAATTGGCGGCGCTGAATGTCAATAAATTTGCGCGCGTAAGCTTCCGACCGTTTTCGTACCTCCAGCGCGGCCAGGCCCTTTGATTCCTTGACAACTTTAAATTCGATCGGGAGTCCGTGACAGTCCCAGCCAGGAATGAAAGGTGAGCGGTAGCCCTCCATCGTCCGGCTCTTGACGATAAAGTCCTTCAAAATCTTGTTCAGCGCCGTGCCCATATGGACGTCCCCGTTGGCAAAAGGCGGGCCGTCATGCAGTACAAACAGAGGAGAATTTTTTCGGGCAGCCTGGATTTGGTCATAGAGACGCTCTTTCTCCCAGCGGGCAAGAATTTCCGGCTCTCGGGCGGTCAGATTGGCCTTCATCGGAAACTCCGTCTTTGGCAGGTTGAGAGTCTCTTTGTAGTTCATGCAAAGGACTCGGAAATTAGCATTGATTTGGGCGATGGCAAAACGTTGGGATGGACCCC
>JBAUZZ010000648.1:0-25527 GCA_049585495.1 Chthoniobacterales bacterium | reverse complement strand
ATCCTGACCTTACCGGGATCTTCGCACCAACTTGCCCTGGTCTTCCAGCGGTTGCTCGCGCGCTCGAGTCCTTGCACAAGACAGGCGTGATCAAGGTCTCCGGCAATTGTGTCCCGAGTATCACGGCCAAATACATGCTTGATGGGACGATCCAAGGATTTTATCTGTGGGATCCGATCAAACTCGGTTATGTCACTTACTATGCGGCCAAGTACCTTGCTGAAGGGAAGATTCAGGGGAAGGCGGGCGACTCTTTTACAATAAAGGACGGAAAGTGGCCCGGCGAATATAAGATAGACTCCACAGGACAGATCATCACTGGTGAGCCTCTTCAGTTCACGGCTGAAAACGTTAAGGACTACAATTTTTAGCCCGCGTCTAGAAAACAGACGACGATGCAGCCAAGATGTTGTGGCCCCGCGTCACTACCAACGTTAGACCAGTGTCGTCAGGACCCCTGGGGCGTGACTTGCATCCGCAACCTCAAGGAAATCAATCCGGTGCGAAATTTAATGGGCCGGTAATTGAGCTGCGCGGGATTCACCAAACGCTTTGGTCCCATCGAGGTACTGAGCGCCGTCGATCTTAGCCTCTACGGGGGACGGGTTCATTCTCTTGCCGGCGAGAACGGGGCTGGCAAGAGCACCCTCGTCAAGATCCTTGCGGGCATTTATCAACCAGACAGCGGCCAGATCCTGAAGGATGGCGTTGGAACCACGATTGTCAGCGCCGCCGATTCCCGGCGCCAGGGCATCGCTGTTATTCATCAGCACCCTGCCATTTTTCCGGACCTCTCGGTTGCGGAGAATGTTTTTGCTGGCCGCCAGCCGCGGCAGAGGGGGCGCATCGATTGGGTAGGGATGACGCGCAGCGCGCGAGAACTTTTATCAAATCTTCGGGTGGAGATCGACGTACGCGTGCCAGTGAAGATGTTGAGCATCGCCGAACGTCAGGCAATTGAGATAGCCAGGGCTCTTTCGATCGACGCGCGCGTACTCATCATGGACGAACCCACGTCGGCCATCTCAAGTCGCGAGGTGAATCGCCTCTTCAAGATCGTCGAGCGGCTGAAGAACCAGGGAGTGGCTATTCTTTTCATCAGTCACTTCATCGACGAGATCCTCGGATGGGGCGATGAAGTTACAATCCTGCGCTCAGGGAAACGCATCATTACATCTGCCACGGGGGATCTCACTCCGGAACAAACCGTTCGTCACATGATCGGCGCTGAACCTGGCGCCTTTTTCCCAAAGGAAGAATCCCGGATTGGCAAGCCGGTGGTCAGCGTGCTAGGACTCTCTGGTGCTGGCTTTGTCGAGGACGTCAGCTTCGATGTCCGGGCAGGCGAGATCCTGGGCTTCTTCGGCCTGGTCGGTGCTGGCCGCTCTGAAGTCGGCCAGATGCTCTTCGGCGTCACGCGACCGAACCGGGGTGAGATTCGAGTAGACGGCCGCGTCATCCGGCCTCGCTCTCCTCGGCATGCGATGCAGCTCGGTATCTCGTACTTGCCCGAGGACCGGCACCAAGAGGGGCTCGTGCTACAGTTTCCGATTCGGGCAAATGAGACGCTCCCGATCCTCCGCGAGCTCGCCAGCAGGCTTGGCCTGGTCGACCGCGGGAAAGAGGCTCAGATCGCCCGAGACTTCGCTAGCCGGACGCGAGTTGTCGCAACGGGAGTCGAGCAATTGACGAACACCCTCTCCGGTGGAAACCAACAGAAGGTCCTGCTGGCGAAATGGCTGATTCCATCTCCAAAAGTCCTCATCCTTGACGAGCCAACGCGAGGCATTGACGTCGGAGCTAAGGCGGAAATCCATCGCATCATCTCGCACTTGGCAGGACAGGGGATCGCCATCATCCTCATTAGCGACGACGCGCAGGAGGTGATTGGGATGGCCGATCGGATTGTCGTGTTTCGCGGTGGCCGTATCGCCAGCGAATCCGTCCGAGCTTCGTTCGACCGTGAGGCGATATTGCTCGCTGCCGCTCACACCGCGCGAGCCCGAGACGCGTCCATTCCTCTGCGCACCGCGGTAGCACAATCCGCAGAATCGATGGCGGCCTTGTCCCGTGGCAGTTCGCGCGGGCTCATCGGGCGGCTGATGCGCGTCCGGGAGCTGGGGCTCGTAATGGCCCTTTTCATCATCTGCATGGCGGTGACGATGCGTGAACCGCGCTTCCTGCAGGGAGCAAACCTCGAGCAAGTCGCTCTGTCGGCCACGCTGGTATGCATTGTGGCCCTCGGCGAAGCCCTCGTCATCATTGCCCGACAGATCGATCTTTCGGTTGGCGCCATGGTCGCTATGAGTGCTTTCATTTCTGCAGAATGGCTTGAGCACCATCCCGACGGATCGATCCTCTTTGTACTCGTGCTCGGATGTGCGGTCGGAGGGGCGCTCGGCGTCATGAACGCTTTGATAGTGGGCGTATTTCGGATTCCGGCGATAGTCGCCACCCTTGGGACGCTGGCGATCTACCGTGGAGGCGTGATTGTCCTCGCTGGCGGCCGCCAGATCTCGGCAACGGTGTTGCCAGATAGCTATGGGGAAATGGCCCGCGTTCACATCGCAAGCGTGCCGTTACTCGTTTGGCTCGCGGTCCTTCTAACCGTCGGGTTTGGATTGGCGGCGCGTTTTACCCGGACGGGGCGAAACCTGTATGCGCTTGGCAGCAACCAGGAGAGTGCGCGCTTTGCCGGCATAAGCGAGCGGCGGCATCTTGGCTTGGTGTTCACCCTATCTGGCCTATTGTGCGGCCTTGTTGGTGTCCTCTGGGGCGCGCGATTCGGAACGGTGGATGCCGTAATCGCGCCTGATCTGCATCTACAAGCGATTTCGGCTGTTGTGGTAGGTGGCGTCAGTATCTTCGGAGGTAGTGGATCGGTCTATGGCGCGGCTCTTGGGGCGGTGATCTTTGCCGTGTTGCAAAACGGGGTTCAGCTCCTGGGGATCAACCAGTTTTGGCTCCAGGCCGTCATCGGTGTGGCGATCCTGGGCACTGTGATTTTCTACAGTCGCTTGACCAGACGAGCCGAGCGGTTCGAGCGCGAGTCTCGAAGGGGCAAGCCAATGGTGGGGAGGCCCGCATGACGACCGCCCGCCAAGTGATGAGCTGGCTGCGGGCTTCGCTCGCGCGTTGGGAGATATTTCTCCTCTTCGTACTGGTCGTCACCTTCGTCTGGGGCGCTCACGTTTCTCAATATTTCTTGAGACCCTCGAACATCTCGATTGCCTTGGCAGGCGCGACGCCGGCGGCAATCGTTGCGTTGCCCATGACAATGATCATTGTTACTGGGGAGATCGATATCTCGGTTGGGTCTATGGTCGGACTCTGCGCAACATTCATGGCAGTATGTCTAGAGCATGGGCTCCCGGTCGAGGCGGCCATGTTGCTGGGCGTTCTCGTGGGAACGCTAGCGGGATTCCTCAATGGAGTGATCGTCGTGTATGGGGCACTTCCTTCGCTTGTCGTCACCATTGGCACGCTCGCGCTATATCGAGGGATTGCGCAGATTATCCTAAAGGAACGTGGCGTAAGCGGTTTCCCGGAATGGTACCAAAACATTGGCTTCGGAACAATCGGCGGAACGCCGATTCCATGGAGCTCCATCATTTTTGTTCTGTTCTTTACTGGGTTTGCAGTTTTTCTGCACGCGACTCATTGGGGGCGCGCGTTGTACGCGATCGGCAACAACCGCGAGGCTACCCGGTTCTCAGGGATTAGTGTTAAACGGGCTATTCTTGGTGTCTTTATGGCGTCTGGGGCCATGTGTTCATTGGCGGCAATTGTTTTGACCGCCTATCTGGCGAGCGCGCGTTCCGATACCGCCATTGGGCTTGAACTCCCCGTGATAACCGCCGTTGTCCTTGGCGGCGTAAACATCTTTGGAGGAAGCGGCACGATGGCTGGGGTTCTTATCGCGCTCCTTGTGCTTGCTTTCGTTCAGAACGCCCTGGGCCTCGCCGGCGTGACGCCGGAGGGACAACAAATAGTCACGGGCGCCGTGTTGATTATGACGCTCATCCTCTTTGGCGCCTCTGACGTAATCAAGAAAACGAGGGCAACGTTTTGGCGCTCTCGAGCGACTGGATCATCGAGATGACAGAGAATGCCGCACGTCGAGGGCGATCATTCGGGAGCTATCATGACTCCTAAATTTAGCATCGCCGCGACCCGGGATAGTTGATTTCAGGAAGAAGGCTACTCAAGTGAAGTCATTCGAATATCACCATCCCGGTGAGATCATCTTCGGCAATGGCAGAATTAGCGAGGTTGGCTCAGTCGTAAGTCGATATGGTCAGCGATGCCTGATCGTGAGTGGACCAAGGAAGGGTGCTCTGGGCGATCTCTATCCGATTGTTGGCGACCTCCTCGAGCATGGAGGGCTGCGTTGGGCGCACTTTGACGGAGTAACTCCAAACCCGACGGTGGAGTTAGTTTCGACGGGTGCAAAGCTTGCCAGGAGCTTTCAAGCCGATGTGGTTCTCGGCATCGGCGGCGGTTCCAGTCTTGACGCGGCAAAGGCGATCGCCGTGGAAGCAACGCACGAGGGCTCAAGCTGGGATTACCTTTTCTTCAAGCGCAGACCCTCGAATAAAACGTTGCCCGTGGTAGCGGTGGCAACGACATCGGGATCTGGGTCACATGCGACTCAGGTAGCTGTTGTTACGGATACTGTTTCCCGAGATAAATCCGCGTTGTACGACGATCATCTGATTCCCCGGGCTGCCATCGTTGATCCGCAGCTGATGCTGTCGGTCCCCCCACCGGTGACTGCAGCAACAGGATTTGATGTGTTTTGCCACTCGTTCGAATCAATCCTGAACCTGCGAAGCAATGCCCTAACGGAGCTGTTTGCCTGGGAAGCAATCCGCCGTGTGATCAACGATTTGCCGACTGCTGTTCAAGGAGGGAGTGACTTGGCTGCACGCAGCAGCTTGGCCTGGGCCGACACCCTCGCTGGGATTTCAATATGCCGGGCAGGCGTCGTTCTGCCCCACGGGATAGCGATGGCTGTGGGTGGGATGTTCCCGACCACGTCTCATGGAAGGGCATTAGCTTCGGTGTATCGCGCGTGCCTAGAGTTCACTTGGGATTCGGCTGTTTCGAGATTCGCTGCGCTTGCGCGGATCCTTGATCCCAACCTCACAGACGTGGATAGCTCGGATGCTGCAGCAGTTTGTCCCGGCTTGTTGCAGGAATTCCTCGTCAGAATAGGGCTGACGTGCTCGTTGAGAGACTTCGGCATCTCAAAAGAAGACATACCAGCGCTGGCCAAGCAGTCGATGATGTTGCCAGACTACAGCAACAACCCCAAAGTGCCAATCCCCGCCGAGGTGACCGAGATTATCGCCGCTTCCTTTTAGTGTAACTTGCCGGCTACTTTAGAAAAATCGACCTGACGAGCTCGGATCGCCTAACTTCAATGAGCATGCTATTCTGCGCCCATAACCGGCAACCGGAATCTTAGTTACAACTTTATGTGTCAGCAAGCGACCGCTTCTTCGCCGGCAGCCGACCAGGTCCAATCCCCGCTTATTGCTTTCCCGGAGAGTGCCGAGCCGACTCCTGTAGCCGCGGTTCGAAGCAAAGCTCCCACGTTGCACCATGGCGTCTTGTCGACCGTGAGAGATCTTATCATCCACGACGAACTTCCACCTGGTGCACGGTTGACTGAGAGTATCCTGTGCGAGCGGCTACATGTCTCTCGGACTCCCCTGCGCGAAGCGTTAAAGGTACTCGCGCACGAAGGGTTCGTCGAAATTCTGCCCAACCGCGGTGCCCGTGTCGTGAAGCTCACTCTGGAAGATGTCAAGCACTTGTTTGAAGTGATCGGCGGGCTGGAATCGTTGGCTGGCCGCCTGGCTTGCGAACAAATCACCGACGCGGAAATTTGTGAGATCAAGGCTATCCATTATCAGATGCAAGCCCACTTCATTCGCCGCGATCTTCCAGATTATTTCCGACTTAACCAAACGATTCATAAACGCATTGTGGGGGCTGCGAGAAACCCTGTGCTTGCTGCCACGCACGAGAACCTGAACACCCGATTGCTGCGCGCTCGTTATCTGGCAAGCCAAGTCGATCAAGAACGCTGGACAACGGCGATGCGGGAACACGAGTTAATCATCGACGCTCTGGTTCGTCGATCGGCAGACGAGACCGCCGATCTGCTGCTTCAGCATCTACATCACAAATACGAGACGATTTGCCAGCATCCGGAGTGCCTTTGACCATGCACAGGAAGCGGGGTGCTACCACTCACTTCCCGACCGAGGCGCAGAATCGCCAGACGACCAGGAAAAAAGGATTTGTCTCGCCGGGCAGAATTGCATGCAATATCGGCTCAGCGAACGCAAGTGTAACCTGCTTGAAATGAGAAAGAAGCAGAATTTTCCAAAATCGCTTTGTATTTCTGCATACAATCGGACCATAATCCTCGGGTCGAGTTAGCCATCCTTCCCTCCTCTGGATGGCTTCGAGCTCAAAAGAATATCAGTGAGCGTGGCTTATGCATCGTTATTCCACCAATCTCCGGCCGGGTAGACATTTTTTGCAAATCCCTGGGCCGACCAACATTCCCGACCGCATCCTCCGGGCAATGGATCGTCCAACCATCGATCACCGGAGCGCCGAGTTTGCTGGGCTGGCGCGCGAATGCCTCGAAGGAATGAAGGCAATCTTCAAACTGAACCGCGGCCATGTGTTTATTTATCCGGCGAGCGGCACCGGCGCTTGGGAGGCAGCTATTGTTAACACGTTTTCAGCGGGTGAGCGTGTATTGATGTTTGAGACGGGTCACTTCGCGTCGCTGTGGCAAAAGGTCGCCGAAAACTTCGGCTTGGCGGTGGACTTTGTACCTGGCGACTGGCGGCACGGAGTGGATCCTGCAGTCGTGGAGAGCAAGCTGATCGAAGATGCACAACATGAGATCAAAGCGGTGATGTGCGTACACAACGAAACGTCGACCGGGGTCACCAGTCGTATCGGCGATGTGCGGCGCGCGATGGACGCTGCCAAGCACCCGGCCCTGCTGATCGTGGATGTGATCTCTTCTTTGGCGAGTACGGATTACCGACAGGACGAATGGCGTGTCGACGTCGCCGTAGCCGGTTCACAGAAAGGTTTGATGCTTCCTCCTGGTTTAAGCTTCAACGCAGTGAGCGAAGAGGCGCTCGCTGTTTCAAGGACCGCCCAGTTGCCTAGGGCCTTCTGGTCTTGGGAGAATATGCTGCAACCGAATCAAAGCGGCTTCTTCCCGTATACGCCGGCGACAAATCTGCTTTTCGGCTTGCGCGAGGCAATCTCGATGCTGGTGAACGAGGAAGGTTTAGAGAACGTGTTCCGCCGTCACTACCGCCACGCAGAGGCGACCCGCTGCGCGGTGCGGGCTTGGGGATTGGAGCTACTCTGCCGGGAACCAAAAGAGTACAGCAACTCTCTGACCGCAGTCTTGATGCCTGAGGGTTTTGACGAAGCTAGTTTCCGAGACCTTGCGTTGGAGAATTTCAATCTTTCGCTCGGGGCAGGGCTAGGCAAGATGAAGGGCCGTGTTTTTCGAATCGGTCATCTTGGTGACTTCAACGATCTGATGCTTTGCGGCACGCTGTGCGGGCTTGAAATGGGACTCGGGAAATCCGGGGTGCCGTTTCGGAGTGGGGGAGTTGGAGCGGCGATGGACTATTTGAACCGCAGTTAGACGAACCAAACTTGCATCAGTACATGGTGAGCTTTTCCGCTACGGTGACCAGGAAGACCGAACTGAAGCACTTGACGCTGAGTGTTGAACGACCAAACACGCGCCAGTTGGGCGGCACGAATGGTGCTCTCCACCGCTTGGTGTTTAGGAACGCCGCGACCTTCCCTCAGACTTTCAGATGGATGCTAAATCACCCATGGCCGGGAAACCCTATCAAAAGAACAATCAAAGAATAAATTGACTATGAATCAGTTCGAGACTCGACCCCTGTGGAATTTTAGCCACTCAATATGCGTCGGAGCCGCCTTGGGCGTTTTTGCTTTGGTGGCGGTGTCGCCAGCAAGTTCGACTGCGCAAGACAAAGCAGCAGTGCTGTTGCCGGGCAGCATCAATGATCAGAGCTGGAACGCTCAGGGTTATTCCGGCGTGAAAAAACTCAAAACGACGGGATGGGACGTCGCATATTCGGAGAACGTGCAGCCTTCTGATATGGCACAGGCTCTACAGGACTATGCCAGCAAAGGCTACACTCTTATCATCGGCCACACTGGCAGGTTCTTGTCGCCCATGGAGCTTGTCGGCCCTAAATTTCCGAAAACGACCTTTATCGTTGGATCTGGTAACGCCGGGTCTGGGAAAAACGTCGCTTCGATAGACTTCAATAACACCCAATTCGGCTATCTGATTGGCGTTCTCGCAGCTCGTATGAGCAAAACTGGCAAGATCGCTTCAGTTAACGGTCTCGAGGGCTTACCGAATGTTGTTGCGCAGGTCGGCGGGTACAGGAAGGGCGCAAAAAGTGTGCGCCCGGACATTCAGATAAAAGTCATTTATATCCAAGATATGGAAGACGCCGCCGGTGCTAAAGAAGCGGCGCTCTCCGAAATTGCGTGGGGTGCCGATTATATTAGCGGGAAGCTGAATGCTGCGCAGCTCGGAATCCTGCAGGCAGCGAAGGATAAAAACGTTTACGCGAATGGCCGCTCCACCGATCATACCGCTGTCGCCCCCGACAATGTGCTAACCAACATCGTCGAAAAGTGGTCAGACATGTACGGTACGGCAGCGGAGGAGAGCAAAGCCGGCACGATCGGCGGCACATTCACGCTCTATGGTCTGGACAGCAAGGGTTGCACTGGCGCGGAGCTGCTTTACAAGGAGGGCCAAGAATTTAATCCGATAGTTCCGAAGGATGTCGTTGCCGAAATTCAGGAGCTCAAGAAAAAATTCGCTTCTGGTGAGCTTAAGGTTTCGGTAACGCCGGATGACGCGCGCGGCGGCGTAATGTAGGTCGAGGAACGTATTCAGCATAGTAGTGACATGTCGGCGATGCTCGAAATGCGCGGCATCTGCAAACACTACGGCTCCGTTCGTGCCAATCACAAGATCGACCTGACGGTGCCCCAGGGCCAGATTCTCGGCCTGCTCGGCGAGAACGGCTCAGGCAAAACGACGTTGATGAAGGTGCTGTTTGGCATGGTCCGGGCTGAGGCCGGTACAGTGACGTTCAAGGGAAAACAACTAATAGATCATAGCCCCAGGGACGCCATCGCTGCAGGGATGGGAATGATTCATCAGCAGTTCATGCTGGTGGATGCGATGACCGTTACTGAAAACGTGATGCTCGGTTGGGCGCGAGCCGGCAGTTGGTTGTGCACGCGCGAGATCGCTGAGCTTGTCCGCTCCGCAAGCGCAACGTACGGCCTCGAGCTCGAACCAGACGCTGTGGTTGGGGAGCTCCCCTTCGGGCACCGTCAACGAGTCGAGATCGTCAAGGCCATTTTGCGAGGGGCGGATCTTCTGATCCTGGACGAACCGACTTCAAACTTGAGCCCGCCGGAAGTCGCGGGCCTGCTCGGCGTGATGCGCCGGCTACGAGAGGAGGGGCGCTCAGTGATATTCATCTCGCACAAGCTTGGCGAGGTGCTCGAGATCTGCGACGAGGTGGTTGTACTCCGCGACGGGGAGGTGGCGGGTTCCTGTTCAGTAGATGGTGCAACGCGAGCCCAGCTCGCGCGAATGATGATTGGACGCGACCTCCGTCATGCTCCGCGCCTCGCTGCACAGGCTCCGGGACCGGAGCTGATGAGTGTAGAAGGCATATCGATACGTGATCGGTCTGGCTTTGAGCGATTGCGCGAGGTCACATTTACGTTGCGCGAGGGCGAAATCCTAGCGGTGGCGGGCGTCGATGGGAACGGGCAGGAGGAATTAGTCGAAGTCCTCGCGGGTCTCAAAATACCGATGCACGGACGCATCGTGCTTGGTGGACGTGACATTACTGCAGATGGCGTCACAGCCCGCCTCGCGGCGGGCCTGGCCTATATTCCAGTGGACCGGGTCAACACGAGTCTGGTACCGGGTATGTCCATTGAGGATAATCTCGGTCTCCGCGATTTCGAACGTTCACCACTGCGCCGCGGCCCATGGCTCGATCGTGCGGCGTTTCGGAAACAAGCGATGCTCCGGATCGCTGAATTTGGAATCCATTGCGGCGGCCCCGATATGCCTGCCCAGACACTGTCGGGTGGAAACCAGCAAAAGATTGTGGTTGCGCGCGAGATTAGCCGCCGACCTCGCGTATTAATCGCATTTCAACCCACCTTAGGGCTTGATCCGGGTGCAACCCAATTTGTGATTGATCAGATTTTAGCGCTGCGCGACGCCGGCGGGGCGGTCCTTTATATCTCATCGGAACTTGAGGAGGTGCTGATGCTTGGTGACTGCATCGGCGTCATCTACAACGGCCGACTTTCGGGCGTTGTAAAGCGGGATGAAGCCGATTTGGCGAAGATCGGCCTTCTAATGGCGGGGATTCAGGAAGCCGCCACCTGATTTTGAGGAGTGCACCTTGAAAACATTTGCCCGCAAACCGAGACCAGCGGACACAACGGCTGGTTTGGATAAAGGCGCGATACTTGACAACTATCGCGACTTCCCAGGAGTGAATGCCGGGGCGTGGCGGGCGTTGTTGCCGCCTGGGCTGGCCATAGTGCTTGCTTTGGCGGTTACTGCGCTGCCGATCGCCATTTCTGGCAAGAACCCGTTACTCGCTTATTGGGCTCTGTTAAACGGGGCGCTTGGCTCTGTCGATGCAATCGCTTTTGCACTAAACAAGAGTACCCCTTATGTCCTGGCCGGGGTCGGCGTGGCGATATGTTTTCGCTCTAGAGTGATCAATATCGGTAGCGAAGGGCAGATAGCGATCGGAGGAGTTGCCGCGTCGTGGATGGCGCTCAATTACTCATATCTTCCGTCGCTCATTCTGATCGCCGTAGCGCTGTTGGCGAGTGCGATCGCCGGAGCAGCGTGGGCCGGCATCGCTGCGATAATACGCTTAAAGCGCGGTGTGCACGAGGTGCTCGGAACCTTGATGTTGAATTTTGTCGGAACGCTGTTCGTCAGCGAAGTTTTACATGGACCAATGGGGGAGGTCGGCGCCGGGTTTCCGCAATCTCCGCTTTTTGCTCAGGCGGCGTGGTTGCCAAGTCTCTTTCCCGGAACGAATCTGCACGCCGGTATCGCCGTGGCATTCATTGCTGTAGTCGTCTGCCATGTGCTTCTGTGGCACACGCCGTTTGGTTTTCGTCTGCGCCTGCTTGGAAGCAGCCACACCGCGGCGGCCTACGCAGGCGTGTCGTTTGGGCGTGCCGTGCTGGAGGTGATGTTCATGGCAGGGGCGTTGGCCGGGATCGCAGGCGGTATCGAAGTGCTCGGTGTTCACTACCGCCTGATCCAGGGTTTCTCGCAAGGCTTCGGCTTTAACGCTGTCGCGATCGCGTTGCTCGCGGGACTGAACCCGATCGCGGTATTACCAGCCGGCCTCTTCTTCGGGTTCCTAGAGGCTGGAGCGCTAGCGATGCAGCGCGAGATCGGCGTACCCTCCTCCCTTGTGTTTGTTATCCAGGGGCTAACGATGGTGTTCGTGCTCTGCGCCATGGGTATAGGCCTCAAACAACAGCGCGTCTAGGACCGAGTGATGGATACAACGGTGTTAATCGAACTCCTCGCAGCTTCAGTGCGGATTGCCACCCCCTTGCTCTTCGTTGCGCTTGGCGGCGTACTATCAGAAAACGCTGGAACGTTTGCCGTCGGTCTCGAGGGCATGATGTTGATGGGCGCGTTTGGCGGCGCGGTGGCCACATTTGTTACGAAAAACGTTGCGGCTGGCCTGCTAGCGAGCGCGATCTGTGGTGCGGCACTCGGCGTAGTCGTGGCCGTGGCTACCGCAAGATTCCGAGCAGACCAAATGGTCACCGGACTGGCGGTTAACATCCTCGCATTCGGACTTACAAGCTTTCTGCTGCGTGGTCTGTTTGGCGGAAGAGCGCCGGTCATCGTGCTGTCTACGCTCGGACCCCTTGCGGTGCCTTATTTGTCAAGGCTCCCGGTAGTCGGCGAAGTCTTATTCAGCCAACCGGCGCTGACTTACGCAGCTTTTATCCTTGTTATGCCAATGCACTTTTTCCTGTTGAAGACCCGTGCTGGGCTCACGCTTCGCGCGGTCGGTGAGAACCCAGCGGCTGCATTCTCAGTCGGGACCGATCCGATCCGCGTTCGCATGGCTGCGATCATCGCCGGTGGCGCACTCGCGGGACTCGGTGGCGCCGTGCTCTCGCTTCAAGAGATTGGAACATTTACCGACGGCATGACCAACGGCCGAGGTTTCATTGCGCTGGCGGCAATCATTGTCGGTCGCTGGATGCCATTCCGGGTGATGCTTGGGTGCCTGCTGTTCGGCGCGGCTTCGGCAGTCGCGCTGAATATCCAGGGTTGGGGTTTGCCGGTGAGTTCCTACATCGTCCAGATGACACCTTATCTCATAGCCCTGGCCGTGCTATGCGGGGTCGGGCGTGCGGCGAGAATGCCGGCGGCGATTGGCAAGCCGTTTATACGGAGCTAGGCATTAGCGGAGTAGGCGCCCGATCCTGAAGAATGCGCAGCTACGAAAATTCGCAAAATCGCGGAATAAGGGCACTCGAAACAAATTTCAAGGGCGTTCATGAGCGGCCTTTGGCCGTGTGAGAGGGTTGTCAAATGATAGTGAAAAAGAGCAAAGGATGATCATGAAAATCGGCGTTTATAAGGTGGCGATGGCCTCCCCGAATGATGTCTCTGAGTTGGCGCGATTAATCGATTCCAAGCAAGTCGATCCTTCCGAAATCGTTGCTTTGATCGGCAAGACGGAAGGTAACGGCGGAGCTAACGACTTCACGCGCGGATTTGCGACGCTGTCCTACCAGCTACTGCTGGCTAACCGTCTCGGAACCTCTTTGGAGGAAGTCGCTAAGCGGGTCGCCTTCGTCTGGTCAGGCGGTACTGAAGGCGTGCTTTCACCGCATGCGACCGTCTTTACGCGCTCTGCTTCCCAAGGCGGAACCGCGGGATCGCGGCTTGCCTTGGGGATCGAGGGGACTCGTGACATCCTTCCGGAAGAAGTTGGAACCATGGCGCAGGTGAACGAAGTCGCAGCCGCGGTCAGCCGGTGTCTCAAGCAAGCCACTATCACCGATCCAAGCGAGGTTCACTACGTGCAGGTGAAGGGCCCATTGTTGACCCCGGCGAGCATCGTGGATGCGGATCGCCGCGGGAAAACGCTCGTCACGCGGGATCCGAACGGATCGAAACCCTATGCCCGGGGCGCGACCGCGTTGGGCGTTGCCCTCGGTCTGGGCGAAGTCAAGAAGGCTGATTTATCCGATGAGATCATCGCCCGCCGTTTGGATCTCTTTAGTTCGGTCGCATCCACTTCTGCCGGAGGTGAGCTCAAAAACTGCGAGGTGCTACTGTTCGGTAACTCGCCGAGTTCAAATAGTGATTATCGTATCGGCCATGCGATTCTTCAGGATGCAATCGACGCCGACGGAGTTCGCGCGGCGTTGCACAATGCGGGCCTGTCTTTCGACGGCGATCCGTCAAGCGAGATTGCAAGCGGGGTTGCGGCCATTTTCGCAAAGGCCGATGTGAGTCCAAACGGTATGGTTAGAGGGCGTCGCACAACTATGCTATCGGACGCCGATATTAACTACGAGCGGCATGCGCGTGCCGCGGTTGGAGCTGTGATCGCTTCAATCACTTCCGATCCGGCAATCTTTGTCTCGGGGGGCACCGAGCACCAGTGCGGGCCTGGAGCCGCGCCGATCGCTGCGATCGTGCGAGCTTGACCCGAAGCAAGAGTGCCGACAGCTGTTTTGAAGACACGAAAGCTAGAGGGATTGAAGATATTACGATTAACTCATCTGAGGAACTGGACATGTCCGAGCTCTGGCAAAGATCTGCCGTCAAAATCTTAGACGGATACAAGCGCGGCGAGTGCTCACCCGTCGAAGTCGTCGATTCCGTTCTGGATCGCATCGAAAAGATCAACCCACTCGTCAACGCGATCGTAACGCTGGATGTCGAAGGCGCCCGCACTGCTGGAGAGGAGAGCCAGCGCCGCTGGCGTGACCACAAAGCACTCAGTGCTTTGGACGGGGTTCCCATTACCGTCAAGGACAACATTCCCGTGCGAGGAATGCGAGCAACCTGGGGAAGCAAACTATACGCGGATTTCGTCCCCAGCTCGGATGAGCTGCCGATCGCCCGATTACGGGCTGGCGGCGCGATAGTGCTCGGCAAGACCAACTGCCCTGAATTTACCCTTCAAGGGTACACAGACAATCTGCTCTTTGGACCGACACGCAATCCTTGGGATTTAGCGCTGACCCCGGGCGGTTCCAGCGGCGGTGCGGTCGCCGCAGTGTCGGCCGGGCTCTGTCCGATCGCGATAGGGACGGACGGCGGTGGATCGATCCGTCGCCCGGCGTCGCATACCGGTCTAGTGGGGCTTAAACCCTCGCGCGGTCGCGTTCCGCGCTGCGATGGATTCCCAGCGATCCTCCTCGACTTTGAGACCATCGGACCGATGTGTCGGACCGTCGGGGACGTCGTTCTCGTCATGCAGGCAATCAGCGAGCCTGACGCCCGGGATCCGTTGTGGCTGGTGTTCGCCGATCACCCGTTCGAGGTCTCTCCAGCCTCGCGGTTTCGAATTCTGTATGTGCCGCGATTCGGCACGTCGCCGGTGGATCCGGAGATTGCCGAGAGGGTCGCAAGTGCGGCGCGGGTTTTGAGTGACCTTGGGCATAGTGTCGAGGAGGGGTATGCTCCTTTCGACGTTGAGGCGCTGGGCCAGGCGTGGCCAGTGTTCAGCCAGGTAGGATTGGCTTGGCTGGTTCGCAGCCATACCGAATGGCGTGGCAAAGTCACCTCGGCGATCGAACAGATGGCCACTTCGGGTCTGGCGATAAGTGCCGCTGACTACTATGCCGCAGTGGACAAGGTCAAGACGTTGCAGTCAGAATTGTCGGTCTTCTTTGAGCGCTACGATGTCATTATGACGCCCGCAGCAGCGGCCTTGCCCTGGCCCGCTGCTGAAGCTTTCCCGGCTATTATAGATGGGCAAAAGGTTGGTCCACGAGGCCACGCCATCTTTACAGCTTTCGCGAATATGGCGGGTTGCCCCGGGATCAACGTCCCCGCCGATCATTCTTCCAGCGGACTGCCAATCGGGTTTCAGTTGGTCGCCCCTCCAGGTAAAGACGGCCTCCTTTGCGCCTTAGCTGCGCAATATGAATCCGCCCGTCCATGGGCTGAACGACGTCCTCCGTTATAACAGCGATTATTATTCGATCCTAACGAAAATAAGACCAGTACGGGAACTCCATCAGGATCACCGATCGATGGCGCCTGTTAGACGCGTGCCACTGGCAGGGCGTCGGCGCGCTTGGGCGGCGACCATCTTCTTCTCGACCTGCGGATGCCAGTCGATAATTCTTCGAGAAACCGCGTCAAAAAGCGCGAAGCTTAGGCCGGCATAGATGACGAACAGGAATGCTACTATCATCACCCGGCCGGTATACGCAAATTGCAACGCGTAGGTCACTACGACGCCGAGACCGCTCTGGGCTCCAAGTAGCTCTCCGCCAACAACGAGGCTCCAGGAAAGACCGAAGCTGAGCAAAAAGGAGGCGCGGATTTCCGGAAAGATCGCGGGCAGTATGACATGGCGGAATACGGTAGCTCGGTTTGCCCCAACGGTTGCCGCACGGTCCAGATAGACCTTCGGCACATTGCGAACCGCGTTGACCGTGCCGATGAACATTATAACTGCGACGCCATAGGCGACAAACAAGATGATGCCGAAAGTGTTCGCTCCAAACCAGAGATTGAATAGCGGAATCATCGCCAAGAAGGGCGTCATGCGGACGATGTGCACCGTTGGCGCAATTAAGCGGCGGGCTGCATCGGAGCTCGCGACGAGCAATCCGAGGCCGATACCGCCGAGCACTCCGAACAAGATGCCGAAGACGACCCGTTCGAAAGTGACCAGAGACGCTTGGCCGAGTGCGAGAAGCGCGGCGGCATAAGTCGGCGGACCGCCCTCGGACGGGGCTGGCACCCCGAACCCGCCAGCCCAGTAATCCGACATGCGCAATAGAGAATTGCCGATGAGATAGCCCCAGCCAGGGATCAAAGGCTCGTCATAACTGCCCTTGGCGGTCACGATGTGAGAAAGCAGTTCCCAAGCGATAACCAGTGCGAGCAAGGCCGTGAGTCCACCCAGCAGGCGCGATGCTCCAAAATTCATTCTGTCATTCCAATCCCATGTGGTGCAGCAATAGATGCTTAAGCGCGAGCCCCGCTGGAGTGGCAACGTCGTCGTCGCTGCGCGGCATTGGCAATTCGATAGCTCGGTCCTCCGCGATCCGGCCGTTGTTAACCACGATAACCCGTGTCCCGAGCATCATGGCCTCGTCCACATCGTGGGTTACAAAGAGCACCGTCTTCCCGGTACGCCGCCAAAGATCACGCAGCACCGCCTGAACCTGTCGGCGGGTCACGTAGTCGAGCGCGCCGAACGGCTCGTCAGCGAGCAGGATCGGAGGATCGTTGGCAAAGACCGCAGCGATGGCGACTCGGGCGCGCATGCCGCCCGATAGTTCCCGCGGCCAAGCGCGAGCCACCGAGGAGAGGCCAACCAGCGCCAAGTGCTCACGGGCAATCCGCAATCGTTCCTGTTTGGAAACGTTGCGAACCCTGAGGCCGAAGGCAACATTGTCCAGCACTCGCATCCAGGGAAAGACAGCGTCTTGTTGGAAGATGACACCGCGATCAGTGCCTGGCCTAGTCACCGGCAGGTTCATAACTCGCACCTCGCCGCGCTGCGCGCTCAGCAATCCCGCGACAACGTTCAGAAGTGTCGTCTTGCCGTGGCCCGAGCGCCCCAGAATGCAGACGAATTCACCGGGAAAAACGTCGAGCGACACACCATTGAGCGCGACAACGGGAGTCCCGTCGGCGCGCACAAAGCGCACTCCGATGTCACGCACAGAAAGGATGGCCTCCCGAGGATTCATGCCTTCTCTCAAGCCCAGGCTGCGACTCGCCGAGCGAGTGCAACCAGCAGAATGTCAGTGATGATGGCAGTCACTGCGACGATGCCGACGCAGGCAAGAAGGCCAGGGACGTTGCTAAGGTTGGTAAGCGCCTTGATCGCCTGGCCTATACCGCTTGGGGCCCCCAAAATCTCGGCGAAGACTTCCAGGCCCCAGGCGCTCGCGAGGGTAATGCGCAAGCCGCCAATGAGCTCCGGAACGGTGCCAGGAATGAGGATATGGTGGATTCGAACACCGAGCCCGGCACCGAATGTCATGGCCCAGCGCTCGTAGACCGGATCTACGTTTTCCGCTGCGCGTTGACTGAAAAGAACCATCATGACTGCGCTGTAAAGGGCGACGAGCAGAACCTGGGTGAATGGGACGACCCCAAACCAAAGAAGGAACAGCGGCGCGGCCACCAGGATCGGCACAGTCCCAAGAACCAACACGATGGGGTCGACGAATACTCTGAGGAGCCTTAGTCGAGCGCTCGCGATTCCGATGAGGATGCCAATCGCTCCGCCGATTAGCAGCCCGACGAACACGTTGCTCAGCGTATAAAGCAGTAGCGAGCCGTATCCGACCTTGCCTAAACCGAAAACACCAAGGCGTGGCGAGTAAAGGAAATTGGTCCAAAGATCGCGTCCAGCCTCGAGCGGCGTAACCAGCCGGCTCCTGGGAAGCTGGCTCGCGGCTACCCACCAAACTGCAAAGAAGAGGGCAATGCCAGCGATGATATAAAGGGCGCCGACCAGCTTCTGCTGCATTCCAAGGCGGCTGGCTGGACTGCTACCAGCCTGCATTCGAGAGCGCGGCAACAGTGGATCCGACGGACGACCGATCGAGCGAAATATCATTTCACTGCCACGCGCAACAGCCGATAGGCGTCGAGAAAATCGTACCAGGCGTAGAACTGCTTTGCCTTCTCGACCAGCTCTTGGTTCGTCGCGGACAGGCTTTTGCCCTCGATCTGCTTGAGCAGCTCGTCCGACTCTTGCTTTAGCGCAACAAGGCCGTGATAAACGTCGCAGGACCAAATCAGGTTGTCGGCATCGTATTCGCCCTTCGGCAGGACACCCTTGTCGATGTTGAATTTTACCGCAGCATCGAAAGCAGTGCGGTAGTACAAAGCCGAATCCTGATTCTCGCAGTAGTTCTTTTGAAAGTCGAAGTTCGATAGAGGGCTTAAAGCATCGATCGTAAGCTTGAGCCCGTTTATGTCGAGGCTCGTGCCAGCGAAAGAATTCACGTAATCGAGCATCGATTTGAGCATCTGCTCAGAGCTTTTCTGCTCCTGCTCGATGATTCGAAACATTACCGACGTGAAGCGTAGGACGGTTTCTGCGTGCTGGCGCGCCCATTCGGCGTCGCAGGCGACGCCTGGCGTGCCAACCAAAGCGGTTGTAGGCGAACCTGGACCGGCCGGCATGTTGGTCAGTACGTCAAGCGGCGCGACCAGCGGAATCCAACCCGCCTGACGGAGCTGCGCCGTAAAGGGGGCGCCAGTCGGCGACGCAAAGTCGATCTTGCCGCCGCTCTCGAGCTGGAGCGCGTTCGAGTCTGGGGTGACGATCAGCTTGGTATCTTTGTCCATGTTCATTCCACCCAGCGAAAAGACCGTCTCGAGAAAGATACGGTTGTCGACAACCGGCGCTGTGACGAAGCTCTTGCCCTTGAGCTGGGCCATTGTCTGCTTCATCGCTTCCTGGAAAGTCAAGCCTTCAGCCATGAATTGCCCGACCGTCTTCACGTTCGAGCCCGGCCGAGCCAGGACTGCAAAGCCCTGGAAAAGATCGGTTAGCGCGATGAAGCGGATGTTCTTGACCGCATCCATGGTCGCGATGACATCGGGAGGATAGAGCGCCATAAAGTCGATCTGCTTGTTGACCAGAAGCGGAATCGCTTGATCGGGAAGCACCTTCCGTCCGTAGGGGGCGGGTGTGATCGTCAAGCCGACATCCTTGTAAAAACCCTGCTTTATCCCGGCAACGAAGATCAAGTCGTTGGCATAGGGGCGCATGCCGAGACTTATTTCTACCTGCGGTATGTCCGTTCCCGGAGACGCTTTTTCCAAGCTGAAGCCGATCCCCTTTTCGTCGCCGGCCGATACAGATGACATCGGACCGACAAACAGTGTCAAGGCCACGATTTGGGCCGCTGCGGCCCGCCAATTGAAGCATAAGTTCTTTCGCATCAGAGTTGTTCGATTCGCTGGCGATCCGATCGATCCGGCGCTCGGTTCGAGCACCCTCGCATTGCCCCGGATCGTATCACCAATGCTCCATTGATTGCAAAACGTTTGCGCGTGACCGTGGCGTTCGAGTTGTCAATCGGCCTCATCGCATGGTCGGGGCGCTTCTCTCAAAGCCGATGACGCCTCGGTTCGCACGGAAGTTGGCGGCTGCCACGAATGACGGTCCCGTGCGAACACATTAACAGAATTCGCATAGTGAGCTTGGAACTCGAGCTTGGTCCAGCCTTTCCAGGACTCGACGTTGATCCTATTGGCCGGTCCATTGCGGGTGCGGTTTTGCCAGAAAGGCTTGTACCCCAGCTCTGAAATCGGAGCTGCCGTAAGCGACTCGGATCAGGTCGTCTCCTTGAGGCAAGGCTCCGCTCAGCCGTCGAATCGATTCCTTAGCCACCTGCATTGTGATCGGAGCATGCGAAGCAAGCTGCCGACACATCGTGCTCACGACATCGTCGATGCCTTCGCGCTGGACTACCTCGACGACAAAGCCGCAGCTAAGCGCCTCTCCGGCCGACATAGAGTCGGCGAGAAGCAAGAGGCGCTTGGTACGGGCTAGACCGAGTACGGCGACGAGCCGCGCGGTGTTCGCCAGGGACAAGCAGTTGCCAAGCGTGCGTGCGATCGGCACCCCGAAGCGCGCGGCCGGCGTAGCAATCCGCAAATCGCAGGCAGTCGCAATCGCCAGACCGCCACCCATGGCCGCGCCATTCACGACCGCGATCGTCGGCACTGCCAAACTTTCGATCCCGATGATTACCTCATCAATTCGCTGCTCGTAGGCGATGCCGTCCTCCGCGGAGTCAAACGCCAGGAACTCGCGGATGTCGGTGCCGGCGACGAATGCGTCGCCACTACCTCGGAAAGTTGCGACGCGCAAAGTGGAGTCGGCGGCGATTGCGGCGCAAGCCGCAGCAAGTTGATCGTAC
The DNA here is from genome assembly GCA_049585495.1 of Chthoniobacterales bacterium. GTDB lineage: Bacteria > Verrucomicrobiota > Verrucomicrobiia > Chthoniobacterales > JAFAMB01 > JBAUZZ01. The sequence continues at coordinate 5,232 of JBAUZZ010000648.1, read as the reverse complement.
ATCGTCATCGTCATGGCGTTGTGCGCCTCCGGTCGATCGAACACGACCGAGGCGACGCCATCCGCTTTCGAGAAATGCACCATCCCGGCACTCACGGCGCAAAGGCTCCAGCGGTCCTAAGCTTTTCCAGCGCATCTGGACCCATACCCAGTTCGGCCAGAATCTCCTCGGTGTGTGCACCAAGGAGGGGAGGCGGCATCCGAACCTGCTGCGGCGTGCCGCTCAGCTTCACGGGGAACCCGATCGACCGGACTTTTCCTTCGACTGGGTGGTCGATCTCCATGACCACATTGCGATGGCGCGCATGATCGTTGTCGAGCGCCTGGGCATAATCGTAGATCGGCCCGGCCGGTATCCCGGCGCCAAGCAATTGCGCGACCCAATCCTCGGCAGCCCGGGTCACGAAAGTCTTTTCAAGCTCCTCGATCAGCGCCACCCGATTGGCAAGCCGATCGGCAATGCTGGCGAAACGTGAGTCCTTCAGTAGATCAGGCCGGTGAATAAGTTCGCAGAGGCTACGCCAAAGCTTGTCGCTGTTGGCGCCCATGACGAAGTATCCATCACTTGCCCGTACCGCCTGGTAGGGCGCGCTCATCCGGTTGGCCGTGCCGAGTTTCTGCGGGACTCTGCCCGTTCCCCAGAACTCAGATATATCCCAGACCGCGAATGCGATCGCTGCCTCGAACAGCGAAGCATCGATATATTGGCCTTCGCCTGTTTCGAGCCGGCTTATATAAGCGCTTAAAATCGCGTAGACGGCGAACAGGGCGCAGCCGATGTCAGCGACCGGAACACCGGACTTAGCCGGCGGGCCGTTGGGGTCACCCGTTATGCTCATGATCCCGCCCATCGCCTGGGCGATCAGGTCGAAGCCCGGCCGCTGCGACCAGGGACCGGTCTGGCCGAAGCCCGAGATACTCGCATAGATGAGCCGCGGATTGATGACTTTTAGCGTCGCATAATCAATTCCGAGCCGCGCCGCCGCACCGGGACGATAATTCTCGACCAGGACGTCCGCAGTTTTCACCAATTGGTAGAACACCTCGCGTCCGGCCTGCGTCTTCAGGTTCAGAACAATGCTCCGCTTGTTGCGGTTCATGTTGATGAAGCCCAGGCTGTCGAAGCCTTTGAGCTTAAAGCCCATCGCGCGGCGGGTCTGGTCGCCCGATCCTGGCGGCTCGACCTTGATTACGTCGGCGCCCATGTCGCCCAGAAGCATGCTGCAAAATGGCCCCGCCATGATCTGACTGACATCGAGAACACGAAGGTGCCTGAGCGGGAGAAGCCCGTTCCGCAGTGGTTTTCTTCCAGTTTCCTCGCGCGATGGGTCGAGCCGTGTAGCATGGGTCATAATATTGCTCCCGCCACTATCCGAAGCGGTGATTGGCCTTCCAATTTAGCAATGGCATTCGCGCTTGGCTAGGCTACTGCATATTAAACACTAGACGCTCACGCTTTCTCGGCGATGATGGCAATCAATCCTCCGCCATCGGGACCCTGGTGCTCTGCGCCACCTGATACGAACAGCGCCGTATCGTTGAGCACAGCGGCGACGATCGCGCCAACCGCTCCTCGAATGTGCCGTTGCTGGTCGATATCGCCGTCGTTCAGCATGGTGTGAGGGCGACCGCGAATCGTCCCGTCACGCTGCGCCTCGCACTTGACGAACGCGGCGCGAATCCGGCGTGCTTGCGCTGCTGGGACCTGCGGAGCCGGCGAGAGGCCGAGCTCGCGTGCGAGAGCGGTTACGCTGTCGATGTCGAGCGCGTCCTGCATACTGCGATGTGCGATCGTTAAAGGCCCCGACCAGGTACGGCTGAGACCTGCAACGATGATTTCGTTCACGCGCACCTCGACTCCCGCAGAAACGCTCGCGACCGACGAATAGGCGTGGAAGTTACGCAGCACCGCAGTCTCCATTGCCTGGTTTGCAGGAATCTCTCCCAAAGCCTTTGCGACACCAAGCGCGGAAGCGGCTCTGCCGAAACCCATCAGCTTGCCCGGATTATCGGTTGCACAGGTAGTGTTTCCCGCCGCGACGATGTCTGCGAGCGTGAAGGCAGGACCCTTGATCTGAACAAAATGGACGTCATCGGAACTTTCGATGCCAGCGTTTGCTATGGCTTGCCCGACGGCCTCAGCCGTCACATCAATTTGCCGTTGCCGGCCGATGTCCGAAGGAGAGAGCTCCGGTGTAAATGCGACACCGACGGCGAGCGACTTCTCTTCGCCTGCAGGGGTCGTATTTGGATCGAGCGTGAAAACGACATAGTGCGGCGACAACACTCCCTCCACGCCGCCAGAGAAGACGAATGGAACCCGTTTTCTTACGCTCTCTGCCGGGACGCCTATCCAAGCACCAATAAGCTGCGACAGGCAGAGCGTCAGGTAGCCACGAGTATAGTCGTTAACCAACCCATTTCCATGTGTCTTGCCGATGATCGCAACGATCTTTGCCGGATCGACGATGCCTTTGTCGATTGCCTCGCGAAGACCCGAAACATCACTCGGATCCTTCAGACTGAACCTGTGAACTTCTGCACGCATTCGGTGCCGCTGCGATTTGTATGGGTTCTGGGAACTCCGACTCGCTTAGGTTATCGGTTCATGAAGCGAGGTCAATGGGCCGATCGTGAAGCCAGCTGAGTCGCGGCTCAAAGGTGAAATGCGATTTTGTCGGTTTGGAGGCTCTGGCGGGGTGATAAGTTCGCGGATTGCTTCGAAGACCTTGTGAAATTGCTGGTCGTACCTTTGTTCCATCTCAGTGAGTCTGCGGCCAAGGTCGTCGACGCAAAAAGCCATTTCGCGCAGGCGGATGAAGGCGCTCACTAGCCTCATGTTCCTGGGTCCGCTGCCCACCGCCGACTAAAGCTTTAGCCAGTCGTCTCAATGTACGGTTCCCATTCCCAGCGTTAGGAACTTCGGATGCGAAGACTGCTCTGGCTTTCAGCGGAAAAGCTCACGAAAGTTCGAGCCGCGCTAGCTGGCTCCGGGGTATGGGCCAGTGCTAAGGAATCCTGCCGAGATGACGGATGCGTTCTTTTATTTCTCAGCGCTGTACGTGCGCTCCGTTTAAGCTAAGCCAAGGCTTTCATCAATGACTGCAAGCATTTCCGGATTCGCGGTCGGTTCGCTGTCCTAGTTGCTCGCTGGCGAGTTTTAACTTTTTTTAGGGGAAAGGACTTTCCCCTCGATCAAGCCAGCCGCCCTGCTCCCACCCGACGGTCTTGCTCTCCCCATTCTCCTAGGAGAACCCAGGTTCTCCTAAAACCTCTCCTCGCCTCTTGCCACGGCGCGGCCTCACGTCAAGGGTACGCCCTTCCGGCATAAACGGCTGCCTCCCCCTCGGCAAGCTCGGGGTCCCCTCCATTTATTCCGGGTCGCCGCTTCGCGCCCTTGACCTAAGGCCTTGTTGCGCCGTGGTCGCGGAACCGATTGCTCGGTCCGCTCGGGACAAAAAATATGCAGCAGATGTTTTTGTTCCGGGCGGACACGACAGACAAACAACAAGCGTCGGTGTGCGATCGGGTGCTTCGCTATGGGCCGGATGGGCTCTCAACCCGGGAACATCTTTCGGTGTTGTTGGAAGATACGCAGGTTGCGGACCGCATCCTTGGTCATTTCGGCTCGCTGTCGGCCCTGGGGCGCGCCGGGTTGGAGCAGTTGCGCGAGTTTACCTCGGAAGACAGGGCACTCAGGCTGGTCTCGGCGCTGCGCTTTGCGTCCGCCGTCGTTCAAGAAGAGGTCGCAAGTGAGCCGATCTCGACGCCGGATGCTATTTGCCAGCTCCTTGCCGGGCGGTTGCGCTGCGCGGATCGCGAGATGCTCCTGTCGGTTCTGCTCAATACGCAACATCGGTTGATCAAAGTTGAGACCGTTTCCATCGGAACCGTGAGTGAAGCCCTGGCGCACCCGCGCGAAGTGTTTAAGCCGGCAATCTCACATTCGGCACATTCATTGATCGTGGTCCATAACCACCCCTCGGGCGATCCGAGGCCGAGCGATGCCGACACAAGGCTAACCCGGCGCCTGGCCGACGCCGCAAAGCTGCTCCAGATCCCGCTACTGGATCATGTGATCATCGGTCAGCCGGGGAATGGCAGCCCGGGCTACTTCTCGTTCCGCGAGGCCGGCATGATCGGCTAATCCCTTTCCTGATATGCCAGTTGGGATATCAAAACACAAAACAAACCTGTGATGCGCAGGTCATTAAAACCCAAAAGAGAAAGCAAAATAAATGAACATCAATCGAATCCTGTTTACTGGAAACTTGACAGCCGATCCCGAGCTCGTTGACGCCGGGAAAACCAAGGTGGTCAAATCGAGCCTTGCCGGGAACGAGTTTTACTACGACCAGGAGGAGGAGCGTCAGCAGGTTACGACATTCGTCGACGTCAAGATCTGGGGCGCTTCCGCCGAGAACTTCGCAAAGCTGGCCAGGCGGGGCCAAGAGATTTTTGTCGAGGGATCCCTTCGGCAGGACCGCTGGGAGGATGACGAGGGCAGGAAACGATCACGCCTCTACGTGAATGTGTTGTCCTGGCAATTCACGCAACGGAAGCCCGAAGAGTCGAAAGCCCCTGTGAACGGGCTGCCACGGAAAAAATAGACGGACGCCGCAATCTGTCGACCGGAGAGGAGCAATCCTCTCCGGCTTTCCCCGGGAGTCGGCCGGCGAGCAGGGAATGCTTGCTAAAAGTCCGCGGGCGAGGCCCGTTTCTCACGAAATGGGACCCGAGTTCTTGACGTTTTCTCCGACGAGTAAACTGTATGTGAGCGATGAGTTTCAACGAGATCCTCGAACAATTGCCCAAGCTGACCGAAGACGAAAAACGGCAGCTTTGGAATATACTCGATCAGCAGTTGGCCAACGAAGGCGACGAAAGCCCGGAATTCCTGGCGGAACTCGACGCACGAGTTCGTGCTTTGGACAATGGTGCACGAACTTATTCGCTTGATGAAGCCCGCCAAATGGTGAGAGATACCGCCGCGCGTGCTCGCCGGTAGCCATCGGCAGGTGCGTCGCAATAATCCCCGATGCGGTTCACGAATGGATATTGGAGCAGGGGACCGCACTGTTAAAGAGGAACCAGAGGCGACGTGCGGCGACCGAATGTACTACACGCGGGTCGAGCCGAGCAGATTTCCGCCAAGGCTCGGATGGCCTATCGTGCGGTCGCCGACGACATTGACGAGCGCGGTCTTGCCGGCCCTCAGTGCACGTTCGAGGGC
>JBAUZZ010000647.1:0-9578 GCA_049585495.1 Chthoniobacterales bacterium | reverse complement strand
GTCAGAGAGCGTCTTCTGGCAACCGCGACAAGGTCTAGCGTTTAGGTATGATTCTGCTGAACACCTTCATTTGACGGGAAACTTTGGACGGGCGTTGCTTTGCGACATCTAGAGAGCCGCAGCAGATAAAAATTGAACGCCGTGTCTGTCATTTTGCCCTAACCGGCTCGGCGAAGCTTCGGCGGCGAAAGAGGCGAGACGCGCTTGCGCGGCGCTTCAGATGCAAAAAATGAATTTCCAAACGCGTTGCCATCCGGTTTAGTTGCAAACGACAATTGGAATCACTAGCCCGGCGCATGAATCGCACCCAGATGCAAGGTGACAATGCTGGCGTATGGAAGGGGCAAGGAACTGCCGCCCCCCTTGTGCCCGCCGCAACTAACTCCCCTGAGCTGGAAGTCAAGGATGCGCAACTTATCTTCGGCGCCATCTGGCGGGAACTAGAGGGGGAGTTCGGCCGCAGCCGGATGCGTTTCCCTAGGGAGTTGATCCTGCTTGGGGGAGCGCCGGGCGCGGGCAAAGGCACCAACACGGATTTCATTCGCAAGGTGCGCGGCATCGAGGCGCCGCCTATTGTGGTTTCCCAGCTTCTTGACACACCGGAGGCGCGCGCCGTCAAGGCTCGCGGCGGCATGGTCGGTGACCGGGAAGTGGTCGGCATCCTGTTGCGCAAGCTGCTTGAGCCTGAGCAGCAGAACGGCGCGCTGCTCGACGGCTTCCCGCGCACGAAGGTGCAGGTAGAGTGCCTCAAGCTGCTCTTCGACGAGATGATCGCGCTGCGGCGGGAGTTCTCCGGCACCCCGGAGGTGATTCACTTCAAGCAGCCCATCTTCCACATCATGGTGCTGTTTGTCGACGAGGCGGAAAGCGTGGCGCGCCAACTCAAGCGCGGACGGCAGATCGTCGCCCACAACGAGGAGGTCACCCGCTCGGGCGTGGGCGAACGGTGGGAGGAACGAGCGACGGACTTTAGCGAGGGGCTGGCACGCAACCGCTACCGCGTCTTCAAGGAGCAAACCTATGACGCGCTGGTTTCCCTCAAGCAGATCTTCCACTACCACTTCATCAACGGCCAGGCGCCCATCCCCGAAGTGCAGGCCAACATCGTCCGCGAGCTGGAATATCAGAGCACGCTGGAGTTGGACCCGCGCACCTTCGACCGGCTTCGGGGGTTGCCGCTGGCCAGCCAAATCGTCCGGCACGCCCGCCAGGACCTCGTCCGCCGATTGGACGCCTACGAGGTGGAGCAGCCAGAAACCTTCGGGCGGGTGATCGAGTTCATTGAAAGCAAGATGATGCCCATCCTGGTTCGCCACGCGGTCTCGGGCATCGCCAGTATCAACTCCGAAGACCTGCTCTTCGAGGACCCGGCCGCCTTGGCGATGCTGATCGACGTCTTCTCCGAGCGCGGCTTCCACGCAACGGTAGATGTCACCCGGATCGGCGTGCCACTGCGCATCGATCTGAAGACCGGGGAGATTCACTCTCAGGAGAAGAAGGTTTTCCGTTTCAGCGTGCGCTTCAGAAATCCGGAGATCCGAGGTTAATCGCTTAACCACTGCGGGATGGAGGCATTTGGGGTCAGGTTCGTCAAAGCTTGGTGACAAAGGCGTGCGACAGATAGAGGGATAGAGCGCAGCCCAGAAGGGCCAGCAGCCCCGCAAGTGCAATGTCGATTCGCGATCCTGTTCCCGGACGCAGATCTTCACGGTCGATATTCTTCGCGGTTATCACAAAGCGAGCAGCTGCAATGCCGACGATCGCAGTGCCCAAAACGATAAGCGCCAGTCCCGCTATGTTGCCGAATTTCTGGCCTGGCACCGACAGAGTCCGACCTGCTAAGGACGGAGCGGCAAGCTCCAGGAATAGGTCGAACTTTTCCACAAGGAATCCGAAGGCCATAACGGCGATGGCCGTGCGCACCCAGGCGAGAAATGTACGCTCGTTTGCCGAATGGTCGCTAAAATTTCTGATCATCTTGTCTGACAATATGAATCCGCGAAATGGCACGGTCCAATTCCTATATTACCGACAATGGCAAAACGTATCGAGATTCCGGAACGTTTTCTGGCTATCAGGTACAATGGCGATCATTACCCAGGAGCACGCGGTGTAAATCGCATCCTTTGACGCGTCGGCTGCCACCGAAAGCCAAGCGTCTCGGGTTATGTTCAAAGGGTTTACTGAATCGGCCACAACCGTTCGTCCGATGCGCAGGTTTTCTTCGGCCAGACGGCCCCACTGGCGCTTCGCTATCTTTAAGCGGGCGCTTTATCGATCGAGGAGAAGAGTTTGTTTATACAGTCGTAGCTGGGTTGCTCCTCATCACTGCAGCGGTCACCTGTGGTTACGCCGCACTTAGCGCGGTGAGCTATTTTCAACGAGCCGACCCGTTGCAGGGAATATTTTCTTTGGTAAACGATCTCCTGCTGGTTTTGATCATTATGGAAGTGCTGCGCACCGTCGCACGGTTTCTGCGCAAGCGAGAACTAAACGTCGACGTTGAAGATCTGGTGCCGTTCCTGGTTATCGGCGGCATTTCGGCAGCGCGACGGATCTTGGCTATCGGCGCCAATCTATCGTTGAATGAGGCCCAACATGTGGAACACGAAGCCGGCAATATCGGCGCAGGTGTGAATTGGGACCGGTTTAACCAGGCGATCATCGAGTTAGGCGTTGATGCAGTACTCATCCCGGGCTTGTGAGTCTTGAGCAACTCCTTGTACACCGCCACAACGTCCTCCACGGCTGCCGGGAACTGGTTTTCTGGTGAGAGCCGGTAAAGAACTGAAATCACTTTGATGCCTGTCAAGTTGGCAATTGGGATTGTTTCCGACAGGGATCCGGAGTCGACCCTGAATCCCCCGCCGTGCAAATTGATCAGGACCCGCGACGATTTTTCCGGAGGTAATTCCGGCGGCGTCACGACCCGGACGGGAACTCCGGCAATCGTGTCGGTCGCGAGAGTCACCGAATACAGCTTTAGCGACTTTTCTCCCATCTCCGAAGCGGGACGCAGTCACTCGTATAGGGGTACCAAAAGCCGCCGTCGGCTCGGGTCCGATGAGCGTGGACGCCCGGCTACAATCCTCCTCGGAGCAATCCGCGAAAAATGTTTCCTTCAGCCCTTCTTCGCGGATGGCAACGGTGCTCCAGTCGGCGGCGGGTAACATGTTCTCACGGACGATGGAATCGGTTACCGACGCTGAGATCGACCGGATCGATTCACCATCTCTCAGCAGGCAGGCAGCGACATAGACTAGTTCGGAAATGTTCTTCGGTAAGCGTTCGGCGACTCCGGAAATTACGATGCCGCCCATGCGCCGGCCCAAATTATTTTGAGAATAAGCAAGTCCTCAGGCCAAGATTAAATGAGAATACTGTCGCATTGGAGTGGTGTCTTAAAGCGGGCGGCAACCGACTCTAAAATTCTACGTTTTATTCTCGCTTCGTGTGGTCACCCCTCTTGCGGAGAAAATCCTCACTTGGGCAGAGTATCTTTGTAGATGGTGCCATCTTTCATAATCACAACAAAGTTTTTGCCGGGATCTTCGACGAGCTTGATATTTTCCAAGGGATTGCCATCGACCACCAGCAGATCTGCGAGTGCGCCCTCTTCCACGACGCCAAGCTTGCCGGGATAGGGGTTGATAAACCCGGAGAGGGCCATCAACTGGCCATTGTCTGCTGTGGCCATCTTGAGTGCCTCGGCAGGTGTGTACCAGCGGACCATCTTTGCAAGATAAGCTCCCTGTCGGTTAGCAGCATCCGGATCGAACAGAATATCTGTACCAAAAGCCGTCTTTATATTGTACTTCTTCGCCAGCTTATAGGCGTTCTCCGTTCCGGCCCACACCTGCAGTGCCTTTTTCTGTGACACTGGGCTCATTCGCCCAAATACGTCTGCATCATACGTCAAGGGCTGCAAACTCCACCAGATACCCTTATCGGCCAGCAACTTGGCGGTGGGTTCATCGATAAGATGACCGTGTTCAATGCACTTGACCCCGGCGGCGACCGCTTGTTGGATCGCGGGCGGCGTATACGCGTGTACAGTCACATAGGTGCCCCAATTATCGGCCGCCTCCACAGCAGCGCGAATCTCCGGTTCGGTGTACTGGACCGATTCAATCGGATTGTATTGTGAGCTGACCCCGCCACCTGCCATCAGCTTGATCTGACTGGCGCCCTGTCTCAATTGCTCTCTGGCGCGCAGCCGAACCTCATCGGGGCTGTCGGCAATCGCTGCGACGCCTTCGATCTCGGAGTGGCTCAGCGGACCGCCCAGCCTTCGCGGAAGCTCGAAAAAGAAGCGAAAGTCCCCATGGCCTGAGGTTTGTGAGATGAAAGCGCCCGAGGGATAGATGCGCGGACCGACCGTGACGCCTTCGTCAATGGCACGCTTTAGCCCGAAGACGGGACCGCCACAGTCGCGCACCGTAGTGAAACCCCTCATCAGCGTCGCCTCAGCCTGTCGCCCAGCCAACAGATGGAGGTAGGACGGGGGAGAAGTTACCAGGAGCTGCAGGGGTATGGCCGCCATGAACGCGTGCCAATGCGCGTCAATGAGGCCTGGCATCAGCACCCGCCCGTTTGCCGCAATGACACGGACATTAGCATTCGTGTCGACGGTGATCGGGCTGGCAGATATGCGTTCAATGGTGTTGCCTCTGACCAGCACATTGGAGGGAGCCGAGAGTGTGGTGCTCTTACCGTCGAAGATGCGGACGTTCTGAAAAAGCGTGGCCTCGCCACTAGCCAGAGGAGTGGGAGAAGGCTGTAAACCCGGCGGTTCTAAAATTGCATCCCCACCTTGCCCCAGGCTCGGTTGGCAAAGCCCGACTAAGAGTGCCGCCAACACCAGCCCAATTTCTGACCAGCCACTTTTTGAGTTCATAGTATATGCTACTTTTTCTGCCGTCTAAACTGCGGAATTAAATCTAGAGGTGGTAGCTATATAAGCAGGGAAAGAGGGAGAGTAGAAGGAAACACTGATGGCAAGTGGTAGGGCAATTAGGCCGGTAATCCCAGGCTTTGTAATTTCCCTCAAATTGCCAGATATTCGTTTGAACGGCGGAAAATGTAAATACCCGGCGACAAATCACTCCCTTATGATTACCGTAATTGCACTTACCCAACTTGTATTCCTTACGTTAGGTGTAATCTTTCTAAAGGGAATGGTGAATGCAAACGGAGACATTACGTCTTCGCTTTACTTTCAGTTTCTTGATAAGAATTGGCCATGGCTTTTTGTTCTTCCCTTTGCATGGATTGCATTTGCCCAAATTTCCTATCACAGCAATAAGGGGCTTTTAACGCCCACCGTGGCTCAAGTCACCGGGATAGTTCTCTCCGGAATTTGCTTCATTTTCTTTGCAAGTGTGACTTTTTTTCCATCTCCGTAGTTTTTTCTCGGAGACATCGCATAGGAGATCAATTTGAGGGCGTCGCGGTGCCTGGGTCAAAGTCGAACTGACGACAGCCCAGGAGTTTGTTATCGGCGGTTACACCCCACCGAAGGTAGCCGCAAATACTCAGATCAGGCTGACCGAGAGCTTTATTGGCAAGCTTGTCGTGAAATCAGTGCGCGATCTCAACCGCGGCTGCCTGACCTGCGATCTTTAAACGATCTCGCCCGTAACAGGTGGTTGGCGGCATCACATTTTACCAGTATGGCAGAGGCTCTGGTAACGCCTCGCCGCACGGGCATTTGCCTTTGGCCTCTTCGAGATTGGCCATCTGCGTACAGACTGGGCACCGAACCCAGGCGGTGAACCGCCCTGAATTCCAGACGCTAGTCATTCCGCCAGCGGCAAGTTCTGGGCCTAAGAACTTCTGCACGGCTTCTGGATGCGTGCCCCTGTTATACATCTGTCTGGGATCCTCTGGGGTCTCCCATGCGGTTACAGTCATCATCCGGTGACCGACCTTCATTCCCATCCAGCTAATAAACCCTTCCATCTCCAACATCTCCTTCGCGATCTCCCGGCTAAGCTGGCTAATCTGTTGCGCTTCTTCATCGGAACGGCCTTGGAGCATGGTAATGCTAAACGCTCCAGGTTTGATGTTCTTGCCCGTTTGCGCCAACACGCTTGCCCCAAAGGCAAATGGACCGATTACGTTTGGCTGCACTATCACCTGTAGGCCAAGCTGCTCAGGCACAGCCCGTGAATCAAAATAACCCTGCCACAGAGCGAATCTTATCTCCCTCGACCTGAATAAAATCAGCTCCTGGAACCGCGACCGCGCGGCCCGTAGGCGGAAGGCCCCGTAGCGAGCCAGTATTCGTGCCACGCATTGACCACTGGGCGACAACTGTATCAGGCCCAGTCTCGACATTGCTAATTATCTCGAAGGTTAGATCAGGAAAGGCATCCCAGAGGCCTCTCGCGTAGTTGGCGGTGGCTTCCCTGCTGACACCCTGACCAACCGTCGGATCGCTGTACGTTCCGTCTTCAGCGAATGCAGCAATGATCCCATCGGCGTTTTGCTGGTTCCAAGCGTCGAAATAGCCTTGTGCAACTGCTAGAGCTTTCATTTAATTGATTTTTCGGTAGGAAACTTCAGGTTTTTCCCGGTGCGGGTAACAATATTGGAGCATATGGCTCAAACGGAGCAAGACGCTCCTTTGCTTCGGACTCAAGATGACGAATTCGGTGACCGCTCAGCCTGAAGGTTTGCCACTCCACGAAACCATCGTCTACTCGTCATTTCTGACTGCATGGCAGAATGCGCCAATACTGGCGTGGCTTTGACGGCTTTGAACGTTCGATCGAAGAAGACAGAGTTGCTCTTCAGTATGCCAGACCTTCAGGAATTCGCTGAAAGCGTATGGATCGTCGGCGGCCCCCCCGTCCGCGCCGTCGGTGTCACGTTTACGACCCGCATGATCATCGTGAAGCTAACCAACGGTTCATTGTGGGTAAATTCCCCTGTGCCTATACCGCACGACCTGCTCGACCGCATCACGGCGCGGGGCGGATGAGATATCTGGTTGCGCCGACCAGGATGCATGTCTGGCGACTGGAAGAGTGGCACGCGCTGCTTCCCGAGGCAGAGCTGTGGGGGCCTCCCCAGATACCGAATACGTTCAAGCGCCTGCCATTCGCCGGCATTCTCACCGGCATCCGATTGTATACGGACGCGCCGAGCAGACTTATTTTTCGATTAGGATTAGCATTGAACGCCCGGCCATCGAGTACTCTCGCCCCGTGAGGCGATCTTCCTCGCCTGGGCTCTTGAAGTTGTCCTCACTTTCCATCCAATCTGCAGTGTCGCATACGCGGAACCATTGTTTGCCGCTTAAGTTAGCCGGCAGGATTGCGTTAACACGATCCTGCCAGCCATTGTAGGCAACATAGATAGACTGGATATCGTCGCCGAACTCACTGCCGTCAATGCGGTAAGCAAGGAAATGATTGTCCTGGTTGTTGAGGTAGTCCGCGTCAGCCTCTTCGCCAGTGTCCCGTAGCCATGTGATATCCTTCAGGCCGTTGCCATCGGAATCCGTCCCTTTGAAAAAGTCGGGTGGCCTGAGCGACGGGTGAGCATTCCGGAACGCCATTAGTTTCCGGCTGTAGTTGAAGAAATGTGCAAACGTCTGAGCGTTTGAATAGTCGAGATAGTTTTTGTCCGTGTCCAGGTTGTAAGCGTTATTATTACCGAACTGCGTACGATACATCTCATCACCGCCGGTGATCATCGGAACCCCGGCCGACATCATGAGGATGGCCAGACCCGTACGCGCCGCCTGACGCTGGAGCTTCTCGTTGCCGCCCTGGTCCCACGATTTGTTATCATCGGCGCCGCCATCCGAGGGACCAAATGGGAATGGCTGGTTGTTGTTCTTGCTATTGAAAGAGTAGAGGTCCCGCAGTGTGAATCCGTCGTGCGCCACAAGAAAGTTTACTGAGTGCCAAGGTTTCCTTCCGTTATTCTGGAACTTGTCTGCGGAGCCCGCGAACCGCATCGCCAATTCGCCGGGCGGCAGATTCAAGATGCCGAGTTTATTCTGGCTGACACGGAAAGCATCGCGGAATTTGTCATTCCATTCGGCCCAGCCGCTCGGAAACTGTCCCATCTCGTAGTCGCCAACGGACCAGGGTTCGGCAATGAGATCATCCCCGGTTCCACCGTTGTCCGGGCGAACGGGGAGTTCTCTAGCGGCCCGGTTCAGCACGTTCTGGGAAACGAACTTATTGAATACCAAGCACCCTTCGGTACAGGTGTTCCCGAGAATCGAGGCAAGGTCAAAACGAAAGCCATCGACGCCGATATTGTTCGTCCAATAGGAAAGTGCATCCAGGATTTCCTGGCGGACAACAGGGTTGGCGGTGTTTACGTTCGGTCCTACCCCATTGCTGTTGAAATAGAAGCGATGGTCACCGGCCAGTTCGTAGTAAGTCGGGTTATCAAGGCCACGCCAAGACAGAATTCTCGCGATGCTGCCATCACTACTAACGCCGCCTTCTCCGGTATGATTGTAAACCATGTCCACGAAGACCTTGAGGCCCTGGTCATGGAATGCCTTGACCATTGCCTTGATTTCCCTCGTTGGACCGCCGGGCGACTTGTCGGCAGCGTAACGCCGGTCTGGCGAGAAATAGCTGTTCGGGTCGTAGCCCCAGTAATTGACTCCTTCTGTCGATGGATTGATGTCATTCGTATCATTTTGAAACTCCTGCAGCGGCAGAAATTCAATCGCAGTTACGCCAAGCGATTTGAGGTAGGGCGCCTTGAGCGCTGCGCCCGCGTAGGTGCCCTGCTCGTCGGCCGGAATACTCGCATCGTTCTTCGTCAACCCGCGAAGGTGGACTTCGTAGATAATGTCATCTTTGAAAGGGCGAGCAGGTTTGGAGTTTGCAAGACCGCCACTGTCAGGGTCCAAGACAATCCCCTTCGGCGCGATCTCGCCGGTATCGCTTGCTCGTTGCTCGTTGCCGGAACAGTAGATTGCATCATCTGTCTGCTGCGGCGTCTTGGGATCATGACTCACCTCCTGTGCGTAGGGATCCAACAGCAACTTGTTTGGATTGAAGCGGTTCCCGTCCGCATCAACATCGGCAAGGAAGCCTTGCTGGCTCCCTTTTCTCCAACTCGGATCGAAGATCCAGTTGGGCCCCCATGCCCGGTAGCCATAGTAGATTGTGTCGGAAACGCCGTTCGCCGCCAGCTCTGCAAGAGATAGAGTTCTTGACCAAATGGCCCGTGCATCAACCGCCATCTCTGCTGAGAGTTTCTCCGCCGAACCAGATGGTTTGTCATAAATCCAAACCTCGACGCGGGTTGCCCGCGACGAGAATACGCGGAAGGTGACGGCAGACTGGGCGCGGTCAACTGTAGCTCCCAAATCATCCAGGCCTAATGCTGCGGCTCCAGGAACAAAAATGAGGCTGACGACGCAGAGGAGTGCGAACGCCATAGCGGCGCGTTGAAAATAGACACCCTGCGTTGTCATTGGAGAAGTTGCCCAAGCGTGCCATCCTGTCAATAAGTCGGCAGAGCGCAGAGATTTCGAATCGGCGCCTAGTCAGTTGCTCCAATTGAAGGCGTTCAGCTGTGCATAGGTATTCTTGAGC
>JBAUZZ010000646.1:0-9131 GCA_049585495.1 Chthoniobacterales bacterium | reverse complement strand
GAAAAGAACAAGGCCAAGTTCCTGATTATGGAGGGCGCGCTGGACTCCTCTTTAAAAAAGGAGACGGTGGACGCGTTTATCAAAGCGTTCGACGACGGAAAATTTGATTATCAATACCTGAGTTATTCTGGCGCGGTGCATGCCTTTATGAACCCGGATGCAGGCAAGGCGGGCATCCCGAATCTTGCCTACAACGCTGAGGTGGCCAAGCGAGCCTGGAATCAGATGCAGCTCTTCTTCAAAGAGATTTTCGGAGAATCGGAAAAGTCGCAAGGCTGAACGGAACCGGCTCGTGAGGCTCGTGACAGTACGAATTTTCCGAGGATTCCTCTGGTGCGGGTTGGCCCTATTGGTCGGCTGTGGGACCTCGTCTCGCGAAGTCCCGGTCCAGGTTGCTGGAGGCCAGGCAATTCAACTACCCAGGCGAGGTCAGGGTTTCAGGGAGGCCGAGAACAGTCTGGCGGCTGTGACGAATGCGGGACTGACGGCTGTTATTCAGGACGGAAATAAATACCTCCGATGGACCTTCGCGTTTCGACTTAAAAGACCAACGCAGCTTCGCAGTGTGCGCGTGGAAGAAGTCTCTGGTCCGGCTGCTGTGCTGTTAATCAACGATCAGGCACCCGCGCTCGAAACAAGCCAGTGGACGGGGTTCGGCGGTCTGATTGAGGCAAGCGCTACTGGCATTCCCTGGTTGTTCGATAATTCCGATACGACTCGCACGTTTCGGCTGACAATTACCGAGATGAGCGGTCAGAGCTATGTCCTCTACCAGGGAGAATTTTATTCAGCGAAAAAGAAAGCGGAGATGCGCAGGCAGTATGGGTTGATCTAGGGCGTACGCAAAAGCTCCCGCTTGTAGGCGGCTGGGCCAGCCGCCCTACAAGCCTCTCACTGCTCCCCAATCACGTTTGATTGCGGTTCCGCCGCGCTGTGAGTCCCTTGCTCCATTTGTTGCTGCACGCAGGCGTCGATCGCTGGCAACTCGTTCGTTTTCAAATGGGCTCGAACACGAATAAGACTTGCGGCGTTCTCCGCGGCGGGCATGGCCACAGGTGGCAATTTTTCTCTGGTCAGTTGAACAAGCTCATCCGCATGCTGATCATCACTGAACCCCATCGCAATCGATGGGAGAAGCAGATTCCTGCGAACAAAAGCCGGTCCAGTAAGCAACTCCTCGAGATGCCGCTTGGCAAAATCCCAGGCGACGTCAGGGTGCTCGGCTTCAACGGCGACCCGCTCGAATGCTTCGACCGCGTCGGGAGGTGTCATATCGCCCTTCATCGCGGACTCGAGGTTTCGCCGTGCTAAACTTGGTTCCAGCGCGGCCTGCAGCGCGCGGAAATACATTCTCTTCTCTTCCATTGACTCACTTTGCTTCGCGAGTTGGTACAGCTGATTATAAGTTGTTTCCGAGCTGTAGCGGCCAACAATCTGAGTCACTGGCGGACGGAGATCGGGGGCGAGTGTTTCGGGAGCCTTCTGAAATTCTTCAAATCGGCGAAACGCCTCATCGATCACGGTCCGGTCACCAAAACGCCCCAGGGCGCCGATTAATTGCGAACGCATTAGCTTGGTTTGGGAATCATCGTCCGCTTTCTCGGTCCACCCCAGGTGCGCCAATTGTGGTTCGAGCAACGAGCAAACGTACTTTTGAAACGTTTCGCGGCCGGGTTGCCCCTGCTGGAGCTGGTCGACCAGCTTCAGCGAAGTTATGATGCCGCGCCAGACGTAGTAGCTTGGATTGGACCGAAGCGCCTCGACCAGATCGAGATAGGAGGAGGCGGGAGCTCGATGCGATTCCACCATCGCCCACATGTCTGAGACGAGAGTGAGCACATCACTCTCCGGAAGTGTGTTAACGTTGGTTTGGAGATCGTTTAGGAGAGCCGGCTCATACCAGACGCGAAAGAAGCCCACTCCCCCCGCGTTACCTATTAAAGCCCCGTCGCAACCCGGAAACCCAAAGCTGTCCGACAATTTTTCAAGTACCGCATATTTGGGGTCGGTGGGATGCTCAGTCGATACGACCGCGACGGGGATGTACCATTGGACCGCTGGGACTTCGGTTTCAGCGACTGCAAATCGCGACTGTTCCAGGCTGATCACGCGGTTGCCCTGCACACACTGAACGGTCATCTTGATCAGCGGGAAGCCCGGCTCTTCGACCCAATTTCTGGCCAGCTTTTGAACTGGCTTTCCGCTACTCTGCTCCAGTGCCTCCCAGAGGTTGGCTGTTGTGGCGCTTGAATATTTGTTCGCGGCAAGATAGGTCCGGATGCCATTGCGAAAGGGTATTGGGCCGAGAAAGCTCTCTATCATTCGAAGCAGAGATCGACCCTTGATGGAACTGGTTTCGACGCACAATTCATTCCCGTCGCCGCCGGAGGCGTCCGGCTGCTGGGCCGGCTGCAGCGCTCTTCGCTCATCGGCTTGCATCGCGCGTTCTTTGGCTTCAACAGCCTGCAACCGGACCCGCCAATCAGGATTGAAATAGTCGGCGACCTTGTCTTGCA
Organism: Chthoniobacterales bacterium; assembly: GCA_049585495.1. GTDB lineage: Bacteria > Verrucomicrobiota > Verrucomicrobiia > Chthoniobacterales > JAFAMB01 > JBAUZZ01. The sequence goes on along the minus strand of JBAUZZ010000646.1, from coordinate 6,615 downwards.
TCCACGACGCAAAAGCCTCGTTGAGCCAGGAGTCATCCCACCGGGCCATCGTCACCAAATCACCGAACCACTGGCGCGCAATTTGATGAGCCACGGCCGAAAAGACCCTTTGCTTCGTTGTTTCGGAGCTATTCTTCGGATCGTACAACAACCCGTCCTCATTGTAGGTGATGGCGCCCCATTTCTCCATCGCGCTGTCGAAACCGGCAGGGACTGCAATTTGATCCAACTTCGGCAGTGGATAGGGAATGCCGAAATAGTCGCTATAAAAATGGAAGATCCTCTTCGTGATGTCGATTGCGTAACGCCCAAAATCCTTCTTTCCTCTGGTCGTAACAATTCGAAGCTTCACGCCTTCAGCTTCGTCGTCGAGCCACTCCAGGTCGTTGCTGCAGACCAGCGCGACGTGGTAGCTGGCCATGCTCGGAGTTCTTTCGAAAACAACAATCTTCTGATCAGTTCCAAATAGCTGCTCTGCCGCTTCTGGCATATTGGAAACAACCGAGTTTTCTCTCGCCGTTTTAACCGTTAGCTGGAACGTTGCGCGAAAGGCCGGCTCGTCCCAGCACGGAAACATGCGGCGTGCATCGGTTGGTTCAAACTGCGTCGCCAGTAATTGCCTTCGCTGACCATTGCTTTGATAATGCTGAAGGAACAGACCTTTCGGCTGCTCTTGAATCCGGCTCTGGAACCTAAAGGAGAGTCTGTATCTCCCGGTTCGCAGGGGTTCTCTGGTTTGAAAAGTCACCGTCTGCCTGGCAGAGTCGAGCTCAGCTGACAGCGGCTGCGTAAGATCGTTCCCCGAAAGAGATGCATTCGAAATCGTCGTATCTAGCGCGTTTAGAATGATGCGATCCGTCGGCTTCAAGACTTCGACTTCGACATCTTCCGCGCCAATGGTTGTCAACGAATCGGAATCAGGCTCGAGGTGAACCGTGTAATTCCGCGGCACCACATCGTTGGGTAAGTTCCCAGGCGTTGCCTGATAACTGAACTTTTCTTCGCCTTTTGTTTGGCCGAGCGGCAGGATCAGAAGAAGAAGTGCAATTGATCTTCGCATCAGGGGATGAGTCCAGAAATAACGAGCACCCAAAATATTCAAGCAACGAAAAAGTGTTCGCGCAGCAGGCACAGCCCAAGGTCGAACTTGGCCCCACCCCAATTTAGCGGATCTTCGTCCATTATTGAGTGGGGACGCGCTCCTGCGCGTCCTAAATCCAGTGCTCGCTTTTCAGCCACTGCCGGTACACAAGAGGAGAGATTTCCGACGGCTTAATTTCTGACCGGCCGCCCCAAAAAACGTTTGTGTACGAAACGGGAATCCCACTCGCTGCCAAATGGTCGTCGATCGCGGCCTTATGCTCGAGCAAACGTTGTTTTTCGGTTCCATGAGCGACGGCCATGATGTTTACGTTGCCGAATTCCGGGCCGGCCTCTCGCCAATAGCAGTGGGTAAGAATCTCGTGCCGGCCCACCTCCCCTCCGGCCTCGATTTCCCTGCCTGGAGGCACAGTCCAGTGAAACAAAGCGTTGAATCGGGTGACGCGAATCCCACCGCTCGACGGCTTGACATGCTCGAGAAAAGTCGAGAAGCGCCCGATAATATTCCGCTCGCTTAACGATTCCGCGACCTCACAAAAGGTCTTGAAAAGGATACCGGCTTCTTGCGCCCGATGTTCCCACGGATTCGGTTGAATCTCTTCACAGGTGAATTCCCGCTTGAGGGCAGTCAAGACCCGCCATTCCAGCTCGTTCAGATGGACAATTCCGGTTTTAATCATCCGAGCCGGCTGCTCCGATCTCGCGCCCGGCGGAATTGTTTTGCGCCGAACATGCCCTACGCCGAGCGCGAAAATCCCTTTCGCCGGCATCAGGCGCAAAGCCTCTGCGTCAACCTTTTGAGCAAGCAACGCTGTGTGGCGTTCCAAGCTAAACCCCTGTGGTACCTTTAGCGTCGTCCAAAGCTTGAAGTCGCTTCCAGGTGTATCGGTATCGGTTGAACGAACTACCACGTGGCCGGAAAACGGATCCCGCCGGAACATGAAATCAAATGCCGCATCCAGCCGGGCCGGAGGAACCTTCCACGCTACCAGCGCACCCTTGGCGAGGTTCGTTGCCAACAAAGTCTGTCGGACTCGGCGGATTGTACCGGCCGCCAGCATCGCTCTTATCCGCTCCAGGACTACCGGCCTGTCCACGCCGGATAATTGCGAGATCAATTGAAACGGTTCGCGAACAAACCCTTGAATTTTGTCTTCCGAGATCTCGAGGATTCGTTCGTTGATTTGGTCGGTATGCTCAGTGGTGCCCGCCATAGGGGAAGAGGAAAATAGCATGGATTTGCTTGGCGTCGAAAAGTGCTTGGCAGGTTGTTTCAGGAGCACCGAAGGTGCGAAATATCATAGCCGGGCGCAGCCCCATAAGCGCTAACTTAAACGGTGAGACTATAGTGGGCTCGGTTTTTCAGATCGTTTTTGCCCCGAAGGGGCTGCAGGACTTAGCCCGGGGTTTCAACCCCGGGACCCGCCCCAAACAAAGCGCCGCGCCCTGTAAGGGCGCTAGGCCTGTGTGATCGATCTCAAACGTATCGTGAGCTCTACCAGGATCAGGGCAGGAATTAAGGCGTCTTAGAGTTAGATAATATTTCTGGGGTGCTTTAAGGCCCATTGTCGCGCCCTTTCAGGGCGCATCGCAAATGGGGGAAAGATTCCCGGGGTTGCAACTCCGGGCTAAGTCCTGTAGCCCCTTAGGGGCAAAAACCATCTCAAAAAAACCGAGCCCACTATAGTCTCACCACTTAAGTTAACGCTTACGGGGCTGCGCCCGAGGCTAAAATATTCCGCACCTTCGGCGCTTGTGATCGAGCAGCTGGAGATGGTGAATCAGATTGCCTTTTCGCCGGTTTCGTCTGTGCGAATCCGAATCGCTTCATCGATGGGGTAGACGAACACCTTCCCGTCACCGATCTTGCCGGTTTTTGCTGCCTTCACGATCGCGACCGTCGCGTTTTCAACCACACTGTCGGCGAGGACGACTTCGATCTTGATCTTTGGCAGGAAGTCAACGGTGTATTCGCTACCGCGATAAATTTCTGTATGGCCTTTTTGACGCCCGAACCCTTTGACTTCGGTGACGGTCATTCCTTCGATGCCGAGGTCTGACAAGGCCTCTTTAACCTCTTCAAGTTTGAAGGGCTTGATGATCGCTTCAATTTTTTTCATGTCCTGGTAGAATTTCCCCGACCTGTGTGTGGTGTTAACTAGCTGATATAGGCCTCCTCGCCGTGTTCGGAAAGATCCAGGCCGGCTGTTTCGACCTCTGGGGTCGGTCGCAAGCCAATTACCAGCTTCAACACCAGGGCAAGCACGGCCGTGGCGACCGTCGCTAAGATCAATGTGACGACGACCATAGTGCATTGCGACAGAAAGAGTGAGGACAGGAGATCGTCCTTCAAATTGCTGTTTACCGCCTTCGTGGCGAGCAACCCCGTTCCAAGCGCGCCCGTCATGCCGCCTATCCCATGAACCCCAAAAGTATCAAGCGCATCGTCGTACCCAAGTGCCGCTTTCAATTTTGATACGGCCAGGTAGGGAATCACGGCGGCCGCCACACCGAGGATCACCGCACCAGTCGGGTTTACAAAACCGCAAGCGGGCGTGATAACGACCAGCCCTGCCACGGCTCCGGAGCAGAAACCCAGCACGCTGGCCTTGCCGCGAAAGATCTTCTCGATCATCCCCCAGACAAAAGCGGCTGTCGCCGTGGTGATCGTAGTTGTCGTAAAGGCGTTGGCCGCTATAACGTCGGCGCCAACCGCGCTTCCCGCGTTGAAACCGTACCATCCCACCCACAGCATGCCGGTGCCGATCATGCATAGCACCATGCTATGCGGGGGCATCGGCTCTTTCTTGAACCCCAGTCGCGGACCAAGGATCAGGCAAAGAACTAAAGCGCTCCAGCCCGAGGTCATATGAACAACCGTGCCGCCCGCAAAATCAATGGCTTTTACACCAGCATTTGAATTCCAGATGCCGTTCATGAATCCGGTTATTCCCCAGTCCATGTGAGCCATCGGGAAATAAACCAGAAACATCCAACACCCGACGAAAACCAGCACCGTGGCATATTTCATGCGCTCGGCGATGGCGCCTACGATCAGGGCTGGAGTGATGATGGCGAACATCAGCTGAAACATTGCGTAGACGTTTTGGGATACCCAATACGCGTAATCGGTGTTCGGGGCGGAAGTGACACCGTTAAAGAAGAAGAACTCGGATCCGCCGTAGAAGGGGTTGTTGAAATTCTTGCCGAAGACGAGGCTGTAGCCAAAGGCCCACCACAGGATGGTCACCAGCCCGGCGATTCCCAGGCACTGGGCCAGGACCGAAAGCGCGTTCTTCCTGCGGACGAGCCCTCCGTAGAAAAGGGCAAGGCCGGGCAGCGTCATAAAAAGCACCAGGGCAGACGATGTCATCATCCAGGCGTTGTGACCGGGGCCGGGAACCCCAGGGAGGGTCTTCGTACCGTCTGTATTGTTAATGTATGCTTCCAGGCTGGCTACCCGATCCTCGAGTGAGGCGGTTTGTTGGCCGGCTTTTTCGGCGGCAGCCGCCGGCGCGGGCGACCCGGATGGCGACGATGATTGATTTTGAGCGTAGGAAGATTGCAAATAAGCGAAGAAACAGAATGCGGCAATGCTCGTGAGGGAGAGCATTCGCATCGATCCAAGCAATTTAGCCATAGCGTGGGATTTTTTCTGAAGTTCTGAACCCAAATGTCTCGCTGCCCAGTTAGGTGAGCGATTGGAGGTTGGGTTAGGTTAGGGGTTGCGAGGGTCATTGGGATTCCCGCCCCAGGCTTTCGCATGGCGCGTTATCCCAGGCTTTTCGCAGTTTGGCGAGGCAGCATCTGGTGTGCCAGGTTGTTGGGTTCCCAGCGCTCGGGGCGGAAAGTAATTTCCTGGTCGAGCTCTCCTAGTTCGGAACCCTGGATGTCCAAACTGATCAAAAAGTTATAAAATGGTCAAAATTAAACATCGTTTTCTACTTTAAATAAAATGAGGCACGCGCCAGCCCGCAAAGGCGGCGCCGTCGCTAACCTTTCGGCGTTGGGATAAATCCAAATTCCGAGATTGCCCTGGAGAGCGGCGCCTAGCCTGATCGCTCGCAGCGTGGCGGAGCCGGCCCAAGCGTGATTGGTAAGAAGTGAGAGGTGATCGGTAGGTCGGCGTAATTCAGGAAAGTCGGTAGGGCGAATCCGCCGCGGCGGATGAGCCTAAACCTCAAATGCTGCCAGCCCCCTAAGGCTCAGGCAGCAGAATCCCACCGTCGCTCCGCTATGGCGCGGCCTCTCTTGTTTTGGGGACGCGCCGAAGCTCGAAGAGCGAAGGTGGTCTCCGGCTACGCCAGGCTACGCCGGACTATTCTGCTGCTTTCTAGCCCGCTATTCGCTCGTCGATTCTCCCAGCGTGTGATTTTTGCGGGCTAGAGCAGCGATCATTTGACCGCCGCGCGAAAGCGCACTATGAAGTGCTCCGAAAAAACGGCGCCGCACGGTTAGCTTAGCGGTAGAGCGACTGGTTTACACCCAGTAGGTCGTGGGTTCGATTCCCTCACCGTGCACTCTTCTTGTCGCCGGAAATATCAGGATACAAGTCGCTGATTACCAACACAGAGGAGCCCACGGACGAAAGAATTGGGTGAGGAGAGAAGTGGCTGCGGACGTCATCGCAAGGGCTACCGACCCCGATCTCAAGTTTATCCTCTACGCTGGCTTTCACGCAGGGTTGCGGCGGAATGAGATAGCGAACGCCAGAGTTGGCTGGTTTGATCTTGAGGCTAGGCCACTAGGGTTGGTTCATATCCAGAATGATGAAGGGTTCACGTTGAAGGATAGAGATAATCGTACCGTCCCCCTCACTAATGAGTTTTCGGACTTTCTCACGGTGTTCCTCAAGGGAAGGAATCCCCGTGAATTCACGATTCGCCCCACAAAAGAGGCGGGAGTGTGGAAGTATCGATATGACTTTCAGAAGGTCGTGAGGACGCACTTCGCTCGCTGTGGGATCAAATGCACGATTCACGATCTGAGACGCTCCTTCGCGTCGAACTTGGTGTCCGAGGGGGAAAGTATTTACATCGTAGCGAAGTGGCTTGGGGACGGAGTACAAGTGGTTGAGCGGAGTTATGGGCACCTGGCTCCGTCCGCCGGGAACATCAATCGGCTGACAGCAAAGGTTGCTTAGCAGCTATGGCGCTCAGGTTTTCCGTATTCTCGGCAAAGAGCCGGAGCGTCTGAGTGATGACTCCCTCTTCCCGACCTTGGACTAATGAGTGCCTTGATTGCGTAGCAGTCGTCTCTTTTTTCGCGAACCGAAAACCGGAGAGATAAACAACGTGGCGTGACGAGTTAAGGCCTCTTGCTCCAATGGTCCACGAGCCGGTCTATCAATTCGCCGATCTTTCGTGGCCCCTCGGCCCAGGCGCGTAGTTTATTCGCGGTGACCGTGGCTACTCGCACGGTTATAGAAACGCGATCAGGGTGAGGTTTGCGCCCCGCCCTGTCTCTTGTACCACCACGTTGCTTGGGCGTGTCGGTCACGCCCAGACATTAGCC
>JBAUZZ010000645.1:0-6258 GCA_049585495.1 Chthoniobacterales bacterium | reverse complement strand
GTGCATAAGGGGGTCCGGCAGCAAGTCTGCGGAAATTTACTTTAGCGTATTGTACGCAAGATCAACCCCGTTGAGTTCCGCCTTCCCTTTCCAATAACGCTGTATCTTAGTCCAGACCTGCGGAGCCCCTGACCTGCGTTGCTAAACCCTTGCCGACACCCACGAGTTATCGGCCAAACTACCCGCTCACTCGCCGGCTTGACCTCGGAGACCAGGCCGTCCCAAGGGCTCGCCGATCGCCGCGCTATTGCGTACACGACGTCGGCACGAATCTCTCGAATCTTCTCCTGTCTCACCGCTTCAATAATCCGGTTCCTTTAGCATATAACTCCACCCCGGCCCGCTTCAGCTCGTCTAGCTCCTCCTCGCTAAGCACCTCCTCCGGGCGCATTGGGTAATGATAGCCCCGCCCGGAATCGGCGGGGCTTTTTCCACGCCACGAGGTCGCCCAGGCCGGATCTCGGAAGGCGGCAAAGGAGGTAAAGACGGGTCGGGAATAATCGCTATCGCTAGGGTTTGGCGTAAACGGCTCCGCCTTGATAGTCGATATTGACGTAGGGTTCATCGCCGACCACCCAGGCGTCGTGCCCGGGCGGGATAAGCCCAACGTCGCCGGGGCCGTATTCGATTTCCTGCCCGTCGTCCATGCGTATGGCGATCCGGCCCGAAACAACGTACACCAAGTGGGGTACCTGGCAGCTCTCGGTCTTGGCTACCGGCTTTACACACTCCGACCACTTCCATCCTGGTTCAAAAGTGACCCGCATTACCGGCAGGTCGGGAGCCATATTAAGGATTTCTACCTTACCCTTTTGGATCGGGCGGGTTTCGTCGGGGGCGGAGAAGTTTTTCTTAATTTGTTGCATAGGGAGAAAGAAGACCGCGAAATTAATTCCGTTGACCACTTCCGGTAAAGCCCGAAACTCTCGGGGCCGAGTAGTTTTAACAGCGTTTCGTCGGTCATCTATTCGTATAGAACTAAATTTCAAACTAGATTTCAACTACGCGCTAAGGATATCCGGGCGACCTCCCGGAATGAAGGGTATAGCCGACTTCTAACGTTCAAGCAGGATTTCCATAGCCGATAGCACCGTTTGGATGCCCTGGCGGGCGCGCTTGCGAAACTCGCGATGCCGTTCGTCGAAGGCATGCCGGCTGCGGCGCAGAAGACCCGTGACGTACTGCTCGTGCATCGTAATCAGATGATCGAGCAGGGATTTAACGCTTCGACCAGAAAGCAGACCAGCATGGCCGTGCGGGTCTCCGGTGCAAAACGCTTGACGGCCTGCACATCGTATCGCCGCGTCAGTTGCGCTAAATGCTCGATCACAGCGGGCGGAGTTCCATTCAAGTCAAAGCCTGCCACCCCGAGAGAGCTGATCGAACCGGATGGAAAGTTTCCCCGGCTCAGCCGTTGCGAGCTGAACAGCTCGGCCCTGTATGACGTAGTGCAAGCCGCTCGGGCGCCCCAGTCATAGCCGACCAGGATCGGTTGCTGGAGTTGAAGAAAGTCGATCAATCCCTTCAGATCGTGCGCCAGAGCCGCTTGCTGACCTGACCGCATTGTATCAGCGTTCAAGAACCTAGTTGGCCCGAATCCGCGCAGATAAGGGACGATCATTTGGAAGCCTTCGGCAACCAAAGGACCAACCACGCCATCCCAGGCTCTCGCGTCGTCGGGAAAGCCATGCAAAAGAATGATCGGATTACTGTTGGCTGCACCGCTTTCTTCGTAACCGATCTCCAGCGTGTCGACCAGGACTGTTTTCACTACCAAGACCCTTCACATGGACCGCCGATCCAAACAAAATCATCTTGACTATATCCGTTGCGGATATATCATGCAGCACATGAAGAAATCCGGACCCACCGTGCCGCTCACGCCGGCAGTCTTCCACATCCTCCTGGCCCTCTTCGGCAAGGAGCGTCATGGGTACGAAATCATGCAACAGGTCAAAACCGATTCTCAGAATGCCGTGAAAATGGGTCCGGGAACGTTGTACGGCTCGCTCGACCGCATGATCGCAGCTGGTCTTGTTACCAAGAGCGATACGCGAGACCCACGCAGGATCTACTACAAGCTCACGGGGCTCGGACAGGCCACATTGAGGGCGGAAACCGAACGGTTATCTGCCCTTGCCGTTGTTGCACGTCGCCAACTGGGGACCACTTAACGTGAAGGCGCACATTGAGCAGAACGGAATGTCTCGGTCGTCAGCGATGTACGGGTTGCTCATTGAACTATACCCGCCGGAGTACTTGCAGCAGCATCGTGCGGAGATGCTCCAAAACTTCGAGGACTTTGAGTGCACGTCATCGTCGAAGGCCGCGCTTTGGCTGTTCATGGGAAAAGACCTCATGGTCAGTCTCATGTCTCACTATATCAATTCACTTTGGGGACAAGCCATTAAGACTGGGATGTCCTCTCAGACTCAGAATTACAGCTTAGTTACCCTTAATGACCGCGTGGTACCAGGATTCGCGGGCAGGCATCTTGCGTGAGTCGGTGCGAGCAAGAAAATCGGTCTCAGATCGTGAACTCAAAATCGTCGTTGCCAGTCCCTCGCGTGTGCCCGAGGGCAAGGCCGATTAAGTTTGCTAAAAAGGTGACGAAACACATACCGATTAGCCGGGGCTAGAGCTTTGTTAGTGCGAGCGTCCAGTCCCTGGGAATTCGAGAGTTGCCCCCACTCGGAACACCTCAGCAAACCGAGGGCACTCTAACCGCCTGGATTGTCGAATAGCTTGAGTGACAGTGAATTCTGGGGATCGGGCCGGGGACAAGGAACAAGCGCTGTAGCACGGTCACGTTGTGCGAAAGTCTTTGTGATCGAAAGAAAGGAGTCACGCGCGGATATGAGAAATAGCGCGCAAAAAGTTCGGCCAAATAGTTCCCAAACTAACGGATTGCCCTTCGTGGCGGCTGCGCTGGGCGCATTTACGGTCGCAGCCTCAATTTGCGGCGGGAGTGCAGATGCTCAGGGCGCAACTGAACCAATTTGGCCAACGAAGGAATGGCGGACGTCCTCTCCTGAGGAGCAGGGCATGGATTCGAAGGAGCTCGCTAAGCTGGTTGACTTCGGGACGATGCACAGTTTCGACAGCCTGCTGGTAGCGCGACACGGAAAGATTGTCGCCGAAGCATACTACGCCCCCTACGCCGCGGGCATGCCTCACACGCTGTACTCCGCTACCAAGGCAGTTATTAGTACTTTGACGGCGATCGCATGCAAGGAGGGTTTGCTGGATAGTCCGAACCATCGAGTGCTCGATTTTTTTGACCATGGCAGCATTGCCAACCTCGACGATAGAAAAGAAGCGATCACCGTTCAGAGCCTGTTGGATATGACCTCGGGCATCGCGTGGACTGAAGCGCTGGTTGGCAGGCCCTATTCACTGCTCGAAATGGAGCGCAGCCCCGACTGGGTCGAATTCATCCTCGACAGACCGATGTCGAGTTCTCCAGGGGAGACCTTCTACTATAACAGCGGAAATCCGCACCTCCTTTCCGCGATCATCACCAAAATCACGGGAATGAGCGCCCTGGAATACGCGAAAACCAAGCTTTTTGGCCCTCTAGGAATCACCGATATCTCTTGGCAGCACGATCCTCAAGGCATCTCGATCGGGGGATACGGATTGTCCCTGCAGCCTCGCGATATGGCGAAGATTGGCTATCTCTACTTGCGCAATGGCGTGTGGGAAGGTAAGCAACTGGTTCCGTCTGCCTGGATCGATAAAGTGAGCCAGGCCATGGTAAATCCGCATGTATCTCTGCAACCGGAGCTCCGGTATTCCAACCTTGTCTGGGCTTTCCCAGACAAGCATGTCTACATGGCGGTCGGCTACAATGGCCAGGTGATCATGGTCTTTCCCGATTTAGACGTTGTGGCGGTGACGACGGGCCACGCCGATAATTACTCATTGAGCAAATTCGCCGACTCTATTCCCACGTTGGTAAAATCGGACACGTCGCTCCCGGCGAACGCAGCGAGCGCGACGCTGCTTGCAAACAAGATACTTGATGTCTCGACCGAGAAGCCCACTGAAGTCGGCCCGACCTCGACGATGGCGGCTATCATCTCTGGAAAGGTATACCAGTTTCCACCTAACGAAATAAATGTGAAGTGGCTGTCGTTGATTTTGGCCGATCCGCAGCCGCATTACGAAATCGAGACTTACGCCCATGACACTACCAAACCCGGGCCGAGATTTACCGGCCCGATCGGACTGGACGGACTGTATCGAAAGGGAGCACTAACCTACCAGGGTTTTAATGATCGATTTGAAGGGTTACCCAGGGTCAACGCGGTCAAGGGGACTTGGCAAGGCGACCATGCGCTTGCGATTGAGCGGCTGGTCCTCGGGCTAGGGGAACCAGCAGAGCGATGGACGCTCACGTTCTTTGGAGAAAAGCTCAACGTGCTCGGCAAACTTGCAGAGGGCCGCGAAATTCTTATCGAAGGCGAGATGGGCGAATAAGCTCCCTTCCGCGCATCGACGCGCAGCGTCCGTCCTTACGCGAGAGTGCGTTTGCCGGACGGCCCCTTTGGCGCTGGCTGGTAACGCCGCCCACTTAGTTCCTTAAAGAGCCATAATCACGCCGGATCAAGCGCAAGCCGCTAATGCTTTTTATTCCGGTCGCCGGGCTCGCTAAAGTAAGGGCTGCGTACCGCACGAGAGTTTTCAACAGACGCAAACATTAAGGCCCGGCCGCAGTCTGACCCAAGGCTGAACGGAAGCGCTGATTGAGTTGATCCCATCGATGGAACTGTTGCGACCAAGGCTGACCCGCAGTCAAACCGCCGTCGATTACAAAAGTTTGTCCAGTTACCCAGCTCGACTCGCTGCTCGCAAGCCAGAGCGCAGCGTTAGCGATATCGGCCGGAAACCCGGTCTGCCCAAGGGCAGCCCTTCTGCCAGCCAGGGTTCCACAATCTCTGGTGTGCGTTCGATCAGCTCTGCTGACATTTCCCCGGCTACTGGGGCAAAGATCGCGGTGGCCACTCCACCGGGACAAATGGCGTTGACTCTGATCCCGCGTTCTGCAAGTTCCAAAGCCACAGATTTCGTTAACCCGACTACACCGAATTTCGCTGCAGTGTAAGCGTGCGGAGAATAGCCAGCGGTTATACCGGATATGCTCGCTATATTTATAATGGTTCCGCTTTCCATGCGCGGGACTGCATACTTAATTCCCAAGAAGGTGCCGCCGAGCAAGAGGGCAATGGACTGATTGAAGCCTTCGACGGACGTTTCCGCGATTGGTCCGTCTTCACCGCCCACTCCTGCGTTGTTCACCACGCAACCGAGGCTGCCGAAACGTTCCACGACAAAGCCCATCAGGGCTTCGGTGTCGGACGAACTTGCAGCGTCTGCCCGGTAAAACGCCACATTTGGGCTCAGTTCTTCTTCGAGAGCTGTCCCTTTTTCATGCGAGCGACCGCTGAAAACCACTTTGGCGCCTTCTTGAACAAAACGTCTGACGATGCCTTCTCCTATCCCTCTGGTGCCCCCAGTAACGACAGCAACTAGATCCGCCAGTCTGAGCCGAGCGGAAGGAGGTAAGTTGTCCATAAATTTCTCCTGGCTAGTAAATGGTTGACTGGTCTCTTTCGCTTCACGATATCAAGCTTATCATCCGAAAAGTACTCAAATCAGCGTCGGTACCATTCTGAAGAACAATGTTCTTCTGTTACCTCAGACCCTTCCCGCAAGCTGTTATTGTGTCTGAAAATACGGTCTGTGAAACCACTCGTATTCAAGCGCTTTTCCCGGCATTACCGCCACAAACCCGCACTCCACATAGCACAATCACCCTAGTGGGGGATCCGCGCCCAAGCGACGCAGATCTCCGGGTGACCCGGATAATCAGCGAAGCCGGCCGCCTGATGCAAATCCAGATGCTCGATCACATCATCACGGGTGCTCCGGCCAGCGGTCAGCCCGGCTACTCCTCATCCAAAGGAAGCGGGGATGCTTTCCATGAAAGCGGCACGGGGCCGCGCGCCGCAGCTCCCCTCCCCCAACCCCGCCTAAAAGCGGCCGGCTAGCGACCCCTGTCTTTGCGTCTTGTCGTCTTTACGCGAGACTAGAGCATGGCTGCATATGTGATCTCCGAAGTCTCCGAGGTATTCGACATCAGGCTAATGGAGGAGCACCGATCGATAGCGCAGGCTGCCATCGAACAATACGGTGGCCGTTATCTCGTTCGCGATGGCGCATTCGAAACAGTCGAAGGCGACTCCGAGCCGCTAA
>JBAUZZ010000644.1:0-3119 GCA_049585495.1 Chthoniobacterales bacterium | reverse complement strand
ACTCCAAACAGCCTGTGCACAACTGCTGCTGGTGCATCCCCGGCGGGCACATTCAGGATCGCCCCCGTTTCGCCTGGCGTGGCTTACTGTTGGATGAAGGACGCCACTTCACCGGGAAAAAGGTCGTGCAACAGATTCTAGATTTCATGGCGACTCACAAATTGAATGTCTTGCACTGGCATTTGACTGAAGACCAGGGATGGCGCATCGAGATAAAGAAATACCCGCTTTTGACCCAGATCGGCTCCCGACGGGCTCAATCCCCTGTGCTGGGGAATCCGAACCTGAGCGATGGCACTCCTTACGGCGGGTATTTTGCGCAGGAAGATATTCGGGAAATTGTGGCATATGCAGCGGATCGGTTTATCACGATCGTTCCCGAGATAGAGATGCCCGGTCACGCGGCAGCCGCCCTTGCCTCCTATCCGCAGTACGGAAACGATGATATCCCGAATTACAATCCCGAAGTAGCAACCTCCTGGGGAGTTCATCCTTATTGTTATGCGCCAAAAGAGGAGACCTTCACCTTCCTCGAAGACATTTTGCAAGAAGTAATCGAGCTCTTTCCCTCCGAGTATATCCATATCGGAGGCGACGAGGTACCTCCGGATCAATGGCAGGCCTCGCCCTTTGTGCAGAAGCTCATGAACGAGAATAAATTCACAACTACGGCCCAACTCGAGAGCTGGTTCGTCAACCGGATCGAACAGTTTTTGAACAGCAAGGGACGCAAGTTGATCGGTTGGGACGACATTATGGGAGGCAGCCTGTCCCACACCGCTGCGGTAATGGTATGGCACAACTTCCAGTATGCGCAGCCCGCCTTCAAGAATGGTAATCCGGTCGTTCTGACCCCTCTGGAACACCTTTTCCTGGATCTTTACCAGACAGACCTCAAGTTTGTTTCTCAGCCGGTTGCAGCCGAAGGCCTGAATTCGCTCGAGGCGGTCTATAGCTTTTCCCCGATCCCGGCCGATGCGACCCCAGAGGAGACAAAGCTGGTGCTGGGAATACAAGGAAATGTCTGGACTGAAAACATTGAGGACTGGCTCAAGATCCAGTACCAACTGTTCCCACGTGCCTGTGCCGTTGCAGAGGTGGCTTGGACGCCCCAGGAAGCTCGCGATTTCGGAGATTTTCAAAGACGTCTGGGCTACGACTTCGAGAGGCTGAACGCAATGGACCTGGACTACTATGGGAGAACACCAGGCGGTTTACCCTTCCGTTGGGGTCCGGCGAATCTTAAGGGTGGCACTTCAGCGATCGTGTGGCCCATCACCGGGTGGGTTGTCACAGGCCCGTTGCCGGGGGCCGGTCACTGGCAGGTCGTGCCGGGAGACTGGAAGGTACATTTCACCTACCAGAACGGAGATACACTGATGATCGAGAAAGTGGAAATGCTGGAGAACGGAAACCCTGTGGCCGTCGATGAGCATCTCGCTCCGGCGGGTCCGGGCTACGACAACAACGAGTTTCGCTTGAGTATATCCACGGTTGACCCCACCTCCAGATATAGTCTCCGAGCTTCGGTTCACAGCCTGGGTGGACACGAATCCAACGGTTACGTGACGATAACTCCACCTAACCGGTGATCTCTGCGGTCGCCCTGGAGGGTGGAGCTCCGTCTCCACCGAAACTTCGGAATTTAGTTTAAATTCCGCGATTCCGGCGACGGCAGAGCGACTCGACTGAGCTCGCGGAAGTCGTCGCCCTCCAAGGCGATTTCGGAATTCGGGACTAGCTCTGCGGTTAATTAGACTCCGGTTGTTCTTTTTGCCCACGAGATCGTAAATATCTGAACCGGTTTTGCCAGGTTTGTGCCCTGGCCCGCGAAAGCAAATCTCGACTCGCCGAATCATAAATTACGAGCTAGTCTCCCCGGTATGGAACGACTCCCGGCGACGCCATCGATTCGCGGAATCGGGCCTTTCGTCAAAATCGGTCTCTCTTTGCTCTACCTGATCACGATGAACGTCGCGCGCGCGGAGGACCTCTCGACAACTACCGGTCAGACCTTCCATGATATCCAGATTTTGAGCCGGACCTCGTCCGCGTTGTTAATCCGAAGCGCTGAGGGTGAAGTCCAGATCCCGTTGAGCGAACTGAAGCCGGCGGACAGGGGGAAGTATTCGAAAAGCTTGATCAATGCGATGGATCTTCCGGCGGTCACTGTTATCGGCGATACGAAACCGGATTTCACTGCGGAGCCAGAACGCTCGAACGTCGAGGTGCTGATGGATAAGGAATATCGGCGTCAGGAAGAAGAAAAACGTGCGGCGGAACAAAATCGTGGCGAGCGCGCGCCGGTTCCGCTCTTGCGAGTGACGCAGTTGATCTCGTTTGTTATTGGTTCGACCAACCCGTGGAGCGACAGTGCGACGCAGCCCGATTATCTCACGCCTGCTTATCAGCGACTCTCGCCGGAGATCGTGGAAAAAGATCTCAAAGTATTTAAATTGTCATTGCAGCAGCAATGATGACCGTCCGGCCGAGGTCGTGTTGTGGTACCCATCGTGGTAGGGCGAATTCGTCCGCCATCGGCGGCTCTTATAGGGCGGCTGGGTCAGCCGCCGGAACTTAGGAATTTAAGTTTTAACCCAAATTCCGAAATTGCCTTGGAGGACGACGACCTCGGCGAGCTCAGTCGAGAATTTTGCGCGCTTACGATTTGCGCTGGTGACGCCGCTTCTCGAGTCGGATGTTCAATGACACCTGCTCTTGCGCCAGCCGGCTTTTCAGTCCTTTTATCAGTCCATCATCGGTAGATTGGCTGATTTGCTCTTTCAGACGGCCAATTTCGCGGAGCTGTTCCACTTCTTCCGGGACGTACCCGGCATTCTTCAGCAGCGAGTACGCCAGGCGGTAATCCTCCGGCCATCGGAAGTACTCGTCGAGGTCGAGTGGTCTGCCTTTTCCCGGAAGATTTTCCGACGGCGTTTGTGCCATCCATTCCTCGATGATTTTCTCGGCTGGATTTAGCATGGATTACCTCTAGAGATACGGATTGAAAAATTTGGGTACGATTCAATTCATTTTTTGAATCAGGCTCTGAACCATCGGCTTAAACCTAACTTTCGGGAATTGCGTTGGAGGGCGACGCTCCGCCGTCGCCGCAATTG
>JBAUZZ010000643.1:0-8435 GCA_049585495.1 Chthoniobacterales bacterium | reverse complement strand
CGCGAGGATTTTTGCCGCCGAAAGCTGGTAGGGCGAATTCGTCCTGCGGCGGATGAGCCTAAACCGCACATGTTTCTAGTCCCTTGAGGCTCATTTGTCCCGCTGCGCAGCGCTTCGCAGGACGAATTCGCCCTGGCCGCGCCGAATCTAATAACATTTCTCTTTACATGTTGTAACTAGTTCGTCTAATGTTAACAACATGATATTCGCATGTAATATTATTCTGGCGTTTTCGCCGATTCCGCAGAGGCGGACACCGAACCCGCAACCAGCTCGAGCCTGGGCCGCCGTCGCCCGTCAGAGCCTATGAGCAGGAAGTCGGACTCGTTGCCGCCTCAGCCCGAGATGGTGAAGGCGATCGATGAAATGCTCAAGAATCTCGAGAAGCTCGCGCCCGATCCCGCAATGGTCGGCACCTGTCCGGAGTTGCCCGGGATCGTCCTTGATCGGGTCCTCGGAAAAGTGCAGTCGCGCGAGGACAGCGATTACAAGGAAATCGTCCGCAAGTATAACTCGATGCGGTCCGAATACCTGCGCGCACTGGTAGCGCATCCCGTTGGCCGAGCTCTTGCGCTGTTGGCGGTCGGAGCCGAGGGTGTAGCAATGCTGGAGGCCGGACGGACGCCCTGCGCGGTCTCGGAGATCTCCAGCCGGCCGCAGCGATCGCTCAGGACCCGCCGGGAGCCTTACAATTGCCACCACGTCATCCCGAAAAGCTTGCTGGTCGCCGAAGGCTCGGCCGCGATAAATCATCCCGCGAATTTGGTGATGGCCAAGACAGTCCGCCGAGGACGCGATCAGTGGCAGAATCCGCACCATTGCTGGCACGGGCTCTTGCTTCATCCACAGACCCATAACGCCCCTCCGACAGCTATTCCCGTTTATGTGGTGCGACCTCTTTTCCCCTTTTACCCACCGATTACGCAGGGCTTCCGATCAGCGGAAGAGCTCCGCAACAGATTGACAGCGCTCGGCGCTCCGCCCTTGCCTGAGGTATGGGAGAAGAGGATTCTGGAGTTTTCCAAAGCAGCGAAACACAAGGCGTACTCCGTCCCGCGAGAATTTCATGAGATTACCCAGATGTTCGGAGATCTTTATAGTGCCGCGAATAAGGATCCCAGAAACAACCTGGAGGCAAGGCGGGCTTTGGCAGAGAGGTCGGCGAAGCAAGCCGCAGAATGGCTTCCGGCCGGTGCCTTTATCAACGGGAGCCCGCTGCCGCCGTCTCATCGACCGAAGAAATGTCTTCCGATCATTCAGTCAAATGTCGCGTCGGAAATGACTTTACCGGAAAAGTCGAAGCCGGTTCGCAAAGAGCCCCGGAGGCGAAAATGCCCGGGCCGAAAGATCATCCAGGAATCCCCAGCAAAGATTCAGCCATGTCAATAAATCAACGCTACCTCACAGAATTGAGCGATCTCTTTATCGAGGATCTTCGACAGTCGGAGTACTACCAAAAACTCCCGATCGCGGAGCGGACGCAGCTTGAAGTCCGGATCGAGCAGGAAGCAGCTGCCGGGGCCCGGCCACTGCTTCCGGGCGCGACACCCACAGAGTTGGCCGCCCTGGCGCAAGCCGTAAGATCCCGGCTCGGGGTTGACCTCCCGCTGTCGCTGCAAAACATTCTTCAGCAGGTCGATGGTTTTGTTGAGAATGGAGTTACGCTCTTCGGTGTCGACCCGGACTTCCGCGAGGACGGTTTCGATTCCGGACCGAGCCTGCTCGGCGAAAACGAGGCTTTATGGGCTGGGCTGCCCGAGGCGACCGGACGTTACCTCTTCGTGGGTGACGCTGATCTGTGGTTTTTCGCCTTCGATCTTCACTCGGGCTGTTACGTGGTTCTCGAACGGCACTCGCTCCGGCCTGCTCACCGTTTCACCGATGCCGAGGAAATGCTGAACGACATGTTAGGCCAATCGCTCGCCGATTGCGGCGAAGAATTCAATGATCACACGACGGCCAGCGATATTTCACGGAATTAACGTTCCTGCCAGGAAGACTTGTACTGACGCTGATTGATGGAGAGCAAACATGGCAACGAAACATTCCAATTCGTTCCTCGCTGTCTATGGGTCCCTTCGTCGTCGAGGCCTTGTTCGCCAGGGCTCTCAGGTCGCCAGGAATCTGAGCTTCTTTGGGTATGGCATTCTTCGAGGCCAACTCTTTGTTCAGAATGGTTATCCCGGCGCAATCGAAGGACCTGGCGCAATCCAGGTCGAGATCTTCCGGGTCCGCGATCCAGTCGTGTTTCAAGTCCTGGATCGTTACGAAGGATTTAGTTCGGATTTCAGAGACTACTCACTCTTCTATCGCAAAGTAGTCCGCCTGCTCCATCCTGAGATCTTGGCCACCGCGTACTTTTTGGCGAGACAAACTCCGAGAGGTAAGAAGGTCCCTAAATAATCCTGTTTAATCCTGTTGAAAAACTTCGGCGGCTCATACGACCCGCGGCGATTCGTCCTTCCGGTGACGCTCCCGCGGACGGACTCTCCGCCAATGGCGCCACCCGCGGGTTGATAATTTCGCACCTGGCCGCCGTCGTTCCGCTGACGCGGAACTTTGGCGCCCCTGCGAGCCCGACGTAGTCAGGGAACCAGGGACGACGTCGGGAAAGTGCGTCTACTGTGCGCGAGAGTCACAGTGAGGAGCAAAGTAGCCGCGGCTTCCAACTGCGAGATAGCTACGAGAACGATTCAATCGTAAGGGCCACACTCCGGGTGATTAGTCTCGCTGTTCCAGCGGCCCGCCTGCATTCATCTCACTTCGGTATCTTTGAATCGCGTTTTTATACTCTTCTTCGCCTTTTTTATAGGCCTCGCTGGATATCAAATGCTTTTGATACATGTCTTCCAGCCGGGATCGTTTGCGTTCAGCTTCCCGTCGCTCTTTCTCAAGCGCTTTGCGCCCGGCCCCGGACGGTTCTTTCGGTGCCGGCGAGGGAGTGGCGCTCGGAATCGGACTCGGGGCTGACTTCGGGGTCGGAGAAAACATCGGAGCCGGAGATGGAGCCGGTGTCGGTGGATGATCAACCGCCGAATTGTCTTCGGGGATCATTCCGCGATCCGCCAGCTTCATTTCTGGACGCGCCGCCGGCAGTGTCATCAGGAGGCGACGGTCCTCGTTATCGGGAGTTACGGACGGCAGCGGCTTCTCAGCAAGCTCAGGAACATCCGTCTTCGGTGCGAATGGTTTCGGCGCGAAAGAATTTGCCGCAGTTAACCAGATTGCCCCGGCCCCAAACAGGGTAAATAACATGCCAGGTGCTGCATTCTTGATCAAAACCTTCGCCGACTTCCAGCTCCACTGCCCTTCGCGTTGGCGGCCTTTGAGTTTCCTCATTAGCAGCCTGTAGCCAAAGTAGCAAAGGACAATACCGCCAATAAACCCGAGCAGCTGGTGGATTAAAAAACCAAGTGCGATGACCGTTTCAGTGTCCATTCAATAGTTTTGCGAGTTAAAAAATGCGGGTGCGCCGGACCTGGGTGAAATAAGCTCTGGTGCTAGTTAGCACCTCGTTGTTCCGATTTGAAGTCAAATATACTACACGTTGTGTGGACCAACCGCGATTCATACAACATCCTGAGGTGATTGCTCAAGCCTAGATTTTAAATTTCTGACGGGAGCACTACTCCCGGGAATTCGGCGGCAACGGAGCGCCGCCCTCCAGGGCAATCTCGGAGAAATTTTTTTGTATTTCTCTAAAATGAGTCTTGAATCTTAGTAATGCATAGCATACGGTCCGCCGTCTCTGGATCCCCCCAATAGACAAAAGATTGAGAGTCGCCGATTAGTTGTACTGGCGGCTCTCTTTCTTTTTTGGAGGCGCTTAGTCAAGCAACAACGCGTAGTCCGCGAATCAGCGGCAGGATCGCCTGGCGCCGCACTTCAGCAACTGCGCTGATGTCGCGCGCGATCACCCGGCTGCGGTCCATCGCCTCGACAAGGGCCTGAGCCGGGATCGCCAGCACATCGGTATCTTGGTCCGCCACCACCCGAACAGGGCTCGAGCCGCCGGCCAACATCTCCTGGAGCACCAGGAGCTGTCCGGCTGCCACCAGCTCGAGCCGGATCTCGTCGTCGCCGGTCGAAACCATCACCGCCAGCTGGCCTGCCACCACAAGAAAGGCCTCAGTCGCGGGAGCGCCCGCTATCAGCAGCAAGTCGCCGCGACGGTAGCGGCGGAACGCGCTTGCACGGGCGACTTGCGATAGGGCGTCCGTATCGCGACGGAAGGCGCTCGCCTGCTCCAGCATGTGCAGACGCGCCGCGGCATCGGGAGCCGGGGACGTGACAGGTCGAGCATGAACGTCTACTCCATCACAACGGGCGCCGGTTGAGCTTCTGGTGCGGCGGGCGCATCAACGGTCGCCGGCTCGGCCGCGCTGCGACTCCAAGTCCTGATGGGTCCGAAGGCCCGCGTTTCAATCGGCGGGCAGGGCTCGAACCCTTCCACATCGGTCAGCAAAGCGTAAGTGCTGTCGCTGACGCGAACGCAGCCAGCCTCGGCCTCTTGCACGATGCGGCGAGCGACGCTAAGCGTGCGGCCCCAGATGTCGTAGGCGGTGTGGCCACGCCCGATCAACAGCACGTCGATCTCACCTGAGGCGAGCCCGAAACGCAGGGACACGAATTTCGCCCACTCGTCGCCGAGCCGCTTCAAAACGAGCGTCGCGCTACGCGCCCAGGCCAACGTGCGCGTGGCATGATCCAACCATGGTGAGGAGAGGCCACAGACGCCGATGTAGCTTTCGCCGACCGAGCGCAGAGGCTCCACAGCATGGCTAGCCGCCGAGCTGTTCAGCGCGTCCAGCAACGCATTGAGGATGGCGCGGGCGTCGGTGGCGCTACGGTTCGCCGCCAGCACGTCCAGACCGTCGATCAAGACGACGGCTACGGTAACATTGGAGACGGTCTCGGCCGTGACCTCTGCACCGCTCCGTACGCGTTCGGCCACCCCGGCCGGATACATGCTGCGCAGCAGTTCGCCTTTCTCCAGCTCCGCGTCGGCCAGCCGCTTGTCGCGTTGCTTGATCGCGTCGGCCATCCCATTGTAGCCACGCGCCAGCTCGGCAAACTCGTCGTTGCCGCGAATCGCAATAGGCGCGGCTGGGACACCGCTGTTGACGGCCTGCATGCCGGCGATCACGCGCCGCACCGGACGCATGAATAGTCCGGCGCAAGCTAGGGCCAGGAAGGTCAGCGCGATTGCCGCCACGGCAGCGGCCACCAGCAAGTCACGCTTGAGCCGGGTGGCGGATGCAAACGCCTC
The DNA here is from genome assembly GCA_049585495.1 of Chthoniobacterales bacterium. GTDB lineage: Bacteria > Verrucomicrobiota > Verrucomicrobiia > Chthoniobacterales > JAFAMB01 > JBAUZZ01. The sequence goes on along the minus strand of JBAUZZ010000643.1, from coordinate 3,166 downwards.
CGCGACGTCCTGCTTGGCGGCGATGGCCCAGCGCAGGCCGCCCACCTCCAAAGGGCCGTAGGCCTCGATCACCTCCACGCCCCGATAGTCCAGGAAGCGGCCCAGGCTTGTCCGATTGCGAAAAGACTCCTCCACGCCCTTGGAACGCGTGGGCATATAGAGAATGGTGGTGCCAAGCGCTCGGATCTGGTCGGCGGTCGACGCCGACAGGCCCGTGGCCTTTGCTTGCGCGACGAACTTGTCCGGGTTCTCAATCAGGAAGCGCGACTGGCTGCGCAGCAGGCGATCCTCGCCCACCAGCAGCACCTCTCCGGTCTCACCCTGCCCGGTCGAGTGCCAACCGTTGTTGTCAGTCAGCAGGCTATTAAGGGCTAAAATATCGACTTGGGCAACGAACACGCCGATCGTCTGACTATCGGCAATGATGGGTACGGCTACGAACATCTGCGGTGCGAACGCGGATGGTGTGTAGGCCGTGTAGTCCTCGACTACCGCCTTGCCACCGTTGCGGGGATCGAGCGCGCGTTGTACCACACGGGCGAAGCCTGACTGCGTGAAGGCGCCATGCGATGTTTCCAATTTGTACCCCAAGGCGTCAGGCCGAGGCAAGTGCGCAATTGGAAGCACGAATGACTGATTGAATCCGGCAGGGATCGAACCCACAACTCTGGCGCCGGAGCCAGATGTTTTACGAGGGAGAGAGCGTCAAGTCGACGGAGATTTTCACGCTTCGCCTGCAAATCTGTGCAGATCTGGGGCATCCTCATTAGGACCTCAAAGCCTGAGGAGGAACTCTTTCCCTGCAGAAATAAACGGCTAAGCAGGTCCGCGCCTCCTCGACCGCGTACCCATGCACGAGTCCGTAACGCAAAATACCCGCTCCACACTCACACGAAATCTCTTAGAGGTCTTAACGGACCCCAGCGCGTCAGGGCAAGCGGAAATGGGACGATTGGAGGTCGATGAGGAACAAAACGTGCAACCCCAAACGAACCAACAATGAGAACACTGGATTAGTCGTGACCTTCTCGATCAGTCTCGGTAGGCAGATGTCTGCATTCTCAGTTACATCTCGGGCCTGATGGCGGCGGAGAGTCATCAGCGAGCGCCGATACGCCGAATGCGCAGACTGCGTCCGACAGGGATCGAACCTGCAACCTCTGGCTCCGGAGGCCAACGCTCTATCCAGTTGAGCTACGGACGCGAAACAGAGGCGAGCCTACGGTCCGGCTCTCGAAAGGTCAAACCTCGCGCGGAAGAAAAGTCCTTCTCGAGGAGCGCCGAACGCGGTTGCAAAAGCGCTCTTGGCTCTTAACGTGTGATCGCGAAGAGTCCAAAGAAAGGCGCGTGAACAAACCTAAAGTCTTCATCGACGGCGAAGCCGGCACAACTGGGCTCCAGATTGGGGAACAACTTCGCCTGCGTGACGACATTGAGCTGGTCGGTCTTCCCGCGGAGACCAGAAAGGACCCGGAAGCGCGTCGGAAGGTACTGAACGAAGTCAGTCTTGCGATCTTATGCCTGCCAGATGACGCTGCCCGTGAATCGGTCGATCTCATCAAGAATCCGGCCGTCCGCGTGATTGATGCAAGCACCGCCCACCGAGTCCATCCGGACTGGGTTTATGGTTTTCCGGAACTCGCTCCTGACCAATCGGAACGCATCAAAGCCGGAAGGTTCGTCGCGAATCCAGGTTGCTACGCCACTGGGGCGATTGCTCTCCTCCGACCATTGGTGGATGCGGGAATTGTTCCGCGCGAGCAGCGAATCGTGATCCACGGAGTATCAGGCTATACCGGAGGGGGTCGAAAGCTAATCGAAGCCTTCGAAGGAGAGGGACCGGACCGGATTAGCGACCCCTATCGATTGTACGCTTTGGAGCTTTCGCACAAGCATCTCGATGAGATGCGCGCGTACTCCGGGTTAGTGGAACGACCGCTCTTTTGGCCGGCAGTTGGCGCTTTTCGACAAGGCATGCTCGTGCAGATTCCGCTTCACCTGGATCTGCTGCCACAACGGGTCACCGGGGCAGAACTATACCGAGCACTGAAGGATCGTTACTTTGCTCAGCGACTTATTTGCGTCAGTCCGCCCGCCGCGAGTCCAGTGGCAGCACTGGCCCCTGAGGCCTTGAACGACTCGAATCGCATGGAACTGTTCGTGTTCGAGAACCGCGAACTACGACACGTTCTGCTTGTCGCCCGACTCGACAATCTCGGAAAAGGCGCCTCCAGAGCAGCCGTTCAGAATATGGACCTGATGCTTGGCTTGAACGGAGGTTGATCCGGAGGTGGGACGTGTCGGCGTATGGACGTAACGGCGTGTGGGTGTGTCGGCGCATCAGCGCTCTTGTAGCCGTAAGCCGGTTGATTTCTTATCGACGCCCAATGACGGCTCGGTTGAACCCATGGAACCTTGCTCTTGCCAATCTACCGAACCGCCCCGACGGCTCGGATGAACGTCGCCCTCCAGATGCCCGCCAGCAGGCCCGCACGCCGATACGCCGTCACGCCGATACGCCGATACGCTCGCGCCACGCCCGCAAATCTCTAAGGATTTGTGAGCGATGCAGGCTTGTGACTTGCGAAACTGCCCAGCTTGGTATTTGAAAGAGAGCCAAGCCGCACAGGCTAACTCCGTCTAATGCTCAAACCGATTCAGAGAATTCACTTCCTCGGCATCTGTGGCACAGCTATGGGCGCCGTGGCCGCAGCCATTCGTGACCTCGGGTTCACGGTCACGGGCTCTGACGAAAACGTTTACCCGCCCATGTCTACCTTCCTGGAAACCAAGGGAATTACGATCTCTGAAGGCTACCGGGCGGAAAATCTTCCCCCGGAGATCGATCTGGTCGTCATCGGCAACGCGATTGTCCGGGGAAATCCCGAAGTGGAGGCCGTCTTGAACCGGAAGCTCCTCTACCGTTCACTCCCGGAAACCTTAAAAGATTTCTTTCTTCGGGAGAAAGAAAACATTGTCGTCACCGGGACACACGGCAAAACCACGACAACCGCTCTCCTGGCCTGGATTTTCCGGATGTCAAACGAAGATCCGAGTTTTCTCATCGGTGGAATCGCGAAGAATCTCGGCCAAGGCGCGGTCCTAACGAACTCGAAATACTTCATTCTCGAAGGCGACGAATACGACACCGCGTTTTTTGATAAGA
>JBAUZZ010000642.1:0-24593 GCA_049585495.1 Chthoniobacterales bacterium | reverse complement strand
CGCCACTTCTTCCCGATGCATTCTTTGTCTTTCCCGCTCAAATTCTCCGAGTGAGAGACTCAATCGAGTATTCATTCTTTGCTAATCGATTGCGCGATCTTTAGGCTTTCGGACGGGTCCCGGATAGTTCCCATCAAATAACCGAACGGTAGAAGCACGCATTGTGCCACCGTATGACAAAGCCGTATCTCTCCTAGGCTGCGTGCCTCTTTCTGCTCTTTGGTCGCATCCTTGGGATTCACTATCCCAGAATCGGAAGCAGCAATTCAGAATAGCGTGTTTGTTAGCGCGCAGCGCTACAGAATAAGCCGACCTTCAGTCTGGTGTAGCGTCTCGCCTACAAGGATGAGGTAGTTCCAGCAATCGCCCATGCGCGTCAGCTAAAGCGCCGAAGGCGCGCGAGAACTTAGCCCAGGGTAGAGCGAAGCGGAGCCCTGGGTATTCGATTTAATACGCACGCCGCTCTGAAGGAGCGTAAGAGACGAGCCCCGAGTCGCAGGCTACCGCCACCGCCATCGAAATCGCGAGCGACTATTATGGCCTCCGCGTTGGACAATTCTTTCGCTCCTTCAGAGCTATGTCACCTTTTTTTCTGGTACCCAGGGTTCCGCTACGCTCCACCCTGGGCTAAGTTCTTTTACGCCTTTAGCGTTCAGCCCTTAGATTGGCATGGCCGACTGCCGGACAACATTATGGCTATAGGCAAGACCCTAAATTCGTACCTTGAGCCAAGGCCAGCCAAAGCCGCCAATCTTGTTAATATAATTGCACAAGACTCAACTTTTAGTTGCGCACCGCTTGCCCCTATGCTAATAAGCGAGACTCCATGCGGAAAGGAGGCCAGAGAAAATGAACATCCATATTTTTCGTCCATCACCATTCCTCGCTGATTTCTGCCTCCGTAATTCGATGGTCAATGCGGAGGGGAAGCAAACGCCCCCTGCCTCAATGGCCTCGATGCGCCGCTGATAGTTAGGCCGCAGTTCCTGCGTAGCCTACCACATCGCCCCTTCTGCAGCTGGCTGATGCTTTGATGACGGATTCGTACGCCGTCGGTCGTCGGCTGCAGTGAAGAGTCGAAAAATCCCAAAGCACCGGTGTATTAACAATAATATCTATCTCCAGAACTAACCCTCACTGCTAGCATATAGCTCGGATCAGTCCACTTAATTTTAATTCACATTCCGAAGTCCAGGACAACAATTGACTGTAATAGCCGAAGAAAGGAGGCGTGTGTTAACTAACGATGAATCAATCCAACTCGGCCGGCGAAGCGGAACCACTCTGGCCAGCCGAACCGAGTTAGCAGACGCCCCCGCCGGAAAAGTTATCGACTTTGAGCTGGGGCGAAAAGCGCTCGAGGAAGCAAGTCTGCGAAAAAAGCAGGGCCTGGTAAAATCAAGGATCCTCGTTGATCCGCGTGCGGGGAACGCTCTTCTGGAGTCGATCGTGACGGCCGGGTTCTACCTTCTGCTTGCGCTTGCCCTGGTGTTGGCATTCGCGCTGTTTTGCGGATAGCAGATATATGAGAGCCACTATCTCGCATAGTGGCTCTCAACCCAAATTCCGAACTTACCTTGGAGGGCGGCGCTGCGTCGCCGCCGAATTTCTGAATTAGCTTAAGCAGACGCGTAGCATCTGTTCAACTCGATCTCGAAAATCGGCGGCGACGGAGCACCGCCTCCAAGGCAATAAACGTGTGCCTACCTATGGCGCGCCAAATTTTGCGGGCTAGTTTGGTAGTTTGATCAGTTCCGGGACAAGAGCACCGGTGTCGAATTGAAGTTTAACCAGCGCGATCGGTAGCTCGAAACGGCGCGGTCCGATGCTACCTGGATTGATATACCAGACACCTTCCTTTTTCTGCATCCGAGGTTGATGCGAATGCCCCGTCAGGACAGCGTCGATGCGGCTGCTAACCGGATTTAAATCCAGAGCGCTCAGGTCGTGAAGCAAGTAAATAAGCTGGTCATTTATGGAAACGAGTTCCGTCTTCGGCAAAAAAGCAAGTTTCCGGTCAACGTTGCCTCGGACAGCGATAACCGGAGCAACCGCCCTCAACCCGTCCAACACCTCTGGCTTCCCGATATCGCCAGCGTGGAGAATCAGCTCGACGTCGTGCAGCGCCAGAATAGCGGATCGGCGCAAGAGACCGTGCGTATCCGAAACCAGTCCTACTGAGGCCAGCGAGCGAAACGTGTACATGCCTTTCGCCTATTTCAACAGGCGGCGCATACAGGCCTGGTAATCGCGCTGCCAGCGGACCCGCCAATACAAGTCGAAGGTTAATAGCGTAGCGCCGAAAAAACCTAACCCCGCTGCGATCAGGAGACCAGTCACATCAAAAGTAGCGAGAAACAGAATAACGAGGCCGAAGCCGACAATCCGCCCCCAAAGAATTTTCGCGCCGTCAACTAAGACATATCTTGGACGCCGGGCCCAAAGCCAAGCAGCGCGCTTCAATTCGGATTGGTCGACCAGCTGCTGCGGCCGGGCGAAATACTCCAGCCAACTCGCGGGCGGCAGGTTTATTAACTGCGTTGGCTCGGTTCTCACCATCGCTGATGGACGTGCTCTCGGATTTGCTCCTCGTAGATCTTCGAAACGGCCGCCATTTGATCGGGATTCAGCGGCGGGAGCTCGGCAGCCTTCACATTTTCGCTTACCTGGCGCTCGTTGCGGGCGCCGGGAATAACGCAGCTAACGGCCGGATGGTCCAGAATCCAGCGAAGCGAGAAATTGGCCATGCTGACTCCGTTTGGAAGCAGCCGCCTGATCTTTTCGACCGCAGCAAGCGCCAGATCCAGATCGATCCCAGAAAACGTCTCTCCCCGATCAAATTTTTCGCCCTGCTGGTTAAAGTTTCGATGATCATCCGGGGCGAACTTGGTATCCTTCGTGATTTTGCCGCTCAGCAGACCGCTCGAGAGCGGGAGCCGGACAAGGATTCCTACTTCGCGTTTCCGAGCAACGGGAAAGAATAGCTCGCTCGGCCGCTGCCGAAAGATGTTGAAGATGATTTGGACGGATGCAACCCCAGGGTACTCGGCGGCCTTCAGAGCCTCTTCGACTGTGGCGACGCTGACGCCGTAGTTGGAGATCTTGCCGGCCTGTTTGAACCCGTCAAGCACCTGGAAGACTTCCGGGCGATAGTAAACTTCCGTCGGCGGGCAATGCAGTTGCACAAGATCCAACGTCTCGCGCCGGAGATTTTTCAGGCTCCGCTCAACGAAAGCGGAAAGGTTTTCCCTGGTAAAACCCGCCGCGACGTGAGGTTGGAGCCTGCGACCGACTTTTGTTGCCACATGGATTTCCTCTTTTCTGTCGGCGAGCACCTGAGCAATAAGTCGCTCGCTGCGGCCGTCGCCATAGACGTCTGCGGTGTCGACAAAGTTAACGCCATGATCGAGGGCTGCGTACAACGTTTGGATGGCGTCGTCTTCGGAGACATTGCCCCAATCCGCCCCGATCTGCCAAGCTCCAAGGCTTACCTCGGAGACGTTTAAGTTCGTTTTCCCCAACTTGCGATAGCGCATAGACCTCAATCCTCTACGCCCAAAAGCCCACCCGGGTCAATTAGCGTCTCCGGTTGCAAAGCGGCAGCCTGTGCCGTTCAACGGGCGCAGACCGCAAACGTTTTCCTTCGACTTTTTCGGCACGGCCAAATAAGAATTGAGCTCGATCCTCGCCAGTGCGGTCGGCGGCAAGCACCCCCTCAATTCGAGTATTCATGGCCACAATCAAAGATGTCGCAGCCTTAGCCGGCGTTTCTTACACAACGGTGTCGCACGTAATCAACAACACCCGCCCGGTTAGTCACCAGGCCCGGACGGAAGTCGAAGCCGCCATTCGGCGTTTGAACTACCTGCCAAGCGCGATCGCCCGTTCGTTGCGCCACCAGGCGACGCTTACCATCGGACTGCTCATTTCGAATAACACCAACCCTTTCTTTTCCGAGCTAGCGCACGGTATTGAAGAAGGATGCTATCGAAATGGGTACTCTGTCTTCCTTTGCAATTCCAACGACGATCCGACCCGGCAAGAGACGCATCTGCGGGTGCTTTTGGAAAAACGGATCGACGGGCTCATCGTAGGATCTGCCGGGGGACACCAAACCCTGGCCAAGCGATTACGGGGCTCCCCGGTTCCCTTAGTAGTCATCGATCGCGCGTTGCCTGGTTTAGAAGCTGATTTGGTGCAAGTGGACCACGAAGAGGGTGGCTACCTCGCCACGAAGTATCTCATCGATCTCGGTCACCGGACGATCGGATGCATCGCCGGTCCGTCCCAAACGACCTCAAGCTCAGAACGGCTGGAGGGTTACCGACGGGCTCTGGCGGAGGCAACTCTGCCATACCGCCGGCGATGGGTTATAGAATCCGACTTCACGAGTGAGGGAGGCTACCAGGCGGCATCGTCTCTTCTCAGGAGAGCTGGATTGACGGCAGTGTTTGCCAGTAACGACTTAATGGGCATCGGGTTGCTGCGCTATGCCGCCGAGAAGGGTTTGAGAGTACCTGAGGAACTATCTGTAATTGGCTTTGATGGAATCGAACTGGGGCGTTACGTGCACCCTGCGCTGACGACGATCGGGCAATCGATTCGCCGACTCGGGGAGCTGGCCGCCATTACACTGATCCAATGCATCGGGAGGGGAGGTCGAGGTCCATTTCGACAGCTGGTTCTTTCGCCGGAACTCGTCGTCCGGGAATCGACGGCGGCGCCGAAATCTTCCCCGAACCGGCGCGGCGGGCATTCCGGCGACCGATTAAGAAATTGACAAAGAGCCGGGGGAAAGACGAAGATCCGGCAAACGTTTGCCGTGACAACCCATTCAATGTCAAGCGGCGATCTCCAATCCCAATCAACCCCTCCAAAGCTTATGACCGTTCCCCTCTTCAGAATCTCTCGAACGCTGGTGTTCTCCGCCCTGGCCTTCTCCTTCGGCCCCGTCGCGGCGCCCGCTCAGTCCGCCAAGCAGCCCGTCATCGGGCTCGTTATGAAGTCGCTCGCAAACGAGTTCTTTAAGGATATGCAGGAAGGAGCCGTTAAGCACGCGCAACAACGGGGCGATCTGACGCTCATCCCGGTAGGGATGCATTCGGAGACTGATATCGACACTCAAATCAGCGCTGTCGAAAACTTTATCACGAAAAAGGTCGATGCGATCGTGGTGGCGCCAGCCGATTCTCGTGCACTGGTACCTCCGCTTGCCCGTGCGATCAAGGCTGGCATCGTCGTCATCAATATCGACGTCGCGCTCGACGAGGCGGCAAAGAAGCAAGCCGGCATCTCACTCGCATTTGTCGGTCCCGACAATCGTGCCGGAGCCAAGATGTCCGGTGATGTGCTGGCGAAGGCGCTTGGGCCAGGTGGAAAAGTGGTCATCATCGAAGGCAATCCCGGCGCCGACAATGCTCAACAGCGCAAGCTCGGATTCGATGATGCAGTCAAGGAAGGGAAACTCGACCTCCTCGAGTCCCGGACTGCGCATTGGGAAACGGAAGAAGCCAACAGCGTTTTCTCGAACATGTTGACGGCACATCCCGACATTCAGGGCGTAATGGCGGCGAATGACTCTATGGCTCTCGGCGTTGTGAAGGCGATCGATGCGGCAGGGAAATCGGGACAGATTAAGGTCGTGGGCTTCGATAACATTCCTGCAGTTCAACCACTTCTCAAGGAGGGTAAATTGATTGCCACAATCGACCAGTTCGGCAGCCAAATGGCCGCAAACGGAACCGATTACGCGATGAAAGCCCTCAAAGGTGAGAAACTCGAGGGATGGATCAAAACGCCGGTCAAGCTCGTGACAGCGAGTGGATTCTGAGCCACTAGGCGGCGGCGGGCGGCTCCCGCCGCCCTTGCTCGAGTTAAAAGGGCTGACCAAGCGCTTCCCGGGTGTAACCGCGCTGAGCTCCGTCGATTTTGTTGTAGCGCAAGATGAGATCCACGCGCTCGTCGGCGAAAACGGCGCAGGCAAATCGACCCTTATCAAGGTGCTCTGCGGGACCTATGCGGCCGATGCCGGGCAAATGCAATTTTGCGGCAAGCTTTACCGACCTCAATCGCCGCTTGATGCGCTCCAGGCAGGCATCCGTGTTGTTTATCAAGAGTTCAACCTCCTCCCCTATCTTTCGGTAGCGGAGAACCTGCTTTTTGACAGGCTGCCGCGGCGCCACAGCGTATTGCTGGACTACGCATCCCTGTACGAGCGGTCCGCGGCCTTACTCAAGCAGGTTGGCCTCGATGTTGATCCGCGGACACGAGTCGAGCACCTTGGGGTTGCGCAGCGCCAATTGCTTGAGATCGGCAAGGCCTTATCGTCTGCCAGCCGGTTGCTCATCCTCGACGAGCCAACCGCGACCCTCACTCCACGAGAGATCGAGCGGCTCTTCAAGATCATCCGAGACGTGCGGACCTCCGGTGTAGCGGTCATCTACGTCTCACACCACCTGAATGAGATTTTTGATCTTTGCGATGCCGTCACTGTCCTTCGCAACGGACGACATATGGCGTCCCTTGCCGTCGCACAGACGACTCCGCCGCAGATTGTCCGCCTGATGGTTGGACGCCAACTTGCGGAGGCGTTGGCGACCGACCGGGCAGCTGCGAGACCATCGAAAGGGACCGTGGCGCTTCGTGTTCACGACCTGCGCGTCCGAGGCAACCCGCACGGCGTATCTTTCGCCTTGCAGTATGGTGAAATCGTCGGGCTCGCGGGATTAGTCGGCTCAGGACGGACTGAGTTACTCCGTGCAGTCTTCGGCGCTGATCGGCGTGACAGTGGAGAAATCTATCGTGACGAACGTCGCGTGTCTGTCGATAATCCCGTCGACGCCGTCCGAAACGGCATTTGTCTCTTGACGGAGAATCGGAAAGAGGAGGGACTCGTCCTCCCCATGCCGGTGCGCGCGAACCTGACGCTGACCGATCTTTCACGGATTTCGCGAGCCGGACTGTTGCGGGCCGGGGCGGAAAAAAGCGTCTCTCAAAATTTTGTCAGTAAACTCGACATGCGTATCGCTTCCCTCGAACAGCCAGCGCGGGATCTTTCCGGCGGTAACCAGCAAAAGCTGGTCATCGCCAAGTGGCTCTATCGAGATGCCGCCGTGCTAATGCTGGATGAGCCAACACGTGGGATTGACGTCGGCGCCAAGGCCGAGATCCATCACCTGCTTCGGCAGCTTGCAGCCCAAGGCAAGGTCATATTGTTCGTATCTTCGGAGATTCCAGAGCTCGTAGCCCTCTGCGACCGGATCCTGGTGCTTTGGCGCGGGCGGCTTGCCGGCGAGGTCCAGCGCGATGAGCTTGACGAAGAGCGAATTCTGTCCCTTGCCTGGAGCGGGGGCAGAGGCACTTAGCCAGCAAATCTCCTAGCGCGGCGGAGCCGCAACCAACATGATTCGTGTGAAATGGGGTGATCGGGGGTCGACGTAATTAAGGAAAGACGGTAGGGCGAATCCGCCGCGGCGGATGAGCCTAAACCGCAAATGTTGTTAGCCCCCTTGAGGCTCATTTGTCTCGCTTTCGCGCCGCTTCGCGGGACGAATTCGCCCTACCAGCTTTCGGCGGTAAAAATCCTCGCGGAAATGCACGATCCAGAACTATAAGCCATATGCAGCCACGCGCTTATTGCGGGCGAGAGCCAAGTTCAAAGCGATGTGATGAACGCCGATAATCAGCCTACTAAAACACGGTCTACCGGCACGGCAGAACCTGCCGCGGGTGTCGGTAGCGCCGAAGCCGCCAGAACAAGGTTTGCTGTGTTGCAGCGCGTGCTTCGCGAGGCCGGGATCGGCCTGGCCCTTCTCCTGATGGTCGCCGTTTTCGCGAGCTTTGCTCCGCACTTCACTGATGAATCAAATATCACCAATATCCTGACTCAGGTTACGATTAACCTCATTATGGCGACCGGCATGACGTTCGTCATCCTGATTGGTGGGATTGACCTTTCGGTCGGTTCCGTGCTCGCGTTCGCCGCGATGGTGGCCGGCCTCGTGCTGAAAACCGAAGCGCTCCCGGTTCCGGCGGCCATCGCGCTCGCGGTGCTGACCAGTATCGTTGTCGGTATGGCCTGCGGCTTCGTGAACGGATTCATCGCCAGCTTCTGGGGTGTCCCATCCTTCATCGTCACGCTCGGGATGCTGAATATTGCACGCGGTGCGGCGTTGGAGGTGACGAACGCCAGGACTCTTTTTGAGTTTCCTAACCAATTCAACGATTTTGGTACCGCGACCGTGCTCGGTGCCCCTGCTATCTTCCTTGTCGCCCTGGCGCTCGTCGTACTCGGCTGGGCGATATTGACGCGAACGGTTTTTGGCCGCCTTATTTATGCTATTGGCAACAATGAGGAAGCGGTGCGTCTGTCCGGCCACAACACGTTCTTCTATAAGGTCGCGGCCTTCGTCATTTCCGGCCTCACCGTTGGGATCGGCGCTATCGTTTATATGACGCGGCTTACCATCGCCAGTCCCATTCTTGGCAGTGGTTTCGAACTCAACGCGATTGCTGCCGTAATCATCGGTGGCACCAGCCTGAGCGGCGGCCGCGGCTCACTGATTGGCACCTTCCTTGGTGCCTGTCTTATCGGCGTGCTCGCGGACGGCTTGATTTTAATGGGTGTCGGGGACTTCGTGCGGCAAATGATCACCGGCGGCGTCATCATCCTAGCCGTGATCGTCGACTCCTATCGAGCAAGGCTCACGGAACGAGCGGCGCGATAGGAAATGACAAATGACACATGACAAATGACTAGTGTCCGATTGGCTCGCGGCTGGCACTTCTCCACACCGACACGCCGCTCGATGGCCGTAAGATTTGATTCCGCTGAAAAACTGCGGCGACTCATCGGCCGAGGCTGATCGAGACGGTTTTCATGAAAATCAGATTATCTGATTTTTTGATTTGATCAATCATGAGCCGGCCGAACGCAGCTGGAAGCTGCGGCTACTTTGTTCCTCGGAACCCAAAAAGTTTGGCCAAAACCCAGCGGTCGGTTTGGAGAACCGACCCTGCCGATTGTCCGCCCCATTCAGATCATTGGTCTGAACTTCCCTACGACTTGGCAAAGCCGTTCGGTGATCTGGCCTAGAGAACAGTGTTCAACCGTGTGCACAAGTTCTTCAGACACGTTCCCGCCGCTTGCTACGATGCCAGTCAGCCTGTCCAGGCAGCGCTCGGAGTCAACTGTGTTCCGTGCTTCAAAATCGCGCAGACGGTCCAGCTGGCGCTGTTTCTTCTCGGTCGGGGTCCGAATCATCTCGAGATCGGGCCATCTGCGCTCTGCGTCAGCGTATCGGTTTAGACCTACGACCGGGCGTTCACCGTCGTAAATCTGTCGCTCCAGCAGATGCCCGGAGGCCTGAATCTGGCTTCGTTGGTAGCGACGCTCTACAGCTCCAATGACGCCTCCCTGCGCTTCGATCTCCTCAAACTCATCCAGAATCGCCTCCTCGATTGCCTCACCCACGATGCGCATTCCAGGCGACCCGGGAAGGGTGTTCATCATATATTTAAACAAACCGCTCTCCTCGAGGAGAATCGCCTGAGCGTGCGCGGCATATCGGGCATACTCCTCGCTTGGAGTGGTAAAGGGTTCGTCCGCCGAGTTGCTGTGGCACGAGTTCGTTGCATTCATGCAGGCGAGCATTAGCTCGATGGCCGTACGAGTGAGATTGTTCTTCCAATCTGCGGCGATCAGCGAGCGCCCGCTGGTCTGAGTGTGCAACTTAAGGCTCTGCGCGCGCTTGTCTGCTCCGAAAACATCGCGCATCCCGATTGCCCAAATCTTCCGACACACCCGGGCGAGCGCGAGGTACTCAACGTCCAGACCGCAATCCAGGAAAAAGGAAAGGCGTGGCCCAAAGACGTTAACCTCCATGCCCCGATCCCGGAAATATTCGACGTAGGCAAATCCATTCGAGAGCGTGTAGGCCCCCTGCTGCACTGGAGTCGCGCCAGCCTCAGCGATATGGTACCCGCTAATCGAGATCGGATAAAAACGCGGCATCTCCCGAGCGCAGTAATCGACCATATCGGCCAGGAAGCGCAGGGAAGGTTCGATCGGGAAGATCAGCTCGTTCTGGGCCTGCACCTCCTTGAGCACGTCGGCTTGAATCGTTCCCCGAAGCTTTGGCACAACAGCGGCTCCAAAACGGCGTTTCGCCGCAGCGATGTACATCGCCAGAATGATCGGGGCAGGTCCGGAAATGGTCATAGACACGGAGACATTTGACTGATCGAGATCAAACCCCGCGAATAGACGCTGCATATCGTCCACGGTATCGATAGCCACTCCGCCCTCTCCAATCTTGCCAAACACGCCGTCGCAACCTGAGCCGACTCCGTACAGTGTCGGCCCATCAAAAGCAGTGCTCAGCCGCTTGTTACGTTGGTTACGGGAGAGATAGTGGAAGCGCTCATTTGTATCTTCGGCCAGACCCAGCCCCGCAAAAAGTCGGGTGGGCTCTTCTCCACCCCGTTTCTCGTGATATCGATTCGATAAGCCGTTCGCGGAGCCGGAATCGAGATACTGCTCCGGATAGGCAGCCGCCAGAAAGGGAAAGTCCCCGGGCAACCCCTCTTCGCCTAGGTACCGTGCGATTTCGCCGGGTTCATCAAGCTTGGGCAGCGCGAGCGTCGGAAGTTTGAGACCGGTCGCGGTAACGGTCGTAGTGACCTTCGACCTCGCTTCATTCCACCGTTCCAGAATCTGTCGACCGAAATCGGCGTCTTGGCGAGCGCGCTTTACCTGGTCAGCGACGAGTTTGCGGTAGGATCTAACCGCGTGAACGATTTGGCCGATGGAAGTCATGGGGGTGTGAGTGTGAGTGTGGGTGTGAGTGGAGGACTGGGTTCACCGTTTTACCGTTTTACCGTCTTACCGTTCGGCGGCTGAACCAGCCGCCCTACAGGGCAATTTCCGAATTTGGGTTAAATAGGAGGTTAAAAAGCTCTTCTACGCCTGGGTCTCGATGACGGTTGGCCTGGGTGTTCAGGAGCGTTTGGGGGCGGCGGTTCGTTCGGATCCGGGCTCCGATTTCAGCAAGCGCCGTCCGGGCGCCACGGAGATCCGATTTGTTTACGACAACGAGATCGGCGGCATCCAGCATCGCGATTTTCTGCAGCTGAAGCCGGCTGCCGTAGTCTGGAGGCATAACGAGGATCGTGCGCTCGGCCATCTGATGCGAAGGTCCGAAAGGCAGTGCTTCCTGGCCCGTACCGACCGTTTCGATAAACACGACATCGAATTGACCAGAGTAGGCTAGCAACCTCAAACATCCGGCTGTGGCAGGACTGAGACCACCAGCCTGACCTCGTGTAGCTATACTGCGCATGAATACGCGATCATTTTGCGAATAAATCATCGTTGCGCGATCGCCGAGCAGCGCGCCCGACCCGACGATACTCGGATCATGAGAAAGGATGGCTACGCGCTTTTCTTTGGGACGCGTCTGTAAAAACCGGAGTACCAGTTCGTCGATTAGCGTCGTCTTACCGGCGCCGCCGGGACCGGTGATTCCGATGATTCTAGACGGCTTGTTTTCCGGGTAGCTTGTCTCGCTCCGGCCTGCTTCGATAAGGCTGAGCTGTCTGGCAAGGAAACGATCCCCACCGCGCTCGTCCTCGGTCAAAGGTGCCGGAACGGCCGAGCCAATCGAGGTATTGACGTATTGGACCATCTCCTCAAGCGGTGTGCCGGCGAAAAAAATGTGATCCACTCCGTTCCGACACATGACTTCCGCATCCGCATGAGTGATGGTCCCGCCACCGCCGCCGAAGATTTTCATCTCGGAACCAACTTTATATTTGCGAAGCAGATCGATGACTTCGGCAAAGAACTCGATATGCCCGCCATTGTAAGTAGAGATTCCAATTGCGCGAACATCCTCCTGAATGGCGGCTCGCACGATGTCGCGAGCAGAGCGGTGATACCCCAGATAGATCACTTCGACGCCGTGCCGGATCAGTTCCAGATTGATCGTGTTGATCGCGCTGTCGTGGCCATCGCAGATCGGGACAGCCGTCAAAATGCGAATGGGCTCCATACCAGAAGGGAATACAGTTAGTTAAGTCTATTTTAGCGTGGGGACAAATGCGCGTGTCAGCGTAACGGCAGGAGGTTCAGTAGGGTGAGGTTCATCCGAGCCGATCCCTAAAGGCTTGCTCTCACATCCTACCGGCTCACACAGGGTTCGCCCTATCGACATTCCTGAAAACCGCCGATACGCCCATACGTCGCTTAATCCTCGGCGATCTCGTCGGGCAGCTCGTTTCTATCGCCTGGTTGCCGGGGGAAATGCTCTCCCAGAACAGCACCCACCTTTTGAACCCCGTTAACGATCGCAGCAGTAAATTCTCCATGGCGAAGATGGGTTTCCATTTCTTCAACCACTCCATGCCAGAAATCGTCTCCGCATTTTTCATGAACAGCAACGTCACCCACAATCGCGAGTGCTTGCGATTCGGGAGCCAGGAAGATCAGTACGCCGTTGCGCCCGGCGGTTCGAGCCATCTTTAGCTTGGCGAACGCACGCCGTGCCGCTTTCATGGTATCCGGCTGTCTTTGACGGCTGACGAATACGCGGATTTGGCCATTGGTCTGTTTCTCAACAGCACGGATCGTAGAAACTACCTTTGCCCGATCGATGCTCCTGAGAAAATCTTTCGGCCTCATAACCGATCAGCGCCTGGGCGAGATCGCGTGGAAACGCGATCACCAGCCTCCACTCGCGCCGCCTCCGCCACTATCTCCACCGCCGCCCGAGAACCCACCTCCTCCGAAACCGCCACCGCCGCTACCACCGCCCCAGCCCCCACCGCCTCCGCGCCAACCACCGCCAGCTCCCCAGCCTCCTCCCGCCCCGCCGATCCACGTACCTCGGGAACCGGAGCCGGTATACACGACCCCGCGTTTGCGAGCTCGGCTGGATAGATAAGCGCCAAGGATGAAAAGAAGGATAAGCAGAACGAAAAACTCAACGCCACCAGTAACCTCGTTACCCTGATGTCCCATTTCAGCAACCGTACGCCCAGTGCCCTTATATTCCCCCCGGGTAGCAGCGATCATGGCGTTCACTCCAGCCGCCAATCCCCCATCGAAATCACCGACCTGAAAGCGCGGAGCCACTTCATCCGCAATTATTCGTTTGCAGATTATATCAGGCAACGCGCCCTCGAGACCGCGGCCGGTCTGAATGCGCATCTTCCGGTCTTGCACAAAGACGAAGAAAATCGCACCGTTATCGCGCCCGCGCTGTCCGACTTTCCAGGAGCGGTAGACCTGCTGGGCATAGTCATCCAGCGCAGCGTCCTCCGGTAATTTCGGATAAATCGCGACAACGATCTGATTTGATGTTTCCCGTTCGAAATTCGCCAACTGCGCGTTCAAACGTTCCGCAGTCTGAGGCCTGACGATCGAGGCAAAGTCATTGAAATAGCGCGGAGGAGGCGCCGGGAGGTCGGCGGCCACCGCTGCAATCTGCAACCCAAGGAGGCAAAGACTGACCCATCCGAGGAACCAGCGCCAAAGCGTGCTTCTGTCACGCCTGGAACTCTTACTCTGCAATATCTCCATGGACTACAAACAAACGCGAATTTAGTGGCTTGGCGAGGGGCTAAGGGACGGGAAACTCACGTTGGGCGCATTTTCCGCCCCGGGTGCGCTCTGGAAGAAAGGCTTCGCCTGAAAACCAAGCAGGCCGGCATAAAGTACCGTCGGAAACGACTTTACTTTGACGTTGTAACCTTGCGCCGTTCGATTGAAATCACCGCGCGCTACGGCGATCCGATTTTCGGTGCCCTCAATCTGTGCCTGAAGATCCCGAAAATTGCTGTTGGCCTTGAGGTCGGGGTAGTTCTCGCTTACGGCCAGGAGGCGCCCCAGCGACCCAGACAAAGCATCCTGTGCCTGCTGGAAACGCTGAAGCTGTTGCGGGTCATTCGGCGCCTTGGACAGATCAACCGTCACTTTGGTCGCGTTGGCCCGCGCGTTCACGACGTCTGTAAGCGTAGATTTTTCAAAATTTGCCGCACCTTCGACGGTACGGACCAAATTGGGGATAAGATCCGCCCGGCGCTGGTACTGGGTTTGAACCTGCGCCCATGCGGTGTCCACCGTGGCAGATGACTGCACCAAACCGTTATATCCACCGATTAAGGGTACAAGGAGGATCAGGACAACGACAACCAGGAGCCCGAGACAGCCCACTAAACCGAAGATTCCTTTGTTCATGATTCAGAGCGAATTAGAGGGAAATTAGAACATGGACCGGGTCGCAGAGCGAATCTAAAGAAGGGAGAGATCGACGTTAATTTACCCGCGGAACCGGCTAGTTCGAGGCGATTTCACTGCCTCCGAAAATTCCGCCCTTGATCAATTGACGGTCTAGGAAACCGCAGCTACTATGTTCCCCTCATATCCAGCAAGTGCATCACGAAAGAAGGTTTTATGCCTGAGGTTATTGTCCGTAAAGGAGAGCCGATCGATCGGGCTTTGAAACGCCTGAAGAATAAGCTCGACGCGGAAGGGATAATGGAAGAGGTCCGCCGCCTGCGTGCGTTCGAAACGCCTTCGCAAAAGGTTCGCCGGAAGGCAAAGGCGGCAGCGAAACGTGGCAAACTGAAGTTTCGATTTAACCCCTAACCGCCGACGGGCAAGCAACTTATGAAACTCCACCGATCAGTGGAGTTTTTTTGTTTCCAGTAGGAAGGATCCCAAGATCCGGCAGGGCGAAGTTCCCCAGCCGCAACGCTTCGCGTAGCGATGCGGGCGGGCACCTTCGCCTAAACCCCGGAGCTGGTAGCACTCGGCTCCAGGACGTGCCGGAGCACGCCCCTACACGAACGCCGGTCCCAAGATCCGGTAGGGCCAAGTTCCACCTTGGCCTAAACCCGGGAGGCGGTAGCGCTCGGCTCCTGCGACATGCCGAAGCAAGCCCAGGTGTCGTTTCGGAGAAACGGCCCTACCAAACAGGGGCGTAACCCAAAGGCAGGCAGTTCTCCGAACTGACCGAGCAGCGGCAGAATCGCTCCTCTTACTGGTAGAACCGAATGATCGCCTGGACCAGGCCCTCCATGTCATAACGGCTAGCCTCTACGTCGACCTTCAATCCAAGTCTCCTCATCGTTTCCGAGGTGATTGGACCGATGCTGGCTGTCCTCAGATTGCGTGGCCAAGGTAGCTTCAGCGCTAGAAAGTTTTCGACGGTGGAAGAGCTGGTAAAAGTGATCAAATCAGCGCCTTCGTTCTGGAAACGAACAATCCCGCCCGTTAAATCACTGGTTTCCAGCACAGTACGGTAGGCAATCGCCTCGTCGACAATCGCCCCAAGGGTGCTGAGTCGCTTAGGGAGAACATCCCTTGCATTATCGGCGCGGACCAAAAGAAATTTCAGGTTTTCGACGCTCTGGAACTTCTGGAGCGCGTCGATGATAGCCTCAGCGACGAATATTTCGGGTTGGAGGTCGACTGCCAGATGAAATGCTTTGACCCGCTGCGCAGTCGCAGGTCCGATCGCCGCGATCTTCACGTTGCCAATCTCACGCGTGTCGCTATAGAGCTTAAAGAACATCTCGAAAAATGCGTCGACTCCATTCGGGCTGGTAAAGATCACCCAATCGTACTGATAAGCGTCTCGAACAAGCTCCCCAAACGCTACCAAGTCCTCCGGTGGCTCTATCCGGATCGTCGGCAACTCGAAGACGTCCGCGCCAAGCATCTGCAGTTGGTCGCTCAGCTTACCTGCCTGCTTTCGCGTTCGGGTGACGACGATTCGCCGCCCGAATAGTGGCCGTTTTTCAAACCAATTGAGTTTGTTGCGTAATTTGACAACATCGCCGAAGACTGCGACCGCCGGTGGCTCGAAGTTATTTGCCACCTCCACGATATTGCTCAAGTCGCCGACAACGGTTTGTTGGCGCCCGGTAGTGCCCCAGCGAATCAGTGCAACGGGCAAACTCGGGACTGCCCCGTGCCGCCTCAACTCAGAAACAACCCTATCCAGCCGCTCGATCCCCATCAACATAACAAGCGTGGCACGACTTTCGACAAGCGCGTGATAATCGACTGACGATTCCGACTTGGATGCCTCCTGGTGCCCGGTGAAGACGGTAAAAGACGACGTAAGTTCACGATGGGTAAGCGGAATGCCCGCGTAGGCCGGAGCGGCGACAGCCGAGCTCACGCCAGGAACGACTTCAAAAGGAAGATGAGCGTCAGCCAGGGCCTCTGCTTCTTCGCCACCTCGGCCAAACACGAAAGGGTCGCCCCCCTTCAGTCGGACAACACGCTTCCCTTCCGTAGTCTTTTCAATCAACAACCGATTGATTTCCGACTGGCTCAGAGTGTGTGTACCCGCTTTCTTGCCTGCGTATATGATCTCCGCTGCAGGCCGCGTCCACTTCAGAATCTCAGGGTTCGAGAGGTAATCGTAAATGACGACATCGGCATTTTCGACCGCTTCCTTTACACGGAGCGTGACTAACCCGAGATCACCCGGACCCGCGCCGGCCAGGATACAGTTACCTGCCGTTGCCATAAACTTTGTCCACGAGCGCCGCGGCGGCGGCTTGGGAGGTTTGAAATGCACCGAAGACTGCGCCGGATCTTGCTCTTCCGTTCCGGTCAAAAACAACCGCCTCGAGGTGAAGCTCCGACCCATGAATGCGGCTCCGGATCCCGATCGGCGTCTGACACCCCCCCTTCAGGAGCCGCAGGAACTCCCGCTCCACCGCCGTGCAAAACCAGGTTCCCGGATCGTTGATCTGGCTGAGAAGATCACTCAATGGACCCCGGTCTGCAGAAATCTCCAGCCCGATCGCGCCCTGACCTACGGCGGGCAAAATCTCGACCAAATCCGACGCAAACAAACCTTGGGACTCATACTCCATCTGGCCATTCTCAAGGCGGAATCCGAGCCGTTGCAGACCTGCCTTGGCAAGCACGATGGCGCTCCAGGAGTCCTCGTGAAGCAACTTGCTTAGCCGCGTGCCAACGTTTCCGCGCACATCGACGATTTGCACATCTGGCCGGTGGAAGGCCAGTTGCCGGGCACGCCGCAAGCTGCTCGTAGCGACGCGCGCACCGACTGGCAGGCCGCTAAGGCCTCCCGCTGTCTTGGCAACGAGAACATCAACGGGATCGTGCCTGGGCAGGACCGCAACGAGCTCAAGCCCGGAAGCAAGCTCGGTGGGTAAGTCCTTGAGGGCATGAACGGCGACGTCGACCTCCCCACGAAGCAACGCATCTTCGAGCTCCTTCGTAAAGAGCCCCTTATCGAAAGTCTGACCGGACTCAATCAGCTTCAGATCCATTCGCTGATCGCCCTTCGTCTTGATCACCGTAACAACGACCTCCGGATGGTCCGGAATCCGCTCCAAAGCTTGCTTTACCAGCTCGGTTTGAGCCAGCGCCAGCTGGCTACCTCGCGTGCCCAGAGAGATCGTCATCACGTTCGCGGGCATTCCACCGCAATCGGTGAAACCGTTGACTTTCCAGAGCGATTCAGCCACGCCTGGAAATCATTCACATATTTCTCGATCAAACTTTCGCATCGCTCGGCTTCGAGCTTTCGAGCCTGCAGGGTGCAGTCGGCGATCCGCTGCAACGAGTCGAGGTCATAGACGTATACTCCATCAAGGCGGTGCACCTCTGGATCGACGTCGCGCGGCATGGCAAGATCGATGATAAACAGAGGACGGTCCCGGCGTCCGCGCAAAATGGAGCTGAGCCTTTCCACGGTCACTAGCGCATGGGGAGCCGATGTAGAACTCACCAGGATATCCAGATCGCGGAACTCAGTCGCCCAGTCATCAAACCGGATCACGCGCCCGCCCATTGCCATTGCCAAGGCCTGAGCCCGTTCAAAGGAGCGATTCGACACGAAGATCTGTTGGGCGCCTCTGGCCCAGAAAGCACGCGCCGTTTTCTCGCTCGTTTCGCCGGCACCGAGAATCATCACCTTCGAGCCATTCAGATTCCCAAAAATCTGTTCGGCCAGATCGACAGCAACCGAACCTACTGAGACGCTGCCCCGCGTAATCCCAGTGGTTGCGCGAACCTGTTTACCGACCTCGAACGATTTCTGAAACAGCCGATTCAAGAATTTGCCCGTTGTGCCGTTTCGCATGGCGGTTTCATAGGCTCGTTTGACTTGCCCAAAGATCTCGGTTTCGCCGACTACCATCGACTCCAGCCCCGAGGCTACGCGAAACAGGTGACGGGCAGCCTGAATCGCCGAAAGATGCACGAGTTGGTCGACGTCGGCGATGCGGTCGCCAGGATAAAAATCTTGCAAGAGCGATTTGGCAGCTAGTTTCGGCGCCTGGCTGACGATATAAAATTCCGTTCGGTTACAAGTCGAAAGAATAACGCTTTCGTCCACTCCTGAGATCCGGGTCAGACGACGAAGGGAATCTGCGAGCGCTGCGTTTGGGACGGCGAATCGTTCCCGGATGTCGACAGTCGCGGTCTGGTGGCTCAGGCCAAAACAGGAAATATTCATCTAAAAAGATGGGCGGTCAGAAATAAACCTTATTCCCAAAAACGTACTCAGTAGGAGAGTAAAAGCGATAATCGAAAACATCGCAATCCACTTCGCAGCCATGGTATGACGGAGCCGGGCGATCAAGATCCCACCATAGACACACCAAACCAGAATCGACCAAGCCACTTTTCTCCAGTCGGTCGATTGCCCAATGAAAAAACCGGTCATGAGGCCAATCGTGAACAGCGCAAAACCGAACCAGAGCAGTCGGGAGTTGGCCACCGACAGAGCCTTGATCGGCGGAAGTCTATAAAAGATGGACCCTGGCCTGCGCGTCTTCAGTTGACGTTCCTGAACCAGGTACATGACTCCGGCAATACAGGCGAGGGCGAAGGTGCCGCAGGCGATTATCGAAAACGATGTGTGCGCCTCCAGCCATGGGCTGGGAGTAATTCGAGTAGCCGGTGGCCCTTCTGGAATCAGCACTGCACAGATCAGCATCAGGGAGCCGACGGGAGCCGTAAATGCCCCCATCAAAGAGAGCCGGTAGGTAGACCCGATCAGGAGATAGGTCAAGACCATGGACCAGCTCATAAAAACCAGGAGCTCAAAATAATTCGTGATTGGGCATCGTCCGATCGCATGTCCACGCTCGAACAAGAAAATCGTCTGTAAGATGAAGCCAGCGCCGATTGTCCAGAGCGTCACCCGTGACGTAAGGTGCTTTCCCGTAAGCAGGGAATGGGCCGAATAAGCGGAACCAATCAAAAAAGAGACAGCGGCTAACCAAACCCAAATTCGGTCAGGCTCGACTGACACGGAACTGCTAATTTCTGGAAGCATCCCTAGTGAAACTGTAAAGCAGTGAACCTGACCGGACGCCGGAGTTCGTCAACCGATTTGCGCTCTGGGGAGCAAATGGTTTTTTTTCATTGATGTTCATTGACGTTCGTTCACGTTCGCTTCGTATGAGTGGGGTCAAACCAGAACAGCTCAAGGCCGCAATTCGAGACATTCCAGATTTCCCCAAGCCGGGCATTATTTTCAAAGATATTACACCGATCTTGGGGGACAAAAAATTATTCCGAGGTGTGATAAACGAGTTGGCCATCCAAGCGAAGAAAGTCATTCCGGAGAAAGTCGTAGGGATCGACGCCCGCGGATTTCTTTTTGGGGCAGCGGTAGCTTACAAACTTGGACTGGGGTTCGTGCCAGTCCGGAAGAGAGGGAAACTCCCCTACGAGACTGTGAATTTTTCGTACACGCTCGAGTACGGTGAAGCAGATATGGAAATGCACGTCGACGCGATCGGTCCCGGCCAAAGAATTGTCTTGGTTGACGATCTGCTGGCTACCGGCGGGACATCGGGGGCCGCGGTGAATCTTGTGCATCGGTTAGGGGGCGTGGTCGCAGCTGCGCTTTTTTTAATCGAGCTCGAGTTTCTTAACGGCCGGGAAAAGCTGTCAGGGGTTCCAGTTCATTCCCTCGTAAAATTCTAAGCGATGCTCCGATTTATCGCTCAGAGAACCGTCGGCCTCGTTGTCATTCTTTTTTGTGTGATCTCGATCACATTTTTCCTGGTCCGTCTGATGCCCGGCGGTCCATTCGACCGGGAGCGCAAACTTCCCGAACACATCGAAAAGCAGCTGCTGGCGAAATACAAACTCGATGGCCCGCTACCGGAGCAGTACTTCAACTATCTCAAGGATGTGCTGCATGGTGATCTGCGCCTCTCGACCAAATACCGAAGCCGCTCGGTCAACGAGATCCTGGCTGACTCCCTCCCTGTTTCGGCGACACTCGGCGGAATTGCCTTCTGCATCGCTACCCTTGGTGGTGTCCTGCTGGGCACGCTGGCCGCCTCCCGTCAGCATACCTGGATTGATCGATCCGCTATGCTGTCAGCCCTCATCGCAATCTCGCTTCCTTCCTTCGTCATTGGCCCTCTGCTCGCTTTGCTGCTGGCGATTACTTTTCCGATCCTTCCGGTTGGCGGCTGGGGCAGTGCCAAGAGCCTCATTCTGCCCTCTATCACCCTGGCGGCTCCTTACGCCGCTTACATCGCTCGCTTGACCCGAGCGAGCATGTTAGAAGTTCTGACGCAGGACTACATCCGGACTGCTCGGGCCAAAGGGCTATCGGAAAACAAAGTCGTCTACAAGCACGCACTCCGCGTCGCGATCCTACCGGTGGTCTCGTTCCTCGGGCCATTGGCAGCAAATCTCCTCACCGGATCGATTGTGGTGGAGAGCATCTTCAGCATCCCGGGCGCGGGCGGCTTCTTCGTGAATTCAGTCTTGAATCGTGACGGGTTCTTGCTGGCAGGCGTTGTCATCGTTTACTGCACGCTGCTGGTGATTTTCAACCTGGTGGTGGATGTGACGTACGGACTCCTTGATCGCAGGATTACGATCTATGACTAGTTCGCGATCACCCTGGAGAAGGCTCCAACGCAATCCGGCCGTCGTTCTGTCGGCGGTGATCCTTGTTCTCGTTGCATTCTCGGCCATCTTCGGACCGGCCTTAATGCCGCGCGGTTCGGCCGAGGTTACCCGAGCAAGTTTCCTTCCGCCTTCGAAGGTGCACGTTTTCGGTACGGATCTCAATGGCCGCGACCTGTTATACCGAGTTCTTATCGGCGCAAGAATCTCTCTGCTCGTCGGCGTTGCTGGGGCGTCAATCAGCTTTGTCGTCGGAATTGTGTACGGTATGGTCGCCGGTTACGTCGGGGGACACGCTGATTCGCTCATGATGCGATTCGTAGATATTCTCTATGCGATCCCGCGGCTGATTTTTCTGCTGGTATTGATCAGTGCGCTCGACCCGATTTTGCGAAGGCTGATGGTGGAGCACGGGCTACAGGGCGTCGTAGGGTATTCGAAGATCGTGATTTTAATTTTCTCTCTGGGTCTGACCGAATGGCTAACGATGGCACGCATCGTTCGCGGCCAAATCCTGAGTCTGAAGTCTCAACAATTTGTCGTTGCCGCACGAAGCATTGGCCAAACTCATCGCAACATCATCTTTCGGCACCTTCTTCCAAACCTGATTGGCGTGGCAATTATATATCTGACTCTCACGGTTCCCGCGGTAATCCTGGATGAATCTTTTCTCAGCTTTCTTGGTGTCGGGGTACAAGCGCCCCTGGCCAGTTGGGGACTGCTCCTGAGCGATGCCGCACAGGTCATCAATCCGATTAAAGGCTATTGGTGGCTGCTCATTTTTCCGGCGACTGCGATGTCGCTGACGCTGCTCGCCCTGAACTTCCTCGGGGACGGACTGCGAGACGCGTTTGATCCGAGACAGAAGAGGTAGCGAAAGAAAGAAGTGACAAATTCGCGGTAACAATTTTACTTGGCGGCTACGACTTACGGTGATGGATCTATTGGACGAGTTACAGTCTTCCGTTCTCTGCGGCGATGGAGCCATGGGCACGGAGCTCATGGCAGCGGGTGTTCCGACCGATATTTGTCTGGAAGGCCTAAACGTGACCGAGCCGGATCTTGTTTCGAAAATCCATTTATCCTATGTCGGCGCGGGCGCCCGTCTACTAGAGACGAACACGTTTGGCGCCAATGCCGCGAGGCTGTCGAAACATGGCTTGGAGCAGAAGGTCGCAGAGCTCAATGCCGCCGCGGTTCAACTCGCGCAGAGAGCGGTTGGTCAAAAGCCGATTTATATTGCCGGGAGCGTCGGACCGCTCGGGCTAACGGAAGAGGAAGCGGCGGCGCAAAAGGTGGGTCGAAAAGACCTTTTCAAAGACCAGCTCATGGCTCTGCTGGAGGCCGGCGTGGATGTTATCTTCTTCGAAACCTTCCTGGACTTTGAGGAGCTACAGATTGGACTCCTGGCACTGCGAGAAGTGGACCAGCGAATTCCCGCAATTTGTTCGATGGTTAGTTCAGAGGAAGGACGACTTCCGTCGAGCCTTCCCGTGGTCCAGGCGTTTCGAGAACTAGTCCGTCTACGGGCAGATGTCGTCGGCGTAAACTGCGTCACGGGTCCGAATGCGATGATTCGCATCCTGAAACGGATTCCGATCGATTTTCTCATTAGCGCTTTTCCTAATGCGGGTTATCCCCGTTACCAAGAAGGTCGTTTCATCTACAACGCCGCGCCCGAATATTTTGGCGTCGCCGCTAAGGAGTTCGTTGGTCAAGGCGCGCGGCTCGTGGGAGGTTGTTGCGGAGTAGGCCCGGCTCACATCCGTGCCATGGCAAGAGCAATCGAAGATTTAAAGCCGGTTCGTTCTAAACCGGTGATCCAGTGGATGGCGGAACCGGTAGCCGCACCGGAGAAGCGCCCGATTGAGACCAGTATTTTGGATCTCATGACCCGTGGGCAAACCGTTGTCGTCACTGAGCTCGATCCGCCAAAGACCTTGGATCTGGAGAAATATTTCGCTGGAGCGCAGCGGCTGATTGACGCCGGAAGCGACGCGATTACGCTCGCCGACAATTCATTGGCCATTCTTCGTATCAGCAATTTGGCCGTTGGGGCGATTCTGAAGCAGAAATACAATATCATGCCGCTGCTTCACGTGAGCTGCCGAGACCGAAACTTGATTGGCTTGCAGAGCGAGCTCATGGGAATCGCAGCGCTCGGAATTCGCCATATTCTGCCGCTAACTGGCGATCCGGCGAAATTTGGAGATCACCCCGGCGCATCGTCGGTTTATGATGTAAATTCCGTTCAGCTGATGGAGATCATCTCAGGGTTAAACAAGGGCTATAATTTCACGGGTAAGACGATCAAATACCGAACGGATTTCGTCGTCGGCTGTACCTTTAATCCGAATGTAAAAAATTTAGATGCGCAGATTGCGCGCCTCGAGCGGAAGGTCAAGGCGGGGGCTAAATATGCGATGACGCAGCCAATCTTTGATCGGAACCTGGTTAAGCTCATGTTCGATCGGACGCGCCATTTGAATATTCCAATCCTGACCGGGGTCTGGCCTTTGTTAACTGGCCGCCAAGCCGAATTTCTCCATCACGAAGTCCCAGGGATCATTATTCCCGACCCGGTTCGCGCCCGCATGGCCGGCAAGGAGGGCCAAGACGGTCGTCGCCTCGGGATTGAAATCGGTAAAGAAATGGTTGAAGCCGCTCTTGAGTATTTCCCGGGGGTTTATTTGATCACTCCCTTTCTAGCGTATGACGCCACCGCCGAGCTCGCACAGTTCGTCAGAAGCCTATCATCATAAGATCGCCTGGCCATTGGTTATCCAGATCGGCGGCCTGGTCTTGGCAGCGCTCACGATCTTTATTCTAGCGTCTCACTATCCGGTCCTGGATTGGCTGGCGATTGCTCAGAAGTCGATTGAGAGACTCGGTTTTTGGGGTGGGATCGTTTATCCGTTCGCCTACGCGATCTGCAACCTCTTGCTATTGCCGGGGGGCGTTCTCAGCGTAAGCGCGGGCTTTTTCTTCGGCCTTTGGTGGGGCTTTTTCCTCATCCTGTTCGGGAGCCTCGTCAGTGGCGCTCTGGCATTTCTGATTGCGCGCAAACTTGGGAGAAAGCGCATTGAACGCGTGCTGTCCAACAGCCCGAGGCTGCGCCTTCTGGACCGTGCGCTCGAGCGGCATGGCTGGAAGATTGTGGTGCTTTCCCAGCTAAACCCTCTGGCTCCAACCAGCTTGTTAAACTACGTCTACGGCCTTTCCCGTGTGCGGCTAAGCCGTTGCCTCCTCTGGATCGCGATTGGTCAAACCCCGGGACGATTTCTCTACGCGTTCATCGGGACGCTAGGTCAGTACGGCATCGAGACAGCACGTGGCACGCGGCGCCCGTTTCCGCACGACTATTTTGTCTGGGGCGGCGGGTTTGTGGTCACCGTCCTTACCATCTGGTTACTTGGTCGATTGGCCAAACGCATTCTGAACGAAATTGAATCGGAGATGACCGGCTCAGAAGGCGGCTAGTTGTCACCGTAGCGGCGGGAGGTGAGCGGTGAGCGGTGAGAGGTGAGAAGGTAATCGGTAATCAGTACATTAAATAGCGGGGCTGGTTGGAGGGGACAGGAACTGGCAATCGGTGATGGCAACGCTATGATGGCAGCGGCACGGTTCGGCAGTTAAGGCCGAAAACACATTGGCGCTCATAGAT
>JBAUZZ010000641.1:0-3926 GCA_049585495.1 Chthoniobacterales bacterium | reverse complement strand
GTCTCCAGGACGCAGGGTGAAATCGCCGGGAGGAACAATCCCGGTCCCGGTGAGCAGCATCACTCCAACCGGGAAGGTGAGTTCTCGCAAAAGATACTTCACTAGAGATTCGGCACTCCTTTTCATTTGCGCCAGCGTCGTGGCCCCTGAATAGCATACTTTTCCATCGCGCTGGATCACCATCTCAATGCCGGTTGACCTACTTAATGGTTCGTCCGAAACCAAAATGCAGGGACCAATCGCACAGCTCCGGTCATATATCTTCGCTTGAGGCAGATAGAGGGGATTTTCGCCTTCGATGTCGCGAGACGAGACGTCGTTCCCCGCCGTATAGCCGATGATCGCGCCCGAATTGTTAACTACAAGAACTAGCTCAGGCTCGGGAACACTCCACTTCGAGTCGCACCGGATTCGAATCTTCGCGCCAGACCCTACAGCACGCCAACCGGACGCTTTGAAGAACAATTCTGGTCTCTCGGCCTGATAAACTCGCGAATAAAAGTCCCCGCCTCCTGCTTCTTTTGCTTCCTCCTTTCGCCCTTCACGACTTCGCTCGTAGGTCACCCCGGACGCCCAGATTTCCTGCGTGCCAACCGGCGCCAGCAGATCCTCGTCCCGCGGCACGGAAACGCTCCGGCTTTGCACGATAAAAGATTCGAAATAGTGCTTCAGGTCCGCCCGATTGATTAGCTCGTCGATCGAAAGCGTGCCCAACGAATAGAACTCCTCTCCCGACCGAATCAGAAGGCCATTGCGAGTTCGGTATAGTTTCATCAGTTGTTTGCTTGCTCTTACCCAAGATAGAGCGCCATTTTCGCATGTTGGTAGGGCGAAAAATTATTTGAGCCGATCATTAGCGATCCAAAGCAGCGGCTCAAATAAATTTTCGCCCTACCGCTCGCTTCGATAGCCCAGGGAACAACGACTCCGTTACATCACCGCACCCAGCATCCAGGGCTGGAACTCGTCTACGCCAAATCCATGCTCCTCCGATCGCGAGAGCTGGCCCGATCCAGTCCTAAGCATTGCTTGGAAGATCTGTTCCCCTATTTCTGGCAACGACGCCTTACCCTCCAGAATCTCACCGCAATTGATATCGATGTCATCGGCCATCCTCGAATAGAGAGCCGAGTTCGACGCCAGTTTCAGAGACGGTGTCGGTTTGCAGCCATACACGGAACCACGGCCCGTCGTGAAGCAAATCAGGTTCGCTCCGCCGGCGACCTGTCCGGTCGCCGAGACAGGATCATGGCCAGGGGTATCCATGAAAACCAGGCCCTGCGCCGTCACCGGTTCGGCATATTCGTATACGTCGACAAGGTTCGTCGTACCACCCTTAGCAACGGCTCCAAGGGACTTCTCCAGAATCGTTGTGAGTCCTCCGGCCTTATTCCCGGGTGAAGGATTATTGTTCATCTCGGCATTGTTCCTTGACGTGTAGGCCTCCCACCATTTGATGCGCGCAACCAGCTTTTCGCCGACTTCTTTAGAGACTGCCCGTCGAGTCAACAAATGTTCCGCTCCGTAGATCTCCGGAGTCTCCGAAAGGATGGCTGTTCCTCCGTGGCGCACCAAAAGGTCTACTGCAGCGCCGAGCGCCGGATTCGCTGTGATCCCGGAATACCCATCGGAACCGCCACATTGGAGGCCGACAACAAGGTGGCGCACCGACACGGTTTCTCGACGAACATTATTGACTTGCGGAAGCATCCCGTGGATCAACTCGATACCCCGGTGAACGGCCTTGACCGTACCTCCGCTCTCTTGAATCGTCATCGTGGCCAGGAGCGGACCCCTTGCCAATGCTTCCGAGACAAGCAGCGCATCGATTTGGTTCACCTCGCACCCGAGCCCGATCACGAGGATTCCGCCGAAATTTGCGTGTCGAGCATACCCTGCCAGAGTGCGCCTCAGAATCTGTATCCCTTCGCCGTGGTCATCCATTCCGCAACCGGTCCCATGCGTCAGCGGAACAATCCCATCGACGTTCGGATAGTTTTTTAGCAGACCGCCTTCAACTTCGGCTGCAATCTTTTTCGATACCGTCGCGGAACAATTTACCGTTGAGAGAATTCCTATGTAGTTTCGGGTCCCGACCTGGCCGCTGGCGCGGCGGATACCAAGGAACGTCGCCTTCGAAGAAACTCCCGCGGTCGGTCTCGCGTCCATGCAGAAAGCATAGTCACGCTCGAAATCCCCCATCCCCAGATTGTGGACGTGCACGGCGTCACCGGCTGCAATAGGCTGGGTGGCAAATCCGATAATCTGATTGTACCTCCGGACGACACCTCCCGTCTTGATCTCCCGGACAGCGATCTTGTGACCGGGCGGAATAACCTGCCTGACTCGGACACCTTCGGTCTCCAGCCATGTCCCCAGTGGCACCTCCCGGCAGGCGATAACTACATCGTCTAACGGATGTAAGCGAACAACCAGCGTCTTCGGGTCCTGCATAACGATTGGTCTGATGACGACAACCTCCGATAATCCGAGGCGCCGGTAAACCGCAAACTGATCCCCCAAAATACGGTAGGGCCAAGTTCAGTTTGGCGAGGTGGGGCGGCGCCTGAGCCAGGCTACAAATAGCGCTAGTTTAGAAACCCACCCGTCGCCTGCAATGGCTTTAGCGAACCTTCTCGGGTAACCCAGACCGCGAGGGCGTTGGCGCCGCCCAACGGCAGAACCGCTCGGCCGGTTTGCTTTCCATTGACGAAGTCAAGTTTGGCCGAAATCAACTCGGTTGCGACGAACTGATGCTCCAGTTTTCGGCCTCGGTTTTCACCAGCCCTGACGTCGGAAGCGACCTGCATCGCCAACGGCACGAAGTGCACTTCGAGCGGGTCCTTTCCGAATGGCCCGTCAAATACAACATCAGCTTTGTCTCCACGCACAACTATCCTCAATTCACCAGCCCGTTCATTCTCAGCACTTGGCAGCCGTTGACCGTCGAACCATCCGTTCCACTCGCTGCCATTCAGGACAAAGCCAGGCGTATAAACCGAAGGCGTCCCCCAGCTAGAAGCATAGTCTCGCTGCCGCGCAGTGTACGCCCGTTTAGCAAACCGGTCTTTCCAGCCAAGGCCGTCCCAATAATCGACATGGAACGCCACTGGAACGACTTGCTTCCAGAGGCTCTTGTCCTTCTGAAATTGAGCCAGCCAATTCTCAGCCGGCGGACAACTGCTGCAGCCCTCCGAAGTATAAAGCTCGAGCAGCGAGACGCGTTGCGCGCCACTTTCGAAGACAACGTCTGCGTAAACCTGACCCAAGGGGTAGACATAGAGCAGACAACCCAGGAAAATCCAGCGAGGCATGTTCAGATGAGATGAAGTTTCCGCATAAGTTATTCCTGATGAAGTATGGAAGCCGAACTGCAGAACTCGGTCATTAGGATTTCGCAGCTGGAAGCTGCGGCTACTTTCCTCCAAGATCAGCAGACGCCGATAGGCAAAACAGCCGCACCTTCCAGGTGGGAAAAGACTGACCGAATCAAGTCCACCAATGCCTTTCAATTTGAATCACTATCAACAGGGCGCACTCATCGGCACGGCGATCATTGCTGGCGTGCTTATAGCCGGCTGGCTCTTGCGTCGTTTGCTCCAGCCGCGCGTCTACCTCTCTCGAGTAGCAAGTTTGCTGACCCCGGCTGAACAGAAGTTCTTTGAAGAACTCGACACTGTCGTTGATGGCCGCCTCGCGATCTTAAGCAAAGTCCGAATTGCCGACCTGATCCAGGTCACCAGCCCAAACTCGGTTGCTCGGCAACAGATCTTTCGATCCATCTCCGCTAAGCACGTCGATTTCGTACTGGCAGAACATGGGAGTTTACGTCCGGTTGCCGTGCTCGAATTGGATGATTCGTCGCACCAGAGAAGGGACCGGCGCAAGCGAGACGAATTTGTCGACGAGGTCTTCCGGATTGCGGA
>JBAUZZ010000640.1:0-3769 GCA_049585495.1 Chthoniobacterales bacterium | reverse complement strand
GTCAGTGATTTCTGGAATGATCGCTTCGGCATCGGCTTCCGCATCCGCTTCAGACCTCAGGTGCATCGTCACCGACAGGATGTCCTTACCGTCAGGCTTGACGAGCGTCGCGCAATGATTGGAAAAGTCGTCGTAGAAATCCAGCGCCTTCGGTCCAATCACCATAATCGTTCCCAATGCCCAATCGATCATCAGCCGCTGGTCCTTGGCGCTGGTCGATCCCCTCCAATCGGAAGGAAAAAAGGACATCAGTAACTCCCAATCCTCATCAGCCGCATTGCTTATTAGCATGCCCCGGGCAGGCGCCGCACGGATCCTGTGGTCAGCGGTGGGCTTCTCGGGTATAATGTTTTCGGCGAAATGAACTTAGCGGAAATCATTGAAGAATTGCCTAAATTAACGGCGGAAGAGCGCCAAGCGATCTATCGTCAGATCGAAGAGCTCGACGGCGAGCCGCAGTTCGAAGCAACTGAGGAGATGCATGCGGCGATCGACGAAGCAACGCGCTCTCTTGAGGCCGGCAAGGGGATCCCCCTAGAGGAAGTTCGGCAGCGATTTCTTGCCAAATGGGCAATCAAATAATCCTGGCTCCTGAGGCCGAGCAGGATCTCGACGAAATCGTCGCTTATATTGCAAAGGACAATCCCGCGGCGGCCGAAAAGTTCGGAATTCATCTGATTGAGCGGGCTGAGCTTCTCAAATCCTTTCCTAGGCTGGGTAGGGCGGTTCGGGGCAGGCGAGGTGAGCGAGTTTTGGTGGAGGGACCGATTCTCATATTCTACCGATTCGACGCCGGTGCCGGCGTTATTCAGATTAAACGCTTCTGGCACGGAGCTCGCGGAACGCCGAGTTTGTAACGGCGACCGATCCGAAGAGGACAAATTCGGCTTTGCTGACGACTCAGCAGCAAATCCTGGCCTATTTGCTTGCACTCTGACCTGCCTGTTGTCGGTCGCGGCATTTGCGCAGCAAGCCGCCGATCCCTCAATCAAACGGGGATCGGCTAGGCAAAGAACAAGCAGCTCGACGGGAGCTGTCATTGGCTCAGATCAAGCCCCCGAATTGAGGCCGGAGGGGGCCTTTAGCTACTACTATTTGGGGTTAACCAAGGCATACGAAGGCAACGTCAACGGCGCAATTGCTGATTTCAATCGGCTTATCCGACTAAATCCCAAAGATGCCATCGCCTACTACAACCGAGGATTACTCGAGGCGACCAAAGGCGACTTGGACGGAGGAATCGCAGACTTCGATCGTGCCATCCAGCTCGGTCCCAATTTTGCTCGGGCATACAACGACCAGGGATCAGTCAAAGCAATCAAAGGCGATCTGGATCGAGCAATCGCTGACTTCAATCACCTCATCGAGCTCAATCCGAAAGATGCCCTTGCCTTCGAGAACCGCGCGTTTGCCAAGCAATTGAAGGGCGATTTCGAAGGAGCATTGGGCGATCTGGTCCTCTCTGATGAACTGACGCCGCAAGGAGAGAGCCTCGACTACCTTCATCTCTATTATCGGACCGCAGAGAGTGATCGAACCGAGTCATGATGATGCGACAAGAGGAAGTCAAGGCACGAAAGCTTTTTCCACCTCACTCCGCCGCCCCGGCCCGGCGGCACATGGACGCTCACTTCACTCCACCAATTTGAAAGGGGGTAGGACGTGGTTGAGAGAGAGGGAAGACTGACTGGTTACGCATCCGGATTTGGTTATTTCGGACACGCGGTCGGCGAGTCAAACATGGATTTGCAAGCGTTGCTCTGTGCAGCGGAAGTAAGCGAAGGTTCGGGGTTATTGTTCCTACACGGAACGGGGTGGCGTGTAATCGTGGACGTTACCATCTCGATCAGCAAAAACCTTTTGGTTAAGCCCGAGACTAGAGCGTCAGACCTAAGAAAGGTAGTATCGCACCCGGAGGCGCTGAAAGCGTGCGCGAGCTGGCTAAAGGCTAACGTTCCCCAACTACCCCGAGAGGATGTCAGCTCCAGGTATTGTTTCCAAACATCCAGGACGACCAACACAACGCCACGAACTTCCTCGTCATCCAAGCCGCCGGTCGAGATTTCCCGGAGCAAAATCCTAATAGTCTAATCGTCAGGCTTGATGTGGCGCAAGGGGCTGACACCCTTACGCGCCTGTTAGAAGCTTTGCGCCACTTGTCGTTTGCTCTAACCAGCGTCGATAGCGCGCCGAGCGGAACACTCGGTTCGTATCGTTTTGCACTTATACTGGACTCCACATGCGGAGCGAATCTCATTCAAATCCAGACCACTCTTCGTCCTACTGGCGCTGCTTTGATTGGGGCCTACCGCCGATCATCCATAGCGCCACAAGGACTGATGACGGTTCATGCGAAATCGCAAAGTGGGATCTGAACTGAAAGAAGCCGGCCCGCGAAAATCGCATGAAAATACTTCTGACTACACGTTAGATACGATGACGGCCAGGTTCTTTGCCGTCCAGGCGCGATAACTTCCCAGTCTTGCCAGCCGCGACCGGGATCGTGATGGGCTCAATGTCTCCAATGTCCTCATAACCAGCGCGCTCGACCCAGGCCAGTAACTGCTGGATTGCCCGGTAATAGGCGGCCCCGGGTGTTAGCGTTGCGGATCGGGCCGTAAAAAACTCGAAGAACTTCTTGCAAGTCGTTGGGCCGGCGGGCGTGATGATGGTAGGAGGTCGCGAAAGAATCTGCTGAAACGATGGCAAGTTCGGAGTCCGACATTTGCATAAAGAGGCTTATGTAGGGTAATACCTACACCAGCGGGCGGCGTAAGCGGTCGTTAAAAGACGCTCTGGCTGGTCAACAAGATTGCGAGCTAGGACCGGCCAAGCGAGCGGCGAGCAATGCTCTCGGCGAATAGTGGAGTTTCGCGGCGGTTGCGATCACCGCCACGGAGGTGTATCACTTGTTTCCGGCCTCAAAGCTCTGCACCAGTCTCAGGTGCCGATGCTTGTAAGCGCGTCGGCGGTCGGAATCGCGTTTTTCTTTCTTACAATTCCACTGGCTTGCCGGGTTTTTCAGCCGGGCAGGAATTGACAACATGGAGGGCCAGACCGCGCGGCTGAAACAACATCGCGAGAAGCTCCAGAAGAAACGGCGCGATCGGGACAATTTCATCGTTTCTTAATACCAACCGAAACCGCGCGTGCCCTTTGGAGCCCGTGCTTATTCACGCTCTTCGGATAGTATACTGGGTAATGGGGTATAGAGTGAGCCTTCCGCAGAAGAACGGGATCCGGATTCTGAAGTTAGCAAAAGTACGAAAACCGCGAGCAGCATGTTTCAAGCTTTGGATCTTGGAATTAAAACCCTCGGTCATGGCATTAGCGATGGCGCGAGTGAAATAGGTTAGCAGACCGCCCAGAGGGCTCCCACATGTCGATACTGACTGCTTCGACCTTGTGACTCTGCTCGCTACCGAGTCCTGCCCAGACTATCCTGGCGCCGCAGCAGTCCGTCTGGTACAATCTCCAAAACCCGGCTTTGTTCCAAGTCAGTCATGCATCAACCCCGACTTGTTAGCGGACTCCCGTTTGCCGGTTCACCTTGTTCCGGCTGAGCCACCTTGAAGGCCAGTTGTTCACCAGCCGCGTGCACCTCCAGCGTGTCACCCTGCTTGATGTTCCCTCGCAGGAGCTGCTCGGCCAGCGGATCCTGCATGTATTTCTCCACGGCACGGCGCATCGGTCGAGCGCCGTAGGTTGGATCATATCCCTTATCGATCAGAAACTCGACTGCGGTCGTATCCAGGTGAACCTTGATATC
>JBAUZZ010000639.1:0-4891 GCA_049585495.1 Chthoniobacterales bacterium | reverse complement strand
CCTAGGTACGGTACAATTTGGTCTCGAGCCGTGTCGAGCTGGCCGATTACAACCACTCGGTTTAGTTCGGCGGAAGAACCACTCTGTCCTGCCTCGGCCGGGGTGGGTGCGAGCTGGCTTTGAGCGGTCTGGTTAGAGCTCCTTGTTTGTTCAGTAGTTGCGGAGTCTGGAGTGGGGGATGGATCAGTTTGAGCGGGCCCACAAATGGGGAACAGGTCGATAGTGAAAAATAATATATAATGTAATTTCATTGGTCGCTTGGATCCATTGTGAAACGCACAGCAATCAGCCGAATGACGACTGGCGCTCATTGGAAACGAATTGACAAGGCGACACTGGAGTATGTCTTACTCCGCGCCACCGACGACGTGGGACTTTATCTCCGTAGCGGCGGAGCATGTTCCAGAATGCGACAACTTAAAAAATAAGATCCGTGCGATTGTGTCTCGTAGCTCTGGTCGAGCGGCACCGGGACCAGGGCCGGTTTGGTGATGACGATTCGGTCAATGGCCGGTTGCTCGACCTGGCCGGCCAGAAACAGTGTTACCGCGCAGTCGTGGTGCTCATTGTCGGCATCATGATGGATGAGTTCATGCAGGGTGGGACAGACTACCAGGATCGTAGCCCATTGGAGCATCGCAGCCAAAAACACAGAGACAATCTTCGCACCGACGCATGCGGCGGAATTCTCTCGGCTGCCAGGCTGTTCGGCTCTTCGCTTTCGGTCCATGAAACGCCTCAACGCTAGCTATTGGACATAAAGCCGAAGCTTAAAGTGTCCGTTTTCTATTGCAAGCGAATTGCAACGCCATTGTCCCCGGTAACGAGTCTCGCTGGCTGGTTTCGGCCGGCTAGCTTGGAGTTCGAAACGCACGTTTTATTGTTGCGTCGTCCTCTGGTTTCCTCATCGAGCCTCTGAGGATCGTAAGCGGCGACAGGTTCTGCCGAGCGGCGGGTTAAGAATACCTTGGCTCCTAGCTGTTGGAGATTTCGTTCCAGGATTTTCGCGACGGTCAGATTGAGGTCGCCTTCCTCAATTCGTCCGTATCCTGGATAAAACGTCGAACGATCGTCCCAGTCTCGCTTTGGGGATTCGTATGGCTCTCCAGCGTGCCGTTCTCGATATTCTGCTACACGCTTGAACTCGAGCGGATTGGCAGAGCGTTAGTCGAGCGCACAGACCGTTCCTGACCACAGGACGGGGATGGATCAACCATTGTCGCATCTAGTTGCCGGGAGCATATTCAGCGCCGCTACACCCCGGCTCGGAATCCAAGTCAGGGAAGCGCCCGGATGGAGTATCCTCCATCGTGAACGGCGTCCCACCACCGTGCTGCTGGGTCAGCTTGACTTTAACCCAAGCACCGGCGATCCGCAAAACCTCCAATGCCTGGCCGGAAGCGCGCCGGTGACTAAACGTTCAGGAAAACAACGATCAAGAAAACACTGGCACGTTCATCAGCGTTGGGCTTGTGACAAACACCTACGCCACGCCATCCACCTTTTTGCCGAGCAGAGTCTGTCCCGCTGCCTCTGGGCCCAAATTTACTATCAGCATCATCGCCAAAAGAACCAGTGTCATGCCAATGCTTTGCGCCGGCTCGCTCACCGCTGGCTCAAAATCATTTATAAAATGTGGATCGACCGCACCACTTACGACGCCGAGCTTCACCACTGCAATCAACTCCAACATGGCTCTTGGATCTTTCAGCTCCAAAAATCCTAACCCACTATTTTTCCCTTGAAGACCGATAGAAAGTCTCTGGACTTTCGATCACCCTGCTACCGGCATATCTTGACCGGCCACTCCTGTCCGAAAATCGTTGTGTTCGCAGACAACACAGCGCGGCGTGGCAACCAGGGGCTGCCCGCTCTGGAAGGTTTTGGTAAGACATTCCAATCTTCCTCATTTCACTTTTTCGTACGATGTGTGGCGTTTCCCATACCGAACAGCGGATTTTCTGGTAATCACACCAAAACGCGATAGGCTGGCTCGCGAAACTGCTCGGTCGACATAGTCAAAGCCCGATGAAGACCAGGGTTGCAGCCTTTTTATGTGCAATCGCCGTATTCCAGCTAGTGGGAGGTCACTGGGCGGTTTTGCAAGCTACGGCTTGGGTTGGAATGCTGGTCAAGTACTCCGAATCCGAAGGTGTGGAAGTCGGGATCACCAAAACCTTTGATGGAAAGCATCCTTGCAGCCTTTGTCTCAGTATTGCCAAGAACAAGCAGACTGAAAAAAACCAAAGCTCGCAGCTTGCCGCTGCCAAGATATACCTGGTCGTACATACTCAGCGTTGGACGCTGCAGCCTCCCCGCTACTCTTGGTCTTTAAGGACCACAATCGCTTCACTGTTTGGTTGCGACACCAGTCCACCGGTCCCTCCTCCTCGGGTGTCCTAAGGGCTAGTTCGATCCCGGTTCCAATCGCGCTTTCACGGCACGCTTGGAGAGCCTTCAACACCCGAACCGAAAGTCGCGCAATCGCATTGCCGACTTCTCACATCCCAAGGAAATTTAAATTGTATTTCAGAAATTCCTCTGCTTTTAGGGGAGCGGTTTTATTCTCCGTCCCCATAATCACTCTTGTCGCGGAGCCTCTATCCGCGTTTTCTCACGGTTTTGCCGGAGATCGTTTCTTTCCAGCAACAATCAGCACCGACGACCCATTTGCCGCGAGCGAAATGTCATTGCCAACCTTCAGTTATATACGTCAGCCCGGACAACCTCCGGTAAAGGTCTTTGACATCTCGACAGACATTTCTCTGCTCGTGCTACCGCGAACCGCACTGACCATTGGTGACGGATACAGCATCCAGAAAGTGGCCGACCAGCGGGCGCTGACTGGGTTCGACAATGCTGCACTCAACGTTCTTTATGAGTTTTTTGAGAACGACAAACACGAGGCCATTACTTCCATTGGTCTAACCTGGGAAATCGGCGGGAGCGGCCGTCACTCGCTCGGCAATGATTCCTTTAGCACCTTTACCCCTACTTTTTACTTTGGAAAAGGTTTCGGTGATCTGCCCGATAATCTTCCTTTCCTTAGACCGTTCGCAATCACCGGAACACTCGGGTTATCTATTCCGACAAGGGCGGGTAACGAAAGCATAGCCGTCAATCCGGTAACTGGTCAAAAGACGGTCTCCGTAGAGCCCAATGCCGACACGCTGCAATGGGGCTTAGCGCTTGAGTACAGTTTGATTTATCTGCAACAACACGTCAAAGATATCGGCTTAAAGGCACCTTTCGACCACCTGATTCCGCTTGTGGAGTTCTCCATGTCGACGCCGTTGAATCGAGGGGTAGACACACTAACCACCGGCACCGTCAATCCCGGGGTTATCTGGTCCGGCCAATACTTCCAGGTAGGAATCGAAGCAATAATACCGGTCAACAATCATAGCGGTCACAACGTAGGAGTAATCGCCCAGGTTCACTTTTATCTGGATGATCTTCTGCCCAAGATTTTTAGCAAACCTCTATTTGATAGGTAAACTGATGAAAGCCGTAACAAAATTGCTATTGACTGCGTGTACGCTGCTGCTCCTCATCCAGGGGAGTTGGGCGCATGCATTTGTCGATCACGCGGAGCCGGCGGTGGGAAGTCAGATCCACGGCGCACCGACCCAGGTGAAGATCTGGTTCACCGAGAAGTTAGAACCCGCCCTGAGTAAGATCCAGGTATTCGATACCTCCGGGCTGGAGGTCGATAAGCGTGACGTCAAGATAGATCAGTCCAATGGGGCCGTGCTGACTGTTTCGCTTCCTGAGCTGAAGCCGGGCAAATACAAAGTCGTTTGGCGCGCTGTCTCGGTCGACACTCATGTCACGACTGGAAACTTCACGTTTGAATTAGTCTGAGTGGCGACTACACCCAAGGTGTAGTCCACGACGGCCGCGCCGACTTACTCCTATGCCAATTACGTTGATATTGGTGCGTTGGTTGCATCTGTCGGCCTCGATTCTGCTGGCCAGCCTGTTTTTGTTTGAGGCGGCGATCGTCTTTCCCGCTACGAGGAAGCCTTCGGCGGGAATTGGACACGTGCTTGATACGATCCACCGGCTAACCTGCCGGACCGCATTATGGACGCTTCTCGTGGCGCTCATGTCGTGGTTCACCTGGAGTTGGCTGGTCGCCTCAACAATGAGCGGAGACGACTTAATTGAATGTTTACAGAGCGGTGACTGGTTGACCGTTCTGACCGGGACGCAATTTGGTCATATATGGTTGTTCCGGGTGATCGTTAGCCTGGTCTTTGGAATCATCCTCTGGGTGGTGGCACGGACATTAGGGAGACGAAGCTTTTTACAGACAACCCTCGCGGGGCTTTCAGTAATAGAGCTTGTCTCCCTCGCGTGGGTTGGCCACGCCGCTGCAAGTCCGGGCCCCTTAGGAGTAGTCCACCTTTTAGGCGATGCACTCCATCTTTTTACCTCAGCGTTCTGGCCAGGAGCTCTGGCGCCTCTCGCCGCATTCCTTTTTCTGCTGTTAAAATCAAGCCAAGTCGAGGCAATCGTGCTGGCGGCACCGGTTGTTCGCCGATTCTCAGCAAGTAGTCTGATCGCGGTGGCCGGTATGGCATTTACCGGCCTGTTAAACAGCATTTTTATGGTCGGAAGTTTTCGAACACTCCTGACAAGTGCATACGGCCAGATACTAGTTTCTAAGCTCATTCTGTTTTCCGCGATGGTCGGGTTCGGTGCTTGGAATCTTTTCTTGCTGAAGCCAAGGATAGCAGTTGAGCTCCCGACTGTTAGCCTTGCACAAAAGAGCGCCGTACGTTTACTGCTTCGAAACGTCCTTTGGGAAATTGGACTGGGTAATTTAGTAATCCTTATTGTTGGATTGCTTGGAATCACTCCGCCACCAATGCGCTGAGAGCTTAAG
>JBAUZZ010000638.1:0-3426 GCA_049585495.1 Chthoniobacterales bacterium | reverse complement strand
GTATCGGTCTGCATGCCGGATTTGTTTTTGGCAAGATGGGCTTCAATAAACTGACCATAAGGACGGCAGATTTGTCCCCCTGGTTCGATCAGAACCTGACCGTTGGTTTCGGGGCGGTACTTATCGTGCTTTCCGTTTGGCTCCTGGTCTGGCTAATCTTCCTCCGTGATCGATCTGGTTCGCCCCCTGTGGACAACCCTCGTTGAGTTGTTCTATCCCGCGCATTGCGTCGTCTGCGCGCGCGCGCAAAGCACCGGACGAATGCTCTGCGACTCATGCCAGGCGACCACTGAACAGATCAAACCGCCTTTTTGCGAAACTTGTTCCAGACCCTATAGCGGAGCTATTTCGCAAAAATTCGTCTGTCCGAATTGTGAGGACCGCCATTTTGCGTTTCGTTGCGCGGTGTCCCGTTACCGGGCCAGCGGCATCGTCCGAGAAATTATTCACCGGATGAAATATGGCGGCCAGTTTCACCTGCGGCGCATTCTTGCCGACTGGCTCTGGGAGGCCTTCAATGATCCGCGCATCCGGGATGAGCCCTATGACGCGATCGTGCCGATTCCGCTCCACCCGGCTCGATTGCGCGAGCGCGGATTCGATCAGGCTCATGCGATCGGGGAAATTGTCGCCAAGCGGGCCGCAGTCTCCTTGCTTCCCTGTCTGCAGCGGAGGCGCTACACTGAGACGCAGACCAGGTTCGACCGAAGGGACCGAATGCGGAACTTGCGCAACGCCTTTGCTGTGCGCAACAGTACCGCAGTGAGCGGGAAAAGACTCCTTTTAGTAGATGACGTCCTTACCACTGGATCGACGCTCCATGAATGCGCCTTTGTCTTACTTGCCGCCGGTGCGGATTCCGTGAGAGCCGTGACTGTCGCTCGCGGCTAGGGCTAGGATCGCTTGACTATGCCAATTTTCCAGAAGCCTTCGTTAAAACTTGGAACAAAAAGGAAACGGGAAATGCCTGAAGGTCTTTGGCAAAAGTGCCCAAAGTGCGGTGATGTGATCCACAACCTTGAGCTCGCGCAGAACCTTAGGGTCTGCCCGAAATGCGAACATCACTTTACTTTTTCTGCCAAGGAACGAGTCGATAGCTTGCTTGATAGCGGCACCTTTGAGGAGGCGGATTCAAATCTGTCGTCGGTGGACGTGCTGAAGTTTAAGGGTGTCGCTACGTACGCGGAGCGCTTAGGGAGCTACCGGGAAAGAACCGGACTGATCGACGCCGTGGTCACCGGTTTCGGCACACTGGAGCAGCACCCGGTTGCCATTGCGGCGATGGATTTTAATTTTCTCGCTGCCACGATGGGATCCGTGGTAGGCGAGAAGATCACCCGCCTGATCGAACGAGGGACGAAGCAGAGACGCCCGATCATCATCGTTTCCGCATCCGGCGGCGCCCGGATGTACGAAGGAATGCTCAGCCTAATGCAGATGGCGAAAACCAGCGGCGCGCTCGCACGCCATGCCCAGGCACGACTGCCGTACATCTCTATTCTTACGCATCCAACCACCGCCGGCGTTATGGCGAGTTTCGCCTCGCTCGGAGACCTCATTCTCGCCGAACCGAATTGCATGATCGGCTTCGCCGGTCCGCGCGTCATCCGAGAA
Source organism: Chthoniobacterales bacterium (assembly GCA_049585495.1). Lineage (GTDB taxonomy): Bacteria > Verrucomicrobiota > Verrucomicrobiia > Chthoniobacterales > JAFAMB01 > JBAUZZ01. The sequence goes on along the minus strand of JBAUZZ010000638.1, from coordinate 1,812 downwards.
ACAACCCACCAGGAGTTACCGGCCGGGTTTCAGACTGCTGAATTCCTTCAGGACCATGGTCTGATTGACCTCATCGTTCATCGGCGCGAAATGCGTTCAACGGTCGCAAAGCTCCTGGCTTATCTAAGTTCCAAAAATTAGTTCGGGAGCTAATCTTAAATCGGGAGTCTTTTGAAAGACGCGTATCGCAAGGCTTTGGCATGGCTCTACGGGACTCAAAACCGGGGGGTTAAACTCGGTCTCGACAATATTCGCTATCTCTTGGCGAAGATGGACGATCCACATCATCGGCTGCGTTTCCTCCACGTGGCGGGCACCAACGGAAAGGGCTCGGTCTGCGCGATGCTCGATTCCATTTGTCGGGCCGGAGGGCTCCGGAGCGGTCTCTTTACTTCGCCACACCTTGTGCGGTTCAATGAACGCATCCGGGTTCAGGGCGAGCCCATGCAGGACGACGAGGTTGCACGCGGCATCGAGCGCATTCGGCAGCTGATCGAGCATCAGCGCCACCCTACTTTCTTCGAGATTACGACGGCCCTCGCGCTTGAGCATTTTCTCCGCGAAAGAGTCGACATCGTGATACTGGAGACGGGCTTGGGCGGCCGGCTAGACGCCACGAATGTCGTCACGCCAATGGTCTCCATTCTAACCGCGATTGATCTCGATCACCAGAAATGGCTTGGGAACAGTCTAGGGGAGATTGCGAAAGAAAAAGCCGGAATAATCAAGTTCAAGGTCCCGGTAGTCTCCGGGCCACAGTTCTCCGAGGTACACGCGGCCATCGATGCGGTCGCAATCAGGGAGCAGACCCGAATCCGCTATGTCGAGAAGCCGTTGCAAGATATACCGATCCCATTTCCCGGGAGGCACCAGAAAATTAATGCCGCGATCGCCGTTGCCGCCTTGGAGGAGGCAGTTCTCCCGTTTGACCTGTCCGCCATCAAACAGGGCCTTCAGTGCACGCTTTGGCCAGGACGATTCCATGAGATTGAGCCGGATCTGATCCTGGATGGCGCTCACAATCCTTCCGCTTCCAGGCAACTGGTTGAAACGTGGAAAGAATGTCGGGGCGGGATCAAACCCACGATCATTTTCGGCGCGCTGCGCGATAAGGATCTCTCTGGCATGCTTGCTGCCCTCAAACCAATCGCCCGGGAGTTTTTCGTCGTCCCCGTCCGAAATCAGCGCGCTGCTTCGACCGGGGAGATCAATGCGCTTCTGCCAGCGGGTATCCCCGGGGCATCTTTCGATTCCGTGTCCGATGCGCTCGGCGCGGCCCGCCGAGTACCCCGTCCCGTCCTGGTCACCGGCTCGCTGTTTCTGGTCGGGGAGATCCTCGCCTTGCTCCAACCAGGTAAAGGTGGATTTCAGTCGAGCCTTCAGTAAGAGTTGACAACATACGAATATTTTGTTTTTAATTCGACGTGCTTACTGCCACGCTGATCCCAAAACTGGAAGATCAGGCTTATATTTGCCATCCCGGAACCCAAGGCGGCACGAGTTGTACCTTCGAACTGGTTTGCCCGCCGCGGGCAAAGTGTATTCCCTATGCCCATCTGCTTGCGATTGATGTACTGGGAGATCGTCTTTTCGCCATCCGATACTCGTTCGCTGACGTCGAGCTTTCGATTGGAAGGGACTTTGCCGGAAAAAGGCAGTTCCTGGATGATCTGGCCAACTTTCGCGTGGCCACCGTGCGCGAAGGCAAGCATCTGAGAATCAGCATTGCCGTTGAACAGAATTCCGAGAAGACCGAGAAATTTTGATCTGTTGACTCTTTTTTAGTTAGCCTGCGCTGGGCGCGTCGCTCTT
>JBAUZZ010000637.1:0-2854 GCA_049585495.1 Chthoniobacterales bacterium | reverse complement strand
CACCAACACCGGGCAGCAGCCGCACCATGCGCTTAAAAGCGACCTCGTCGGCTGGATTTGTGACAAACTTCATGAAGGCCGCGACGTCTTTGATATGCGCTTGCTCGAAAAATCGAAGACCACTCGTAAGGAAGAACGGAATTCCGGCGCGCGTCAGTGCCAACTGGATCTCTAATGAGTGGAAATGAGCCCGATAGAGAACCGCGACCTCGCGAAGATCGAAACCTTCGTCACGGAGTTCAAGGATCCGCTGCGCCACAAAGAAGGCTTGCTGAGTGTTGTCCGAGAGTGGCACGAGGGCTGGCTTGACCGTGCTGTTCCTCCGGTCCGGTCGGAGGGTCTTTTCAAACTGCTTCTTATTTGCCCTGATCGCGGCATTGGCCACGGTTAGCACTTCGGGAACACTGCGATAGTTTGTCTCGATCTTATAAATCCTGGCGGTGGGATAGCGCTTCGGAAAATCCAGTATGTTTTGGTAATTGGCCCCTCGCCAGGAGTAGATCGATTGCGCGTCGTCGCCCACGACCATGACGCTCCGGTGGTGGCCAGCAAGAAGGTCGATGAATTCTGACTGCAGCCGATTTGTGTCCTGGTATTCGTCGACAAGAATGAATTGAAAATGATGCTGGTAAAACTCCTTCACGCTAGGTTTGCCTCGTAAAAGCAGCACCGTCTTGGCAAGCAGATCGTCGAAATCCATCACATTTGCAGCGCGCTTGCGATCTTCGTAACGATTCCGGAGAAACCCTATTTGATGCGTGAGCGGCTGAAACCATCGGTACCGGTCAACGATCACCTGAGCGAGCGTCCGCCCGGTGTTGATGGCGAAGCTGAAGATATCTCCCAAAACTTCCGCCTTCGGGAAGCGCACTTGTTTTGGGTCGATATCGGACGCCGCGACCACTGCCTCGAGCAGGTCCTCCTGGTCCTCGCGATCCATAATGGAGAATCCGGAACGAAATCCGATATCGTTCGCGTGGCGGCGCAGCAACCTATTTCCAATAGAATGAAAGGTGCCACCCCAGATCGCGCGCGTCTCGAGCGGCAGCAAATTCTGCACCCGCGCCAACATCTCCCGGGCAGCTCTATTCGTAAAGGTGAGCAGCAGAATATTTTGTGGTTCGACGCCATTATCGAGCAACCAGGCCACCCGATAGGTCAGGGTGCGCGTTTTCCCGCTGCCGGCTCCGGCCAGAACCAGAGCAGGACCGGGGCCTGAAGTCACCGCTTCGTACTGCTGATCGTTGAGCTGTGCCCGATAATCGATAGAACTGGAAGTGACGGAAGGCAGCTGCCTGAGCTGGTAGTCTCGAGCCATGCGGAGCAAGAATTAAGCACAAAGAGATGCGACTTTCCGGCAATATTACCTTCGAATCCGGCGTTAATATTTGATAGACTTTGGCCCCATGAGGTGGGTTCTGCTGCTAGTTTTGGCTTTTGTTCTCGTTCCGAAGCTCTTTTCGGCAGAGAACCTGCTCATCATGGATGTCTTTGCTCGCCGCACTCCGAGTGGCCAGACCGCCCCCGTTCCGGATCCCTTTGTCGAGTCTGTCTTGCGCGGCGAGACGTCCAGTGCCCCGGAAGAGATTTCGCAACTTGATAGGAAGTGGTTTCAAATCAGTTCCACGGGGCAGGACCTTAAAACCGATCTGAATGGTCTCGGAGGACAGCGGGTTGCCGTCAGCTTCACGGTTAGCGTTTTGCCGAATGGCGATTGCGCTGTGACGAATTTTCAAGCTCTCGCTTCCGCGACAAACAAGCAGCCGTTTGCGCCGGGCTCTTCCCAAGTCTCAAGTATTGGCGGTTTCAAGATTTCGCCGGGTCAGCGCATCGCCCAACCTGTCACCGTCTCTTCCGATACCGGCACGGTGACCTACTATCTGATCTTCTCGGCCGCGAAGGGCGTGGCTGGCTGAGCGCCGCGCGAGTTGGTTTCCTCACCTACGATCAATTTCTCATGTTGCAAGCAATTCCGACTCAAGATTGCCCTTAGTCATGAATGTGCTCGTAATTGATATCGGCGGGACGAACGTCAAAATCCTGGCCACCGGACAAGTGACGCGTCGAAAGTTTCCCTCCGGGCCGAAGCTGACGCCCGCAAAAATGGTTGCTGGGGTCCAGCAGCTCGCGGCGGACTGGAAGTATGAGGCGGTCTCGATTGGCTATCCGGGGCCGGTTTCGCGGGGTCGGATAGTTTCCGAACCGCATAACCTTGGGCGCGGGTGGGTCACGTTTGACTTTGAAGCCGCTTTTATGTGTCCGGTCAAGGTCATCAATGACGCAGCAATGCAGGCACTGGGCAACTACGAAGGCGGAAAGATGCTCTTTCTGGGCCTAGGGACCGGGCTGGGCGCCGCTTTGATAGTCGAGGGCATCGTAGCGCCCCTGGAGGTTGCTCACCTTCCTTACCTGCGGGAAACATTCGAAGACTACGTGGGTCTGCGTGGCTTGGAGCGCTGGGGCAAAAAGCGATGGCGGACGCACGTTGTGGACGTGGTCGCGCGCCTGATCGCCGCACTCCAGGCCGATGAGGTTGTACTCGGCGGCGGTAACGTCAAAGAACTCAAAACGTTGCCTCCCGGTTGTCGAGCGGGCACTAACAACAGTGCGTTCCGCGGCGGCTTTCGGCTCTGGGAGGAAGCCCGGGCAACGATATTGGCAGAGCACCGATTCCGGGCCTGAAATCCAATTCCAGAAAAAGCACAGCAAGACAGTGCGGATTAATCCTTTGTTAGTTAGCCCAACTTGCGCGTTTTTGAGATCCGATCTTGATTTCATGCGGGTTGGCGGACGCATTCAGTGACTATTTTGGATCCATTGCTTGGTGGGTGAGAGGATGCGTTGCGGGATGCGT
>JBAUZZ010000636.1:0-29588 GCA_049585495.1 Chthoniobacterales bacterium | reverse complement strand
TAATCACATAAATTAGTGACTATAATTGGCATTTTTCGGATAACGATGCTGTAAAATAGAGGCTTCGCAGGCGATTACCTCCTCAAAAAGCGCTCGGCAAAATCCCAAAACGCGCAAGTCAGGTTAGTTCTAACTCATCGGATCGAGCAATCGCTCTGGGCCTTGCGGCGACGTCCGGCAGTCGGGTTTGCTCTTAAGGCGCGAGCAAAATAGCTTCGTGATAAGTGTATGAACGAATCCGAGGGGTCGGCGGGCCAAACGCTCTATAATCAGATTGCCGGTCAAAGCGTCGAACGGTTGGCCGCCATCAGTGACGGCATTTTTGCGGTGGCAATGACGCTCCTCGTGCTCGACCTTCGCGACCCGGCCCGGGAGGCTATTCACAGCGAGCACGACCTCTGGCACGCACTTTTCGCGATGTTTCCCCAATTCATCACCTACCTGATGAGCTTCCTCACGCTAGCCATCTTTTGGAATGGCCAGCAGGCGCAGCTGAATTGTTTTGCCAGGACCGACCGGCACCTCACCTGGATACATATGGCGTTTCTGTTCGCTGTTTCGATCATGCCGTTTTCGACCAGGCTGTTGGCGGATTTCATCAGCTACCGGGCGGCGTTCCTCTGCTACTGGGGCAATATATTGCTCCTCGGAATAGTTCTCTATCTAAGCTGGCTGTATGCGACCCGGGCAGACCTGGTGAAGGCCGACACACCGGCCGAGGTGGGAAAAGCGGTTAAGCGCCGAATCCTGGGAGCTCAGGCTTTTTATGCGCTAGGAGCCGCGCTGTGCATAGTAAACACCTATGCAAGCATCGCGTTGATCGTTCTCGTTCAGCTCAACTTCGCCGTCGCGCCTCGGATCCGGTGGCTGTCCCGCATCTAGCCTGGATCGCCCGCAAGTCTTCGGAGGCTTGCGCGCGATCCAGGCTTAGTGAAACTGCTCCTTCTCGGTTGAACCGTGAAGTGCGGTCGTGGAGGAACTGCCTCCGCCGATCACTTGGGCGACGTCGTCGAAATAACCGGTGCCGACTTCTCGTTGGTGACGAGTTGCGGTGTAACCTTCCGGCTCCGCCGCAAACTCGGCTTGCTGCAGTTCAACATAGGCCGACATACCCCTCTCCCCGTAGCCTCGTGCCAGCTTGAACATCGCATAGTTAAGCGCGTGAAAGCCGGCCAGCGTAATGAATTGAAAGCGGTACCCCATCGCGCTCAGCTCACGTTTAAAGTTCGCAATCGTTGTGTCATCCAGCTTCTTTTTCCAGTTGAATGAGGGTGAACAGTTGTAAGCCATCAGTTTGTTGGGGAATTTTTCATGAATCGCCTCGGCAAATTTCCGTGCTTCAGCCAGGCTGGGCTCGCTGGTTTCGCACCAAAGGAGATCTGCGTAGGGTGAATAGGCCAGGCCTCTGGCAATTGCCTGGTTGAGCCCGGCGCGAACACGAAAGAATCCTTCGACGGTTCTCTCGCCCGTTAGAAAAAGCTTGTCCCGTTCATCGAAATCGCTGGTGAGCAAATTAGCCGCGTTCGCATCAGTCCGCGCGATCAAGACCAGCGGAACCCCGCAAACATCGGCGGCGAGCCGCGCCGCGATAAGGTGACGTATCGCCTGCTCGGTCGGCACCAGGACTTTGCCACCCATGTGACCACATTTCTTTTCTGAAGAAAGCTGATCCTCAAAATGAACCCCGGCTGCACCGGCTTCAATCATGGCTCTTACGAGCTCAAACACGTTGAGCGGCCCACCGAAACCGGCTTCGGCGTCAGCGACAATCGGCGCGAACCAATAGGTGCTGGTCCTTCCTTCCTGGCGATCAATTTGATCCGCCCGCATGAGCGCTGAATTGATCCGCCTTACGACGGCCGGAACACTGTTTGCCGGGTAGAGGCTCTGGTCCGGGTACATTTGACCTGCCAGGTTCGCGTCTGCCGCCACTTGCCAGCCGCTCAGATAGATGGCTTGCAGTCCCCCTTTGACTTGTTGAACCGCTTGATTTCCAGTGAGTGCACCTAAGGCGGAGACGAACTCTTCTGTTTGGAGCAGGCGCCAAAGACGAGTCGCGCCGAGTCTGGCTAGCGTGTACTCGATACGAATCGTGCCTGATAAACGGTCAACATCTTCAGGCGTATAAGGACGGGTAATGCCGGCCCAACGTTCAGCTTCGGCAGGCGATTTTTGAACATTCGGATCCATGCGGCCAGTGCAACAATTCCGACAGTATCCTATCGAGTAAGCAAAACAATACTCACTTCAGGTGATAGAAGAACGAAAAAGCGCACTGTTCACAGCGCGGCGAAGCGGCAAACAAACGTGATTCGTGAGAAGTGAGAGCAAGAGGTGACTAGGGGTCGGCCTAATTAAGCAATGCCGGTAGGGCGAATCCGCCGCGGCGGATGAGCCAGCCGCTACTTCGTCGCCCAAACCAACCCTTCGAGACCAAGGCCTGCGGCGGCTGACCCAGCCGCCCTACAAGTGTTTTTCAGTCGGGGAGCGTTCATTTCCCAACAACGACCTGGATGTTGAAGTGCGGCGTTGCCAGCACGCCCCACAGTCGCACCCAAAGCGCGAGAAACATTTCCGTGCCGCGTGAATTGCTGATGTCGCCGAGGTCAATAATGTTGCCGGGTGTCCAGCCGAACCATTCGCACAGCCGGCTAGCGACTTCGCCCTTGGCAGTGTCCAGCGGATTGCCGACCTGTATACCTCTCACTTCTCACGAATCACCTTTGCTTGCGGCTTCGCCGCGCTGTGAGTGATGCAGGCTAGTTACGTATCTTGCCATTATTTTTTAGGGGAGAGGTCAGAGTAGTTCGCAACACATAGTCCCGCAGCAGACTGAGAGTTCGCATTAGGATTTGCCATATCCTGGCCTCGCTCATGCCGAAGCGGTCCCCTATCTCGGCTAGTTGCATATTTTGGTGATAGTACATCGCCAAAACCTTCTTCTGCATCGGCGGAAGTTGTGCAATGCGTTGAGCGAGCAGCAAAATAACTTTTTGTCGCTGGAAGCCACCCGACGAAGGCGAACGCCGTTGCTCCATATACAATGGACGTTGGATAGGGCGTTCCTATTTTAGCCGATTTCAACCTTACGGGCGGGCCGAAGCGTGCGAAGGCGGCTTCCAGCTGCGTTCGGCACTCGGAGAGCCGACTCTATCCGGAGTTTCGCCGCCTACCCGTTTGCATCCGGTGCAGCTTAAGCAAAAGTAGTAAACACCAAATCACGAGAAAGCAGGTGCAGCCGTTTCCCAGCGCAGAAAATTCATAACATACGTGTCTCGATCGCTCAACCTGGTTCGTCGTAATGATGAAGAGAACGACAAATCAATCCATAGAACACCATAGGGCTACGCAGCCCTGTGCAACGTCCCTGACCTTCCGTTGATAAAAATGATCATATGAGCAGAATACGAGTGTTGGTTGGTACAAGAAAAGGCGCATTCATCCTGACCGCCGATGGCAAGCGCGAGCAGTGGGAAATCAGTGGGCCGCATTTTGCGGGTTGGGAGATTTATCACGTCAAAGGCTCACCCGCCCAGCCGGATCGCGTGTATGCCTCCCAAACCAGCGGGTGGTTCGGCCAGGTGATCCAGCGCTCTGAGGACGGTGGAAAGACCTGGGAGGCAGCCGGCAATGAGTTCAAGTATGATGGCGTTCCCGGAACTCATAAGTGGTACGACGGCACGCAACACCCATGGGAGTTCAAGCGCGTCTGGCATCTCGAGCCCTCGCCGGGTGATCCGGACACCGTGTACGCAGGGGTGGAGGACGCGGCACTGTTCAAGACGGTGGACGGCGGCCGCGCCTGGCAGGAGCTTCCGGGATTGCGGACTGCCAAGGGTCATCTCTGGCAACCCGGCGCGGGAGGCATGTGTCTGCACACGATCATTATCCATCCCGAGCGCCCCGAACGCATCTTTATTGCCATCTCTGCAGCAGGCGCTTTTCGCACGGATGACGGCGCAATGACCTGGCAACCGGTCAACCGTGGGCTGAAATCCCCTTACGAGTTGCCTGACCCGGATGCGGAAGTCGGGCACTGCGTTCATCGCATCGCGATGCATCGCTCCCGGCCAGACGTTTTGTTTATGCAAAAGCACTGGGACGTCTTGCGTACCGACAATGCCGGCGAGTCATGGCACGAGGTCAGCGGTGACCTGCCGTCAGACTTTGGCTTTCCAATCGACGTCCATGCGCATGAGCCGGAGACAATTTATGTGGTGCCGATTAAGAGCGATTCAGAACATTATCCGCCGGACGGGAGACTGCGGGTGTATCGCAGCCGGACGGGTGGCAACGAGTGGGAAGCGCTGACCAAAGGTCTGCCGCAGAAGGATTGCTACGTGAATGTGCTGCGCGACGCAATGTCGATTGATTCGCTGGAGCCGTGCGGCGTATATTTTGGAACCACTGGCGGGCAGGTTTACGTGTCTGCCGACAGCGGTGACACCTGGAAGCCGATTGCCCGCGATCTTCCGGCGGTTCTATCAGTCGAGGTGCAGACTTTGTCATGATAAGAGTGGTGCTTCCCTATCACCTGCGCAGGCTGGCGCGCGTCGAGGACGAGGTGCAGCTTGAAGTTAAAGGATCGGCTACTTTGGGCTTGATCCTGGACACTCTCGAAGCGCGGTATCCGGTACTGCGCGGGGCGATTCGCGACCACGCCACTTTGCGGCGCAGGCCGTTCGTGAGATTCTACGCCTGCAAAGAGGATCTGTCCCATGAACCGCCGGAGACCAAGTTGCCCGAACAGGTCGTCAGCGGCGCAGAACCGTTCCTGATTGTCGGGGCCATGGCGGGAGGCTGAGAATCGATTATGAAGACAAAACACAAGAGCGAGATCGGGCTCCCGAAAATCGTCACGCCAGCCGAACGGCAGAAGGCCGTTGCCGCACTCCTCGAAAAGGAAAAGGAGGCTACGCATGCGCGCGATGCTTTGGCCGCAGAGCGCCGCCGGTTGCCAATGGTCAGAATTGATAAGAACTATGTTTTCGTCGCGCCTGCAGGCGCGCCGCTGGCGAACATCCAGCAATACAGGAACCGGATGGGATGGAGCATCCCATGGGTGTCTTCTGCCGGCAACGACTTCAACGTAGACTTCGGTATCACAACTGATGAAGGCGAGACGTTCGGCCTCAGCGTCTTTCTCCGGGATGGCGACTCTATTATCGCACCTACTTCACCTCCGAGCGCGGCGTCGAGGCGCTTGGGGGCGTTTGGACGTTCCTTGACCTAACCCCGCTGGGGCGGCAAGAGGACTGGGAGGATTCGCCCGTCGACCGGGCGCAAACTGCGTCGTACACGTGGTGGCGCCCCACGACGAATACGAAGGGTAGCTAGCCTGCCGGGCCGATTTTATGAGTGCATCGCGCACTGCCTGGAAGAAGCCGACGTCATCCCGAATTTCGATAGACTTTTCGTGGCGCATCAAATTCGCGGTGCGGCATCAACATGGCCGGGCCGCGGCGTATGTCAGCCAGCAGCATAACAAAACGCAATCAAATATGCGCTTAGTGAGTTAGGTTCCGACAAATAATATGATCAACAAACGTATCGCACTAATCACAGGCGCCAACAAAGGCATCGGGTTGGAAACCGCACGTCAGCTCGGCAAAGAAGGGATCACTGTTCTCGTCGGCGCACGTGACGAGAAGAAGGGCAAAGGAGCCGCGGAAGAGCTGCGCAAAGAAGACATCGATGCGCATGGCGTCGTCATCGACGTGGAGAGCAGCGACAGCATCAAGAAGGCAGCGGCCTCGGTCGAACACGAATATGGGCGGCTCGACATCCTCATCAACAACGCCGGAGTGATGCTCCATGATGCGGACAAATCAGCCAGCGCCCAGCCTCTCGATGTGTGGCGGAAGACATTTGAAACGAATGTTTTTGGCCTCGTCGCGACCACTCAGGCGTTCCTGCCTCTTTTGCGCAAAAGCGATGCGGGACGGATCGTGAATCTCTCGAGCATCCTCGGTTCGATGACGCATCACTCGACGCCGGATTCGCCAATCTACGGCTACCACGTGCCGGCTTACAACGTTTCCAAGGCAGCGGTGAATGCCTTCACTGTGCAGCTCGCCTACGAGCTCAAGGATACAAAAATCAAAGTGAACGCCGCGCATCCGGGTTGGGTGAAAACAGATCTCGGCGGCGAAGGTGCGCCGATGGAAATCGAAGACGGCGCGAAGACTAGCGTCGCGCTCGCAACGATCGGCGAGGACGGGCCGAACGGCGCTTACATTCATATGGGAAAACCTCTGCCGTGGTGATGAAGGAGATGAACTCAATCCTTCAGGAATTGGGCCAGTCACTATCGAAGCAGGACTTTTAGCGTGAGGCGAGAAGAGGGTGGGGCAGAGGAAAACTTTCTCCAAGCAACGATGCAGGCTATGTTCAAACGCCGCCAAGGTAGGCTTCTTTCACCAGGCGATTCGTCTTCAGCTTCGCTGACTCATCCTCGAGAATGATTCGCCCCGTTTCGAGGACGTAACCGTAGTCAGAAATTTCCAGGGCTAGATTCGCGTTCTGTTCCACGAGCAGGATCGTGATTCCCAATTCCTTGTTAATTTCAACTATCTTGGCAAAGATTGTTTTCATGAGGATCGGCGCGATACCTAATGAAGGTTCGTCCAACATCAGGTATCGCGGCTTGCTCATCAGCGCGCGGGCGATGGCCAGCATCTGTTGCTCTCCGCCGCTCAAGGTGCCGCCCACCTGCTTTTCGCGCTCTTTGAGTCGGGGAAAAATGGAGAATACATAGTCGTAATCTTTTCTTATGCCATCCTTATCCTTGCGGCGGAAGGCGCCCATCCGGAGATTTTCGAGGACGGTCAGATTGGCGAAAATCATGCGACCCTCCGGGACCTGAGTAATGCCAAGTCCGACTATGCGGTGTGGTTGCCAGTTGGTGATATCTTCTCCTTCCAACGCGACCTTGCCGCGGCGGACGCGAAGGAGGCCGGAGATGGCGCGAAGCGTCGTTGACTTCCCTGCCCCGTTGCTGCCTACGAGGGTAACGATCTTGCCTTTCTCCACCTTCAGATTGATGCGATGAAGCGCGATTATCGCACCGTAAGCAACCTCAAGGTCATGTATCTCCAACATCGGCTATTGTTTCGTCCCGGTTGGTTCTTCGCCCAGATAGGCCTCGATCACTCTCGGATCCCGTCGGATCGCCTCCGGAGGCCCTTCGGCAATCTGCAAACCATGATCCAGAACATAGATGCGCCGGCAGATTCCCATCACCACGCGCATATCGTGCTCCACCAGCAGGACGGAAATATCGAAACGTTCCTGGATAAACTCGATCAGACGCATCAAGTTATGTTTCTCGGTGGGGGTCATGCCAGCCGCAGGCTCGTCCAGCAACAAAAGTTTTGGCCGTGTGGCAAGCGCCCGAACGACTTCCAGCCTGCGCTGATCGCCGAAAGGCAAGCTTTTGGCTATGACGTCCCGATACCGGTCGAGGTTAAATATGTTCAGGAGATCTCGCGCCTTCTGTTCGATCTCGTTTTCTTCGGTTTGAAATCTTGTTCCCCGGGTGAGGGCATGAATCGCACTGTGTTTCAAATGCAAGTTAAAGGCCGCACGGACATTATCGAAAACGGTTAACGAAGCGAACAATCGGATATTCTGAAAGGTCCGCGCAATCCCCTTGGCAGTAATCGCGTATGGCTTCAGCCCGTTCAAACGCTCGCCTGCAAACAGGACATCTCCCTTAGTCGGCTCATAAACTCCCGTCACCATATTAAACACAGTCGTTTTTCCCGCTCCGTTTGGCCCAATGAGACCGACCAACTCCTGCGGAGCGATTTCCATGGAGAATTTCGAGACCGCGGTGAGCCCGCCAAATCGGATCGTGCACGCATTCAACTTCAGCAGATTCTCCATCACTTTTCTTTCGTCTGGCTGAATCTTCGGCGCACGGCGCTGATATCGCCAAACAAGCCCTGCGGTCGCGTCAACATGAGGATGATCAAAAGAAGCGAGTACAAGATGAGACGGTTTTCCAATAACCCCTGGTAGGCTGGCGGAACAAGGTGCTGATCGGCGAGCGCACGCAACAATTCCGGAAGGATCGTGAGCAGCGTTGCAGAGAGAACTACGGCGGCCGTGCTACCCATCCCACCGAGGATAACCATAACAACAACGTCGACTGATTTGAAGAAATTGAATCCCTCCGGCGTAAGAAACGCCTTGAAATGCCCGTATAAAGCGCCCGCAATTCCTGCAAAGAACGCACCAACCACGAAGGCTATGATTTTGTATTTGGCGGTGTTGATGCCCATGGCCTCCGCGGCCACCTCGTCATCGCGGACGGTCAGAAACCCGCGGCCATAGGTTGAATTCACCAACGCCAAAACGGCATACACCGCAAATCCGGCGACACCAAAAGCCCAAAACAGATTGGTGTAGTTCCCTGAAACGCTCAATCCCCGAGCTGCGCCGAGGAAATCCGTGTTCAAAATTGCGGTCCGAATAATTTCTCCGAAGCCCAGCGTTGCAATCGCGAGATAATCACCCCTCAACCGGAATGAAGGCACTCCTACCGCGACACCCGCGAGCGCGGCCAGGACTCCGCCGAACGTCATCGAGATCACCAGAGCCACGTTGGTCGCGACCGGATTCGCGGACCCGCCAAGAGCACTCAAGATCGTTGGGTCCAGATGGTTCGACCAACTGCCGGAGGCATAAGCGCCGACCGCCATAAAACCGGCGTGGCCAAGCGAAAACTGGCCCGTATAACCCATTACCAGATTCAGACTGACGGCTAAAATGACATTGATCGCAATGGTGATGAGAATGTCATAGTAATAGGCGAGATGTATCGAAATATAGCGTTCGGCAAAAACCGAGATTAACAGGCAGACCGTTAAATACCCGACGAGAATCAAACGGGATCGGCTCATACCTTTTCGCTTTCTGCTTTTCCGAGAAGTCCGGTCGGTTTGAAGAGCAGGATCACGATCAACACGGCGAACGCGATGGCGTCGCGCAGCTCGGGTCGCAGATAACCGACGACCAGCGTCTCGAGCACCCCGATGATCAGGCCGCCCAAAGCGGCGCCACTGATGTTTCCAATCCCGCCGAGTACGGCCGCGACGAAAGCTTTAATGCCTGGCAAGTTTCCCATCAGAGGGGTAATCGAAGGCGAATCCAGCGATATCAGGACGCCGGCAGCGCCGGCGAGGGCGGAGCCAAGTGCAAAAGTAAAGGAGATGACAACGTCATTATTCACTCCCATCACTGCGCAGGCCATCGGATTCAGCGAGAGGGCTCGCATAGCCATGCCCATTTTGGTCTTCATCACGATGAACCTCAGTGAGATCAGCAGCACGATCGTCGAGAGGATGATCGCCGCTTGCGTGGTCAAAACGGTTAGACCGCCCAGCCCCTCGATCGGCTGCACCGGAATCAGTTGAGGGAATGCCCGCGGCTGCGCTCCAAAGAAGTACTGGGTCATGTTCTGGAGGAAGAGCGAGACGCCGATCGCAGTGATTAGGACATTCAAGCGCGGCTGGTCACGCAAAGGGCGATAGGCGATCTTTTCGATCAGGACACCAATGACAGCGCAGCTCGCCATCGCGGTGAGTATCACGATGCTCGCGCCACAAATGATGCTGAGAAAGTTTTGCGCGGTAAACGAGTCGTACTCGGCGAAAGGAATAAACTTCGCGACATATTGGGCGATAAAAAAACCGGAAAACGCCCCCAGCATGTAGACATCACCATGAGCAAAGTTGATAAATCGGAGAACACCGTAGACCATGGTATACCCCAGCGCGATTAAAGCGTAGATCGAGCCGAGCGATAGCCCGTTCAAGAGCTGTTGGAGAAAGAGCGTGACTTGTTCCATCGGGCGCGGGTTCTAAGGGGTCACCTGTTGTATCATTTTGATTTGGCCGTTTTCTATGTTGAGGATGACTCCCGGTTTGGCCGCATTCCGGTTTGCGTCGATAGAAATCCGCCCGGTAACGCCCTCAAAGTCCTTCGTCGCTGCGAGCGCGTCTCGGATTTTTTGGGGATCCTTCGCGCCCGCGCGCTGGATAGCATCGGCCAACAGAGCCGCGCCGTCATACCAGAGCGCCGCTAGTGCATCGGGGACGACGTGATATTTGGCTTCATAGGTCGTCACAAATTTCTGAACCTTTACCGAGGGATCACTCGCTGAGAAATGGTTCGCGTAGAAATTGCCATCAGCGCTCTTCCCAGCGATCTCGAGCAAAGCCGGGCTGTCCCAGCCTTCGCCGCCCACGAACGTCGCGTTCAGCCCAAGCTGCCGTGCCTGGCGTAAAATTAGTCCCGATTCAGTGTAGTAAGCCGGCAAAAAGATGACATCGGGGTGAAGCGCTTTAGTCGTGGAGAGTTGCGCTCGGAAGTCAGTGTCGCCGCTGCTAAAGGAGATTTCTTTCAGAATCTGGCCCCCGTGCTCGATAAAATATGCCCGGATCGCATCGCCTAAGCCGATGCTGTAGTCCTGTTTGACGTCCGTCAAAATAACTGCCTCTTTCGCGTGCAAATGGTCCAAGGCGAACTTCGCCATGACCTGACCGGTAAACGGGTCGACAAAACAGCTCCGAAAAATGTAGCTGCCAATGCGTGTGATCGCCACATTGGTCGCGCTCGGCGTAAGTAAGGGGATCTTGGCTGCCTGAGCCAATGGAGCTGCCTCCATCGTCGAGGAGGAAGTCAAATCACCAAGAATCGCAAGTACTTGATCCTGGGCAATAAATTTCCGGGCAATAGTTGCGGTCTCTCCTGGCGTTGAGGCGTTGTCTTCTACAATTAAGTTCACCGGCTCACTAAGCACCCCCCCAGCCCGGTTGATTTCCTCGATCGCCAGGCGTGCGCCCTGGATACTGGAGATCCCAAAGGTCGACAGCGCCCCGGTCAGACAACTGACAGCGCCGATCTTTACATCCGCATGGAGAGTCGCGTTGCCAGACAGAGCAAGGATCAGAGCAAGACAGACGTCTCGCCAGTATACCATTGAACAGAATAGACGGGCGAGACGCCCGTTCCACGCTCTATTCGCGTGGCGGAGGCGAAAGCGCATCCCTACCGTCAGAATTCCTGACTCGTTACATATCAATTCGGATTGACTTTCTCAAAGTACTGAACTTGACCCTCCTTGAGCGCGAGAATCACTACTGGCTTTGAAGCGTTGCGCTTTGAGTCGATCGTGATACTACCGGATACACCAGGGAAGTCTTTGGTTTGAGCAAGCGCATCCCGCACCGCCCCCGGCTCGATGGACTCAGCTCGCTTAATTGCATCCAGAACGACGCGTGCGGCGTCATATCCCAAGGCTGCGAAATTGTCGGGCCGCTCTCCATACTTTGCCTGGTACAATTTTACGAAATCCTGAACCACCGAACTGGGATCGTCTGCTGAGAACTGGTTGGAATAAAAGCAGCCGTTTGCCGCGCTGCCAGCCACCTGAAGCAAAGTCGGGCTATCCCAAGCCTCGCAGCCGATGAAGGGCACGTTCAAGCCCAGTTGCCGGGCCTCCTTCAGAATCACGCTTACCTCCGGGTAGTAACCAGGCAAAAACACCACCTCCGGCCGGGCTGCCTTGATGGAACTCAGCTGGGCTCGAAAATCGGTATCGCCACTGGAATAACTCTGCTCTCTCACTAATGTTCCGCCGCCAGCCGTATACGTTGCCTTAAAAAAGCCGCTCAAGCCGACGCTGTAGTCCTGTTTCACATCCGTCAGAATTGCAGCCTTCATTGTCTTTAGATTTTGCAGCGCGAAGCGTGCCATCACCCGACCCTGGAATTCGTCGATGAAACAAACGCGAAATATGTAGTCTCCGATTTCGGTCACTCTCGGATTCGTCGCTAGCGGTGTAACCATCGGCACCTTCGCCGCCTGAGCTATCGGGGCTCCCTCCATGGTTCCGGAAGATGTCAGGTCCCCCACGATTGCGACTACTTTGTCCTGCGTGACAAACTTCCGAACAATCGTCGAGCTCTGGCCCGGCTGGGACTGGTTATCTTCAGTGAGCAGATTGATCTTTTTTCCGAGAACACCGCCGACTGCGTTGGCCTCATCAACGGCAAGCTGTATACCTTTGTGGCAGGTGGTTCCATACTGGCCGATCGCACCGGAAATCGGGTTCACCTCGCCGATTTTGATCTGGTCCTGCGCCTGCGCTGGCCAGGCCAAGAACCCGAACCCAATCGAGAGGCACACAGCTTTGACCGATTGGTGTAACTTCCTGCCCATGAAACCCTTGAGGCTACCAACGGGCCGGAGGGTTTCAAGTTCCGAGTTTCAAGTTCCGAGTTCCGAGTTCTGAGTTCCGAGTTCAGCGTTTGGCGTTTGGCGTTTGGGGTTCAGCGTTCGGCGTTTGGCGTTCCGCACCTGGAGGTGCATCTACTTTGCGTGGCGGGCCGGAGAATATCGAGGAGCAAAGTAGCCGCAGCCCGACGACGCCAAGCCTGCGTCGCGGCCGAACGCAACCGGGTTGTCAAACTCGGTGGTCAAGGGCGCGCCGAAGCGTGCGAAGGCGGCTTCCAGCTGCGAAACTGAACGCGGAACCCGGAACGCTGAACTCTGCCCGTCAAGGAGCAACCTTGTCCACGATTTCGAATTTCCCGCTCTTAATCGTGACTATGAGAACCGGTTTCGAAGCGTTCCGTTTCTCGTCGATCGATATCTGCCCTGTCACCCCCTGGAAATTTCTCGTTTGGGCAAGCGCATCACGAATCGCCTGTGGCTCTGGCTTCCCGGCCCGAGCGATAGCGTCGGCGAGGAGTCGGGCAGCATCGTATCCGAGGGCGCCAAATGTGTCCGGGACCGAGCCAAATTTTGCCTTGTAGTTACCGACGAACTTCTGGACGAGAGGTGCCGGATCGTCCGGAGAGAAATGATTTGTGAAATAACATCCCTCAACCGCCTTGCCTCCAATCGACAGCAGGGTGTCATTCGCCCAGCCGTCACCGCCGAGCCCGGGGATCGTCAGCCCAATCTGTCTGGCCTGTTTCAAGATCAGGCTAACTTCGGTATAGTAGCCCGGAATGTAGATGGCATCGGGTTTTGCCGCCCGGATCGCGGTTAGCTGCGCCCGAAAATCCGTATCACCGCTCGAGTAACTCTGCTCCTCGCCGATCGTCCCTCCCAGCCTGGTATATTCCTCCTTAAAGAACCGGGTGAGGTCGACACTGTAATCTTGCTTCACATCAGTTAATGTAGCGACTTTCCTAACCCGTAATTTGTCGTGAGCGAAACGCGCCATGACGCGGCCTTGGAGTTCATCTAGAAAGCAGACACGAAATATATCGTCACCGATCTCAGTTATTCTGGGGTTGGTGGCGCTCGGCGTCAGCATTGGGATTTTTGCCGCCTGCGCGATCGGGGCGGCTTCCAGGGTGGCGGACGATGTAGCGTCACCCAGAATCGCGACGACCTTGTCTTGAGCGATCAGTTTTCGAGCTGCCGTGGAGCTCTGGCCGGGTTTTGATTGATCATCTTCGGTGATCAAATTGATCTTACTCCCGAGGACGCCTCCAGCACTGTTGATTTCTTCGAACGCCAGCAGAAACCCCTGGTGACTGGAGATGCCAAATTGCGAGACTCCGCCGCTCAAGGGATTGACTTCGCCGATTTTGATCTCATCTCCGGCGGCGACGGTGGCCAAGAGCACGCACACAACCAAGGCGCGAAGCAACTTCATGGTTCGGCATGCTATCAATACTTGCAGGTGACGGGGAAGCGCGATTTGGGCTGCTTCTGTAGGGTGCCTGGCCCAGGCGCCGGGATAACTCAGCGCACCACTTTCCAGCAGCAAATCCTCGACCTCACCGACACAGCCTGCCCCAGCGGCTGGGCCAGGCGCCCTGCAGAAGCAGCCTTCTAGCTGCTCTTTGGTTCAATCGTCTCGTAGTAGTGCAGCGCGCCGTCTCTGATTGTGAGGATGACCGCAGGCTTGTCAGCGTTGCGTTCGGCATTGATCGTAATTTTTCCGGACACACCCGGAAAATCTTTGGTTGTCGCGATCGCATCGCGGAGCTTTTGGGATTCGGTGCCGCCGGCGCGCTTGATCGCGTCAGCAAGCAGCTTTGCCGCATCGTACCCGAGGGCAGCAAACGCATCCGGCACGGCATTGTATTTCGCTTTGTACTTCGTCACGAATTCCTGCACTGCGGGAGATTTGTCATCGACGGAGAAGTGGGTTGAGTAGAAGGCGCCTTCAATCGCCTTACCGCCGACCGGGATCAACGAAGAGCCATCCCAACCATCACCGCCCACGAAGATCGACTTAATGCCAAACTGTCGAGCCTGTTTCGCGATCAAGGCCGCTTCGGGATAATAACCAGTGATTATGATCACATCCGGGTTGGCGGCTTTGATGTCGGTCAATTGCGCCCGGAAATCCTTATCTCCCGAACTGTAACTCTGCTCCTTGACGACCTGCCCGTCGTTTTTCAGAAAGTAATCCTTCGCGAAATTCGTCAAGCCGACGCTGTAGTCCTGTTTCACGTCCGTCATGAACGCAACTTTCTTCTTTTGCAGCTTTTCCAGGACGAATCGCGCGATGACCTGAGCTTGAAAATCATCGATAAAGCAGACCCGGAAAATGTAGTCGCCCGTTTGCGTTACGCGCGGGTTGGTCGCGGCGGTGGCAATCTGCGGAATTTTTGCCTCCTGAGCGATCGGAGCAGCCTCCAAACTCTTGGACGACGCAACCTCGCCGATCAAGGCAACTACATGATCCTGGGAAATCAGCTTCCGCACGATCGTTGTGGTTTCACCTTGTTTCGTCTCGTTGTCCTCGACCAGCAGATCAATCTTTTTTCCGAGAACCCCGCCGGCAGCATTGATCTCTTCGACCGCCATCTTGACGCCATTGTTCTGGGAAATTCCGAAACTCGCGTTATCGCCGGTCAACGAGCCGAACTCGCCGATCTTGATAGTGTCTTGTGAAAAGCCCGAGATTGCGATGCCAGCCGCAAGGCAAGTGGTGAGAAGAAACGAACGCTTCATAGACGGGCGATATTAGCAGTCGACCCGTAAACTGCAAGGATCTGTTCCGCGTTCGGGGTTTCGCGTTTGGCGTTTGGCGTTCCGAGTCGACGTCTCGGTTTAAAGGGTTATTGGCGTTGTCAGGGCGAGGTTCACCCCAGCCGCGCCGGATAGCGTTAGTATTCGAATTTTACCTCGTGCTTTTGAGGCGACGACGAACGCGGAACCCTAACCGTCCAACTCCTCCCCAACAACGTACCGGGTGAATCGACGAACAATAATGTTTTCGCCGAGCTGCGCAATTTTCGATGAGATCAGGTCCTTGATCGACTGATCCGGATCCTTGATGAAAGCCTGATCGAGCAAGCAAACGCTACCAAAGAACTTGTCGAGTTTTCCATCCACGATCCTCTCAACAACGTTCGCGGGCTTGTCTTTTACTTGCTCCCGGTAAATCTCTCGCTCACGGTCAATCATGCTTCGCGGAACCTGGTCGCGACTCACAAACAACGGGTGCGCCGCGGCGATATGCAGAGTGATGTCTTTCACAAACTCGCGGAAGCTCTCGTTTTTCGCGACGAAGTCGGTCTCACAATCCACCTCGACAAGGACGCCGACTTTTCCCTGGAGATGGATGTAGGACGCGACGATTCCCTCCTTCGTCGCCCGGTTTGCTTTTCTGGAAGCGCCGGCGATTCCCTTTTTGCGCAGGATATCTTCAGCCTTCTCCAGGGCGCCACCCGCTTCAACGAGGGCCCTTTTGCAGTCCATCATGCCGGCGCCGGTTTTTTCGCGTAGTTGTTTAACGAGAGCAGGGTTTACATCACTCATGGGTCGAAACGAGGAAAATTAGGCCGGGTCCGTGGCCCCTCCGGAGTCCCTTGGAACTACTCGGCGACGGCAACGAGGGATGCGGCATCATCTTTGCCAGCCTCATGACTCGCCGTGTAAATGGCGTCGACGAGCTTCTGGAGAATCACTCGGATGGCGCGAATCGCATCGTCGTTCCCTGCGATTGGATAGGTCACGCGATCCGGGTCAGCGTTCGTGTCAACGATGGCGACCGTCGAGATGCCGAGGCGCTGCGCTTCCGCGATCGCGATCGCTTCCCGGTTAGTGTCGATCACGACCAAGGCGTCCGGGAGCCTATCCATTGAGCGGATCCCCTCTAAATTACGACGTAGCTTCTCCGCTTCGCGCCGCAGAGCAGAGAGTTCTTGCTTGCCCATTTTGGAGTACTCGGGAGATTGCTCGATCTGCTCGAGATAGGTCAACCGCGCGACACTTTTACGAATTGTCGCAAGATTGGTCAGCGTACCTCCGAGCCAGCGCTGGTTCACATAGAATTGTCCGCAGGCTTGTGCAGCCTCTCTGACCGCTTCCTGAGCTTGCTTCTTGCAACCGATGAAAAGAACTTTTCCGCCCTGCCGAGCGATGTTGGCCAGGAACTCCGTGGCGCCGTGCAGCTGCTTTACCGTCTCCGCAAGGTTGATGATGTAGATGGAGTTACGCTTTTCGAAAATGAACGGCTTCATTCGCGGGTTCCACCGCTTTGTCTGATGCCCAAAGTGAACTCCCGCCTCCAGAAGTTCCGTCATTAATTCCATTGAAGACATATCGCTCTCAGTGACAGTTGCGCCAAATGCAAGGTCGCTTCCGCGCAGAGTCGCAGACTATGATGCAGCCCGCTACGGCGCGCAAGGGAAAATGTTGGAGGGCTACACTCCCGACTTCACAAAGCCTACGTCGCGGCTGGGCCCGTAAGCTCATCCACTCGCCGCACGCCTTTCTGATCCGGAAGGGCGGGCCGTAGGCTCCGCGGAGGCGGCCCGACGTAGCTGCTGGCTTTTCCTTTAAGAGCCGCATCGCGGCGATGACGGAGCATCGCCCTCCAGATACTACCCTAGGGGATCACGCTGATTCTCTGAATTCGGAGATCTGAGTCAGGCTACAGTCCGAAACCAGAAACGAGAGACGAGAAACCAGAAACCAGAAACGACAAAAGGCGCGTTATCTGAGGGCGATCCTATATTTGGGAACTCAGCTGATTGCGGGGAATCAGGAGGCGTTAGTCTCCACAAACCTGGCGAAAAGCCAGAGCGCGTCCGATAGCCGGTTCAGATAGCGGATCGTCTCTGGATTCACATACTCGGCGCTGTCGGCGAGTGCGACCACGCGGCGCTCAGCCCGACGGCAGGTAGTGCGCGCGCCATCGAGGGCTGCGGAAGCCTGATTAAATCCGGGCGTGGCCCAATGTTTAAAGTTAATGTGGTGGTTTTTCTCCAGATCGTCGACGACTCCCGTAAGGCGATCAACCATCTGAGCAGTCACCAACTCATAGCCATCCTCTTGAAACCGATCACGATCCTCGTCGGAAACCGCTAATTCGCCCATCAAGACCACGAGTTCTTTCTGAACGGCGAGGATAAAGTCGCGGATCAGCGTTGCCGTCGCCGTGGCGCGAACCATACCCAGCGCGGCGTTGAGCTCATCAACTGTACCGTACGCCTCGACGCGCCGGTGCGTTTTTGGCACCCGACGCCCGTACATCAAGGCGGTTTCACCCGCGTCACCAGTTTTGGTAGCTATTGACATTGTGACAGGGAATGATTCCTGGCTCTGTAGGGCGCCTGGGTCAGGCGCCGGGACAGCGAAGCGCTACATTTTTGAAGGAATATTTCTGCGTTTGACGGAGATGGATTGTCCCGGCGCCTGGGCCAGGCGCCCTACAAAATCTCTCCTATCCGACAGCCGGTTCGGTTTCGGGGACAACTGCTTCAGGCAGTGGTTCGCCCGTTTCCAGGGTTCGAATGCTCCGGTGCTCGGCGAACCCGGTTCCAGCCGGAATCAAATGCCCCATGATCACATTTTCCTTGAACCCTCGCAGGTAATCGATCTTGCCGAGAGTCGCCGCTTCGGTAAGAACGCGCGTGGTGTCTTGGAACGAAGCAGCCGAGATAAAACTGTCGGTCTCGAGCGATGCCTTGGTGATACCCAGGAGCACTGGGACCGCTTCAGCCGCTTTCCCGCCCTGATCAACGACCCGCCGGTTCTCTTTATCGAACTCTAACCGGTCAACCTGATCGCCCCACAGGAGCGCAGTATCACCGGGTTCGGTCACCTTCACCTTGCGCAGCATCTGCCGCACGATGATTTCAATGTGCTTATCGTTGATCTCCACGCCCTGGAGCCGGTACACTTCCTGCACCTCATTCACCAAATGCTCTTGGAGATCCTGAGGTCCACAAACTTCGAGTATCTCGTGGGGCACGATTGGCCCCTCGGTGAGCTGAGACCCCTTCTTCACGAAATCGCCTTTAAACACAATGATGTGTTTGTTAAGCGGAATCAGATGCTCTTCTTCTTGTCCCGTGGCCGGGTCCCGCAGGATTAGTCGGCGCTTGCCGCGCACCGTTCCACCGAACTCGACAATACCATCAATCTTGGCAATCTCGGCAGCCTCCTTCGGACGGCGAGCTTCGAACAGCTCGGCAACGCGGGGCAGCCCACCGGTGATATCCTTCGTCTTGGCGATCTTTCGCGGGGTTTTGGCAAGCAGCGTACCCGCTTGAACCTTCTTGTTTTCCTGGGCGACGATGTGTGCTCCCGCAGGAATTGAGTAACTGGCAGTCACCCCCTTGTTATCATCGATAATGACGACCTGAGGGTGCAGATCTTCCTTGTGTTCAATGACCACCGTACCCATCACACCGGTTGCCTCATCAATCTCTCGCTTCACTGTCACCCCGGGAATCATATCCCGGAACTCAACCCGGCCCGTTTTTTCGGTCAGAATCGGAACGTTGTAGGGGTCCCACTGGACGAAGGTTTCGCCCTTTTTCACGGCGTGGCCATCTCCTACCGAAATGACGGAGCCGACAACGACATTGTATCGCTCCAACTCACGCCCGTCCTTGGCGTGAACCGATACGGATCCATTTTTGTTCAGAACGATATAGTTGCCATCCACAGATTTCACAACCCGCAGATCGTTGAAGTGGAGCGTGCCGTCGTTCTTCGCTTTGATGATTGGCTGTTTAAAGAGCTGGGTTGCCGTACCACCGATGTGGAACGTACGCATCGTCAACTGGGTGCCAGGCTCACCAATGCTCTGGGCGGCGATAATGCCGACAGCCTCACCCAGCTTCACCATTTGCCCAGTAGCCAGATTTCGCCCATAGCAGCGAGCGCAAACGCCGCGCTTCGATTCACACGTCAGCACCGATCGGATCTTCAAATGCTCTACACCGATATCCATGAGCGCATTGCCTTGTGTCTCCTCGATGAGCTGGTTAGCCTTTATGATCATCTCTTTGCTAACCGGGTTAGCGATCGTCTCGCAACTGACCCGACCAACTATCCGGGTCGCCAGATCAACGACTTCGTCATCGCCTTCGTAGATCGGGCGCACCACAATGCCGTTAGCCGTCCCGCAATCCTCCTCGACGATGATCACGTCCTGCGCCGCGTCCACCAGCTTGCGCGTGAGGTATCCCGAGTCGGCCGTTTTAAGCGCTGTATCGGCGAGACCTTTGCGGGCCCCGTGGGTGGAGATAAAGTACTCCAGCACCGACAATCCTTCGCGGAAGTTCGACGTAATCGGCCGCTCGATAATTTCGCCGGAAGGTTTCGCCATCAGTCCACGCATTCCGGCCAGCTGCTTGACTTGCTGCCGGTTGCCCCGGGCTCCGGAATCCTGCATCAGATAGACCGGATTGAGCTCTCGCTTCCCTTCATTGTGCTCAAGCGTCCGGAACATCACGTTCGAGATTTCCTCGCCGGCATGTGTCCAAATATCGATAATCTTGTTGTAGCGCTCACCATCGGTAATGATTCCGCTGCGGTACTGTCTCTCCACCAGAGAAATCTGCTTATAGGCTTTGTCGAGCTCGGTCTTTTTCTCCTCGGGAATAATCATATCGGTGATGCCGATCGATACTCCTGCCTTGGTGGCCCAATAAAAGCCTAGTTCTTTCAGGCGATCCAGGGTCTCGACGGTCTTCTGTTGGCCGGAAACTTGATAGGTCCGCCAAATCACCTCGCTCAATTGCTTCTTGCCAGCAACCTTGTTAAAAAAGCCTAAGCCGGCCGGCCAGATCCCGTTGAAGATCACCCGCCCCGCAGTAGTCTCGAGAACTTTGGTCTCTGCGTTGCCGTAAATTGTCTTCTTGCCGTAATCCGGGTTCTTAAACCGGATTTTCTCATGAATCTTTATGGCGCCCTCAGCCAAGGCGAACTCGATCTCGGGAAGTTCGGCAAACAGGCGCGGACGTTCCGAGGCAGCCGATTTACGCGGATTCTGAGTCAAGTAATAACAGCCAAGCACGATATCCTGAGACGGCGTCGTGATCGGTTTACCGCTGGAAGGCGAGAAGATGTTGTTCGGAGCCAGCATGAGCAATCGGGCTTCCATTTGCGCCTCGACCGAAAGAGGCACATGGACAGCCATTTGGTCCCCGTCAAAGTCCGCATTGTAAGCGGTGCAGACGAGCGGATGGACTCGGATCGCTTCCCCTTCGATGAGCATCGGTTCAAACGCTTGGATGGAAAGCCGGTGTAACGTCGGAGCGCGATTCAACAAAACGGCATGCCCCTTGGTGACTTCATCCAGGATGTCCCACACCTCAGGGGTTTGACGCTCGATCATCTTCTTCGCGCTTCGCACAGTGTGGACGTAACCGAGCTCCTTCAGTCGTCGAATGATAAACGGCTCGAACAAAACAAGAGCCATCTTCTTCGGCAGCCCGCACTGGTGCAGCTTAAGCTCCGGGCCGATGACGATCACGGAACGGCCCGAATAATCGACTCGTTTCCCGAGCAGGTTCTGACGGAACCGTCCTCCTTTGCCTTTCAACATGTCGCTGAGAGATTTCAGCGGCCTGTTTCCAGCACCTGTCACGGCACGTCCATGGCGGCCATTATCGAACAGCGCGTCGACGGCTTCCTGCAGCATCCGTTTTTCATTGCGGATAATGACGTCGGGCGTTTTCAGCTGCAGAAGATTCTTCAGTCGATTATTCCGGTTGATTACCCGGCGATAAAGGTCATTGAGGTCCGATGTCGCAAAGCGGCCACCCTCAAGCGGAACAAGCGGCCGCAAGTCCGGCGGGATTACTGGCAAAACGTCCAGGATCATCCACTCGGGGCGGGAGTGGGAATTGATGAACCCTTGGACGAGCTTCAGCCGCTTTGCGAGCTTCTTTCGGATCTGTTTGCTCTTGGTATTATTCATCGCTTCTTCGAGCTCGGCATTCAGATGGCGCAGCTCGATCTGCGACAGGAGCAACTTGATCGCGTCCGCACCCATGCCGGCAGCAAACGTTTCTCCGTATTGTTCCTGCGCTTCGCGATATTCTTGCTCATTTAGCAACTGGCACTTTTGCAGCGGCGTTTGGCCAGGATCGATAACGATATAATCCTCATAGTAGATGACGCGTTCCAGTTGCCGGGAGCTCATGTCCAGCATCAAGCCGATCCGGGACGGCATACACTTGTAAAACCAGATATGGGACACCGGAACGGCGAGTTCAATGTGACCCATCCGCTCCCGGCGAACCCGGGACAAAGTCACTTCGACGCCGCACCGGTCGCAGATGACACCTTTGTGCTTAATCCGCTTGTATTTGCCACACGAACATTCCCAATCGCGCGTCGGACCAAAGATCCGTTCGCAGAAAAGACCGCCTTTTTCCGGCTTAAATGTTCGGTAATTGATTGTTTCCGGATTTTTGACCTCACCCTTGCTCCAGGAGCGAATCGCGTCCGGCGACGCCACACTGATCGCAACTTGGTCAAAACCGACCGAGCGCTCCTCACCAAAAATTTCGCGAAGATTCGTTTCGTTCATAGTTGCCGCGAATGAGTTGTTAAATAGTAAAAAATTCGTGAGCGACCAGGCCGACAGCCTCGCTTCCGCTCAGGGGTGATTGCTCCATTAAAGAGTTTGGCACAACGTGTGATCTAACCAGCTGCGGCAGCAGCCACAGCATCCAGGGCGGAATCTCCATACGTTTGCGCACGGCCGCCGACTTTGACGTCGAGCCCGAGGCTTTGCATTTCTTTGATCAAAACGTTGAACGATTCCGGAGTTCCGGCCTCGAGCGAGTTGTCTCCCTTGACGATCGATTCATAGATCCGGGTACGTCCCTGGACGTCATCGGATTTCACGGTCAACAACTCCTGGAGTGTGTAAGCTGCACCGTAAGCCTCAAGTGCCCACACCTCCATTTCACCGAAACGTTGTCCGCCGTATTGCGCCTTGCCGCCGAGCGGTTGCTGCGTTACGAGGGAATAAGGACCAACTGCCCGGGCGTGAATTTTGTCCGCCACCAGGTGGCCCAGCTTCAACATATAGATGTATCCCACGACCACGTTCTGATCGAACGGCTCTCCTGTTCGACCGTCTCGAAGCGCAGACTTTCCGTTCTCGTTCACCCACGTGAAGCCTTCGACCTTCTTCGCTTGCCCGAGATATTTTCGGATGTCTGGTTCTTCGATTCCGTCGAAGACCGGTGTCGCAACCTTGAATCCGAGCGCCTTGGCAGCGACACCCAAGTGAGTCTCGAGCACCTGCCCCACGTTCATGCGGCTCGGCACACCAAGCGGATTCAAAACAATCTCCACCGGAGTCCCATCGCTCAGGAACGGCATATCTTCTTCGGCCACGATCTTGGCCACGACGCCCTTGTTACCGTGCCGACCCGCCATCTTGTCCCCAACGCTAAGCTTACGCTTGCTCGCAACGTAAACCTTGACCTGTTTGATAATACCCGGGTCGATGTCGTCCCCGCTCTCGATCCGATCCAATGAGCGCTCCTTTTCGAGATCCAGCTCGGCAAACTTGTGCTCGAAGGAGCTGATGATCTCACGGATCTTGTTCCGGATCGGGCTCGGATCGATGTCAACGTGGTCGTAAACGCCTGCCAGTTTGCGCAGCAGCGTCTTCGTAATCTTGCGGTTAGCCGGTATGATAATTTCGCCGGTCTCAGCGTTGACCACATCAAGCGGAATCTTCTCGCCGAGAAGAATGTTCGAGAGTGCTTCTGTGAGCTCCTCATGCAGCTCGTCCTTCTTCTTTCGGTAGTCCTCCGAAATCTGCTTGGCTTGGCGCTTGGTCTCGGCCGGCGTCAGTTTCTGCTTCTGCACCTCCTTCCGGGATGACACCTTCACATCCATCACGATGCCGTAGGTTCCAGACGGGACGGTGAGCGACGTGTCCTTCACATCGGCCGCTTTCTCGCCAAAGATGGCGCGTAGCAGGCGCTCTTCCGGCGCCAGCTCTGTCTCGCTTTTCGGCGTAATCTTCCCAACCAGAATATCACCCGGCTTTACCTCTGCCCCGACACGGATGACGCCGTCTGTGCCCAGGTTTCGGAGCGCTTCCTCGCTGACATTCGGAATGTCGCGAGTGATTTCTTCCGGCCCCAGCTTGGTGTCGCGCGCCCCGATCTCGAATTCGTCAATGTGAATTGAGGTGTAGATATCCTCTTTGACGACTTTCTCCGAGATCAAGATGGCATCCTCGAAGTTGTAGCCATTCCAAGGCATGAAGGCGACCAGCACGTTGCGACCCAACGCAAGTTCGCCGTTCTCGGTATTCGGCCCGTCCGCGATAACCTCGCCTTTTTTGATCTTACTCCCTTTGCGCACGATCGGTTTTTGATTTATGCAGGTGCCCGCGTTAGAGCGCATGAATTTGCGAAGCTCGTAAATATGCAGTCCTTCGTCGGGCCTGCTGACGAGCCGCTTCTTCGCTTCGGGCATTTTACCATCTTTGGTAACAACGATTTGCTCGGCTGTGACTGACACTACCACTCCGTCACTCTCCGCAACGATTACCGCCCGCGAGTCGCGCGCGACTTTGCCTTCCAACCCGGTCCCAACCAAAGGTGACTCCGACCGAATCAGCGGCACGCCCTGCCGCTGCATATTCGACCCCATCAACGCCCGGTTCGCGTCGTCATGCTCAAGAAAAGGTATTAAACCAGCCGCCACGGACACGAGCTGCTTCGGGGAAATATCCATGTAATGGACCTTGGCTGGTTCGACCTCGAGAAAGTCGCCGCGGTACCGACAGGAAACTTTCTCCTCGGTGAAGTTGCCTTTGTCGTCAATCGGCGCATTCGCTTGCGCCACGAGAAAATTTTCCTCTCGATCGGCAGTCAGATAGTCGATCTGGTCGCTAACCCGGCCGTTCTGCACCCGGCGGTATGGTGTCTCGATGAAGCCGAATTCGTTGATCCGCGAGAATGTGCTCATCGAGCTGATGAGACCGATGTTCGGACCTTCCGGAGTCTCGATCGGACAGATACGCCCGTAGTGAGAAGGATGAACGTCGCGCACCTCAAAGCCGGCGCGATCACGGCTCAAGCCACCGGGACCGAGAGCTGACAACCGACGTTTGTGCGTGAGTTCCGCCAGCGGATTTGTCTGATCCATAAACTGGCTAAGCTGGGATCGGCCAAAGAAGTCGCGAATTACCGCGCTGAGTGCTTTGGGATTAATCAGCTTTTGCGGGGTCATCCCATCAATATTGACATCGAAAAGCGTCATCCGCTCTTTTACCAGGCGCTCAGTTCGCGCCAGACCGACCCGGCACTGATTGGCGAGGAGCTCGCCTACGGTCCGAACGCGGCGGCTCCCGAGATGATCAATGTCATCGAGGAGCCCTTCACCTTTGCGCAGCGTGACGAGATACTTCATCGCCCCGATGAAGTCGTCCTTGGTCAGGGTCCGTTCGCCCAAGTCAACCTCTATTCCCAGCTTCTGATTAATTTTGTAACGGCCAACTCGGCCGAGGTCGTACTTCTTAGGATCAAAAAAGAGCCGCCTGAGCAAACCGCGGGCATTCGCCACCGTAGGCGGATCGCCCGGACGGAGCCGGCGGTAGATATCCTTCAGAGCCTCTTCCTCATCATGTGCCGGATCTTTTTTCAGCGACTTAATGATCGTGTCGTCGTTTTTCGTGTCGACAACTTCAACTTCGTTAACCCCGAGCGTCAGAACCTGCTGGATGGTCGCTTTGGTCAGCGGCTCAAAGGCGCGTGCAACGGTGATCTCTCCATCGCGCACATCGCGGATCAGGACCTTCGTGCTGAGCGTTTCCTCTTCGAGATCGTTGCTCAAGCGCAATCTCTCGATGTTGTAGAACAGCTTAATTATATCCGCGTCACCGCTGAAACCGATTGCCCGCAGAAAGGTCGTCGCCAAGAATTTGCGACGGCGCTTCCGCCGATCGAGGTAAATGTAAAGCAGGTCGTTGGTATCGAACTGAACCTCCAACCAGGACCCGCGATCCGGGATGATGCGGAAGCTGTAAAGCACTTTTCCATTCAGGTGGATAGAGGACTCGAAAGCGATCCCCGGCGAACGATGCAGTTGGCTCACCACAACCCGCTCGGCGCCGTTGATGACAAAAGTTCCCTGAGGCGTCATGAGCGGGATTTCACCCATGTAAACCTTCTCTTCTTTCGTTCCTTTCTCATCCCGGAGCTGGAATGTCACATGCAGCGGGGCGCTGAATGTTTGCCCTTCTCTTTGGCATTCCAAGGCAGACATCTTCGGGTCGCCGATGTCGTAGCTTACAAAATCCAGAACCACCTTGTCGTCGTAACTCTGGATCGGAAAGACCTCCTTAAAAACTGCCTGCAGGCCAACATTTTTACGCCTGCTTGATGGCACATCCTTTTGCAGAAACTCGACGTACGAATTGAGCTGAACCTCAATGAGGTTCGGTGGCTCAACGGCTTCCTTAATTTTTCCGAAGTAAATGCGCTCTGACATACGGGATCGTGTTTTCTAGCCGAACCGGCACCTGTCGTTGCCGAAACCGCGAAATACTTACCGGTTTGGTAAGGGCCTGGATAGCGGGGAACAGAAATAGCCCCATACACGCGGTCTGTCAAATTGACCACGTGCCTGGAGCTGGCGACCTACTTTTTTGTTAAACGTGCGAGCGATATCTCGAGTTCCCCCGCGGTTAACGGAAATCGAATATAGTGAAGAACCCAGAGACTGCAAGCGATTTAACGCTTCTTGCCATCAATAGAGTAAGACGGGCGTCCCGCCCGTCATCGGTCGTTTCGGCCTGCGCCCTTCTGCGCGTCCTGAATCGAGGGCGAAATTCTCGGTAGGCGTACTGAGGGCCGATCCATCCTGGGTTTAGGCCAAGGTGGAACTTGGCCCTACCACATTTTTGGACCCGATCCTCACTGAACACCTATTTTATCTCGACCTTCGCGCCGGCTGATTCGACCTTCTTTTTGATCTCTGCAGCCTCCTCTTTCGAGACACCTTCCTTGATCGGCTTGGGCGCTCCTTCGACTAAGGCCTTCGCCTCCGCAAGACCGAGCCCGGCAACCGATGCCCGAACT
This sequence comes from Chthoniobacterales bacterium, assembly GCA_049585495.1. Lineage (GTDB taxonomy): Bacteria > Verrucomicrobiota > Verrucomicrobiia > Chthoniobacterales > JAFAMB01 > JBAUZZ01. The sequence goes on along the minus strand of JBAUZZ010000636.1, from coordinate 3,249 downwards.
TCCTTAATCACCGCAATCTTGTTAGCGCCAACTTCCTGCAAGACCACGTCAAACGCAGTCTTCTCTTCGACCACCGGAGCCGCACCTGCCGCGCCACCAGCCGCCGGAGCAGCTGCTACAGCTACGGGAGCCGCAGCGCTGACGCCCCATTTCTCTTCGAGTTTCTTCACCAGGTCAGCAATCTCTAATACTGTAAGACCACTGAGCTGTTCTACGAGTTGATTTGTATCTGCCATTTTATGTTTTCGGTGTCGTCGCGCTCCGAAGCCTCATGAGCATTTAAGATCCGGCGGCTGCCTGACCCGACAAGGAACCATGTTTTTGTTTGTTCGTGGCGCGCGGCTTCTGTCACGGCACGAGACCGCCGCCAGGCTGGCCGGGATCGCAGAGAGAATAGTTCAATTATCTTTGCGTCTTCGGCTGCCTTTGCGGTTAGTAAGGTATGGGGACTATGGACCTCCTTCGTTGTCCAATTTGGCCTTGAGCAACCTCGCCAAAGACGCGCCCGGCTCATTAATTACGCTAACGAGTCTTTGGAGCGGCGATTTCAGGACGCCGAGCAATTGGGCCCGGAGCACTTCCTTCGCCGGCAGGTCTGCCAGCGTCTGGATCTGTTCCCTCGAAATGATTGCGTTGTCCAATACGCCGATCTTCACCGCCGGCTTCCGAAACTCCGACGAAAAGGCTTTGAGAATTCTCGCGGCCGCGCAAACGTCATTTTCGCCGGTCACGACGGCGGTCTGGCCTGCGAGATTTTCCCCGAGATCAGGCAAACCTACTGCGGTGACAGCCCTTTTAAGGAAGGTGTTTTTCACTACTTTGCACCTGGCGCCAGCGCCGGCGAGCCGATTTCGGAGCTCGGCGAACTCACCAACATCCATGCCGTTGTACTCGGTGATAATCAGAAAAGGGGAGGCGTTCAGCCACGCTGACAAATCCTCAACAATAGTTGCTTTCTCAGGTCTCATGTTTGCGCACCTCGGAGCGGGATTTAATACTTCAGATAAGGCGACGTATCAATTCTCACGCCGGGCGCCATTGTCGCACTCATCGTGATGTTGTGGAGGAATCTGCCTTTTGCATGGGCGGGACGTGCTTTCACAACCGCATCGATCACCGCAGTCCCGTTTTCCACGAGCGCCTGAGGTTCGAAAGAAAACTTCCCCATCGGCACCGCAACGTTGCCGTTTTTATCGAGCTTGAACTCGACTCGACCTGCTTTGACTTCGCGGACTGCACGTGCCGTATCCTCTGTCACAGTTCCTGCTTTCGGATTCGGCATAAGCCCGCGCGGTCCGAGAACCTTACCGAGCTTTCGCACCTCGGACATGGCAGCCGGTGTTGCGATGGCAACATCAAATTCCTGGAAGCCTTCCCGGCACTTCTTGATCAGGTCTTCGAATCCGACGTACTCGGCTCCAGCTTCCTTGGCAGCCTGAGCCGCCTGGCCCTGGGCGAAGACCAGGACACGAACCTTTTTGCCGCTGCCGTTTGGCAACGGACAAGTTCCGCGGACCATCTGGTCGGATTGCCGCGGGTCAACTCCGAGCTTAAAGGACAGGGTTACCGTTTGATCGAACTTCGGCGCCGGTAGTTTCTTCAGAACCGTCACGGCCTCCGGGAGCGAAAAAGACTTGCTCGAATCGAGTAGTTCTGCACAAGCCCGATAGCGTTTGCTGCGATTTGCCAGTTTCATTTTTTCTTTGCAGTTGTCGCGGCCAGAAACCCCTTGGCCTCCTGCGTTTTTTGGTTTCGTGAAACAGGCATCGTGCCTGTTCCCTTACAGGCTGGAAGCCTGTGGCACACGAAGTCTATTCTACCACTTCGATTCCCATCTGTTTAGCAGTTCCGACCAGGGTGCGATAGGCGGCTTCTTCCGAATGCGTGTTCAAATCTCTCATCTTCACTTTCACGATATCCATCACCTGCTTCTTGGTCAGCGTCCCGACTTTCTCTTTGTTTGGCTCCTTCGCCCCGGCTGCGATATTCGCTGCCTTTTTCAAGAGCACGGCAGCCGGCGGAGCTTTCGTAATAAAGGTAAAAGATTTGTCTTTGTAGACCGTGATGACGACAGGCAGAATGTCCCCAGCCTGTTTCTGGGTCGCCGCGTTAAATTCCTTGCAGAACGCCATGATATTCACGCCGTTTTGGCCGAGCGCCGGCCCGACCGGAGGAGCTGGATTAGCCTGCCCCGCTGGAATTTGCAGTTTGATTGTCGTAACTACTTCCTTCGCCATATGTAAAGTTTCAGGTTCCAGGTTCCAAGTTCCAAGTTCCAGGCAAGACAGATGGAACTCGGAACTTGAAACGTAAGCTCTTATCCTCGCTCTACCTGCCAATACTCTAACTCCACCGGCGTAGAACGACCAAAGATGCTCACCGAGACTCGTAGCTTCCCGCGGTCAGGATCTATTTCCTCCACTATCCCGCTCTGATTCTGGAACGGGCCGTCTGCGACTTTCACCGTTTCACCAACTTCGAAACTGACCTTTGGTTTAACCTTGTCTTCGCGCTCGCGGATCTGGGCGAGCATGCTCTCCACTTCCTGAGGCCGCATCGGTACCGGGCGGTCTTTCGTTCCAGCAAAACCCAGGACCCCCGGAGTCTCCCGGATAAAATACCAGCTCCGGTCAACGAGCTGATTCTGTTTGTCCAGAAGGTACATATTGATGATAAGGTAGCCGGGGAAAAACTTGCGGGTCGTTTCCGTCCGCTTCCCGCGCTTAATTTCCGAAACGCGCTCGGTCGGGATCAGAACCTCGTAAACCAAATCCCTCATTTCCTCAGTTTTCACTCGCCGCGTGAGATTCTCGTACACTTTCTGTTCCTGTCCGGACAGCACGTGAACGACATACCACTGACTCTTATCCGGCTCACTCATAACGTTAGGTTTCGAGTTCCAAGTTCCAAGTTCCAAGTTCCAAGTGCGGCGAAGCAAACCTTAGGATGCAAACCTGGAACTTGGAACTTGGAACATGGAACATGGAACTCTGAATTTACTCTTACGGTACCAACCATTTTACCAGATTCACCATTACGAGATCCCAGAAGGCGATGTAGCCGCTCAACAAGAGCATCGCGATAACAACCACCGTGGTCGAATCGATCAATTCGCGGTACTTTTTGGCGCCTTTTTCTTTCGGATCCCAGGGCCAACTGGCTTTGCCCAGTTCAGTTCTCACTTCGCCCAAAAAACGCCGTATACGACCGATCATAATTTTACCGTCCGGAGGAGAGCAGGTCAGGAGG
>JBAUZZ010000635.1:0-2982 GCA_049585495.1 Chthoniobacterales bacterium | reverse complement strand
TGGTGCCCGTAAACCCGACGGCTTCTGTCCGTGGGCCGAAGTATGTGGTCAAGCGCGGCAAGACCCCGGTCTGGAGCCGGGAGGACGCCAAGAAGCTCTTGGAGTCGATCCCGCGCGATCATCTGGCCGGGCTGCGCGACCGGGCGCTGATCTCGACCATGCTGTATAGTTTTGCCCGGGTCAGCGCGGTTCTGTCGCTGAAACGACAAGATTTCTATTATCAAGGGCCGAGGCGCTGGTTGCGGTTTCACGAGAAAGGCGGCAAGGAGCATGAAATGCCGGCCCACATCAGATCGAGGAAGCTATCGATGAGTACCTTTCTAAAGCTGGTATCGAGAACGGCCAGCCCCTGTTTCAGAGCATCAATAAGGCAGGCACCGCGCTATCCGGCCGCGCGCTGAATCGGTATAACGCCTGGGCAGCTATCCGCAAAAGAGCCCGCAACGCGGGGTTTCTGACGCCGGTCGGGTGCCACACCTGGCGCGCGACCGGAGTGACGGTTTACCTGGAAAACGGTGGCCGGCTCGAGCATGCCCAGCAGATGGCTGGGCATGAGTCGCCCAGGACCACCAAGCTCTACGATCGGACCAAGGATGAGATCACGATCGGCGAGGTTGAACGGATTCAACTTTGAGCATGCTTCGGACCGTACGTCGGTAATTCGACGTTCTAAAATCGTTTGTAGGCGCGTTTGACGAGGGCGACCGCTAATCACGGACACTCTGCAAAGCAAGCGGTTCACCATACCCGCACAACGCGGCGATTCCCTCCCGACGGTCGCATAGCCTTTAACCAAGAGCCAATTCGATACTTCTTCGATCGCGCAGATGCTGGAGTTGACAGAAGCTCGCCGAGCGCCAAAGCATGCTCCCAATCAGCGTTAGTCGAGGAGACCCCTAACGGAAATAATCGGTAGGCATGGGCATGGAACAAGTTTCTTGAGGGTGCTTCGAGCACATTGATTTCGCGCAGCCATTTCACGCTGGGCGCACCAACTCAACCGCTCAGTTTCCCAGGCCGACTTCACCTACTCGATGGTGTTGAACGTCATCAAAATTCAGGAAACGGGCAAGGGTGCCAAAACTGTCGCTGAGGACCTAGAGGCGGTTCTGTGAAAGATTGAGGATTGGCACCAGGGTTCAGTTGCCGGATTTCGGATAATCTATCGCGACACCGAAGGAAATGAGCATTCGATTGAGTGGAATGGGAAAGTGCCACAGATTGCCGAAACTGAGCGTTAGTCTTTCAATCACTGTACCGGCCGAAAGCGTAGATTCTGTTCGGCGGAAGTCCAAGGCCATACAAGCAGATAAGAATCGTTTCCGCATTGGGCGCCGCTTTCTCCTCGGATGGCTAGGCTTAGCAAACTTAGTTCTGGCCACCTATGCAACTTACGAAAACTACCATCGCCAACAGAGTCTTCGGAAGGTAAGGCATCCCAGAGCGGTCCAGCTGGAGGTCGCACTCTTTTGTCACATTCTCAAAATCGCGGGGTATGCTGGTGATACCAATTCCTATCGCGGCACGCATTCTCTCGACTGTTTTCGCAACGGCGGGTGCAAACCCATTGGGCGGAAAGGACCATCTGCTAAAATTTGCGCCCGGCGGTGATCTGGACGCCATGCAACCACAGCTGATAGAGGAAGCCGTTGGCGCCCTCGTCTCGAAAGTCATCATAAAGGAGCCCGGTACCCCAATCTCGGAGTAGATATTACGAGTAATTTGGCAGCCCAATGCGGCGTAACCCTGCCAGGCTATATCGGATCCGATTCCGAACCCACCGACGTCGGTTTCGGCGGTGAGATAGAACGCCTTGCTCAGATTTAAGCGCCCTCGTACCCCGATCAAGGGATCGAACCAGTCATCGTAAAAAGAAAGGCTTCGATTTAGCTGGCTCGTCAGAATATTAGCAACCTGGCTTGCCAGTTGTGCTTTCAACTGAGCGACTTTGGCTTGAACGCCTGCCCGGATTGCTGCAGCAAGTTCCGGCTGCTGGCTCTGGATCAGCGCTTGGACCAAATTCGCTATTTTAGGGGGTTGGTCGCCGAATATCGGCCCCACCGGCAGTGGCGGGTGGCGTCCTTCCGGCGAGCTGAGCTGGTCTACGATGTTTTGCTGGATAAGCATTCGTAGATCGGAGTTAGGTGTAGTTAGTTGCTGTGCGAAGTCGTCCACCAATCGGGTGCTTGCCACATCGATTGCCGGTTCATTCGCATTCAAACCCGTCTGCTGACCAATATAAGTAGATCTAAAGCCCGCCAGCAGATCCAGCCAACCACACGGCCTTTGGATCACTCGGTACGAAGCAAAGAATTCGCCGAGAAATTCTTGCATACCCAAACCCACTCTTGAAACCACGCCTGCCCCGCTAACGCCAGCCTGAGCATCTAAGCAAAGAAGATCACCCAGGGCCCCAAATCGACGTCCTTTAGTGTAGGTCTTCATTCGGTCATAGAAGTTTGTACTTCCAGGAGCGGCAATCCAGAGTTTTTATTTAAGCGAAAAAGTCTGCTTTCCCCTGGCGCGTGTGCGATTTTAACGCGACGGTTTACAGGTTGTTATGACTCCTGAAGAAGCAACGGAAATCTCGGAACAAATCAGAGACGCAAGGCGGAAATATAACCAAATTTTGGATGGGTGGGCCTCTGGAATCACAGATCGGGACCAATTGGAGTACATCAAGACCGAACTGGACAGGGCGCACGAGAGCATGCTCTCTGTCCTGTGCGAACATCAGAACCTGCTCTGATGCGGCCCGCAGCCGCGGAAATCTAAGGCTTGCGCGTCGCGCTGAAGAACAAAAAATAGCGATCCTTGGCTATAGCATGGTTGGTAAAACGCCAGAGTGGGCAGATGTTCTTTTTCGAAGTAAGTCCGGACTTCCGCGTAGTTGTGCAAACGGGTGGTCATTGCCTGTGATTCAAGCTAGCCGGATTTCTGCATCGGAACCGGGAGCGCCGAATTTGCGCGGCTCGACGGACT
>JBAUZZ010000634.1:0-21962 GCA_049585495.1 Chthoniobacterales bacterium | reverse complement strand
GGACAAACTGCTTGAAGGCCTCGCAACGGTTCAAAACGTTGTCAGCACTCGAACGACCCTCCCGATCTTGTCGAACGTGTTGCTCCAAGCTGGCGACGGCGAGGTCCGACTTACGACAACTGACCTGGATGTAGGTGTGCGCGGGCGGGTCGAGGCGCAGGTGGAGCGAACCGGTGGCACGACGCTGCCAGCGCGCCGTTTGTTCGCCATCGTACGTGAGCTTCCGGCTTCCGAGATCTACTTCGATGTCGACTCGAAAAATCTTGCTTCTATTCGGAGCGGTTCCAGCTACTTCAAGATTCTCGGCCTGCCAGAAGAAGAATTTCCGCCGCTGGCTCGCTTCGAGAATCCGAAGATTTTCACAATTGGTCAGAAGGAATTGAAAGATGGTCTGAAAAAAACCTCTTACGCAATCTCGACCGACGAGACCCGGTATGTGCTGAACGGGATTCTGTGCTCGTTTAAAGAGAATAAGCTCACGCTGGTTGCCACCGACGGCCGGCGACTCGCGCTGGTAGACCTTGAATTGGAATTTCCGCGCAGCCAGGAGATTGACATTATCATTCCAACGAAAGCAGTCGCGGAATTGCAACGCCTCCTCCGGGACGAGGGCGACGTCAAGCTAAGCGTGGGCGAGAATCAAATAGCATTCGAGCTCAATAGCACGCTGCTGGTGTCGAAACTGATAGAAGGCAACTATCCGAATTATCGGCAAGTCATTCCGGCCGAGGCCAAAGAACGGATTACCCTGGAACGCGAGACGTTTCTGAATGCGGTCCGGCGAGTGGCGCTGTTGGCGAGCGAGAAGTCAAACTCGGTAAAACTGATATTTTCGAAGAGCAACATTGACATCGCTGCTACGACACCCGACGTCGGCGAAGCCAAAGAGTCCCTCCCCGTGATGTACAAAGGACGCGACTTTTCAATCGCCTTTAATCCGGAGTTTTTGATGGCCCCGCTGCGGAACCTGCCCAACGACGAGATCTACTTCGATCTGATTGACGAGATGAGCCCTGGCGTAATCAAGATTCCCGGCCCCTTCCTGTACGTGTTGATGCCGATGCGGCTGAGCTGAACTCGCGCGGCTGGTCGAGAGCGTGGCTGGCGCAGAGCAGCATAGGCATCCAGCTGTAGTCAGCGAGTCAGCTCAGTTGAGCCAATGGGTACGGCAGGAGCCTTGTGCTACATTGGGCTGGCAGACCTTTACAACCTCGCAAACTTCGGTACTTTCCCCTTCCTCGCTCACGTGGCGGAACTGGCAGACGCGTACGGCTCAGGACCGTATGGGGCAACCCGTGGAGGTTCGAGTCCTCTCGTGAGCAGTTGTTGGGATGGAATCCGCCTTTTCCTCTACAGAACCTGGTTCCATTCGGCGCATGTTCGCCAGGATTGCGCCCCGGTATGATTTGGCCAATACGCTGTTAAGCTTGGGCCAAGACCACTCCTGGCGAAGATATGTCACCACTCAGGTCGCAAAATGGTCGCCCCAACGCATTCTCGATGTGGCGACCGGCAGCGGCGCCCTCGCTACGGAAATCCGGCGAGCTGTCCCGAACGCTAGTGTTCTCGGGGTCGATTTTTGTTGGCCGATGCTGACTTTGGCCAGGCGACGAGGTCTGGAACAACTCGTTGCCGCAGACGGTCTCGCTTTACCCTTCCGAAATCGGGTTTTCGATGTTGTCACGATCGCCTTTGGCCTGAGGAACATGGCTTCGTTGGATGGAGCACTGCACGAAATGGCGAGGGTCCTTCGTCCTGGGGGTCATATCCTGATCCTTGATTTCTCTTTACCTGCTTCGCCACTGCGAGCTCTGTACCGACTCTACCTCCATCGGGTTCTGCCTCGGCTGGCAGGGGTGTTAACTGGAGAGCCTGACGCATACAGGTATCTGGGTGGAAGCATCGAGGAGTTTCCACGCGGTCCTGCGATGATCGAACTGGTTGAGAAGACGGGATTCCGTGAAGGTCGGGCGAGGCCGCTAAGCGGAGGGGTTGTGACCGTTTATACGGCGGAGCGTTTTTGATGCCGACAACCGCCGGATTTTCGCATCGCAAGAGGTCGGGAAGAAGTCAGTGGTGGGGTCGAAAATCGATTTCCGCGCTTGGGAGCTCGGCCAACGTATTTTGCGAGATCGAAACGATGTATGGCTCTTCGGCTATTCGAGCGTAGGTCGCACCATCCTCGGTTCGGCCCAGCAGAAGTGTCGCGATCGGCACTTCTCCCGCATTCGATTCCGCCGTATTTTCGGAAGCGTAGGAACTGAAGGTAATTTTAACGGCTGTATCGTCCAGGCCATAGCGGGAAAGATCTGTGGCTGTGTCGGAGACAAACGCGGCGACGTCTTGGTTGTTCAGCGTACCAATAAGTCGGTTCACCGCTGAGGCATCAGCCGGCGCGTTCTTTTCGTTGGCAAATACCCAGCGATCCTGCACTCGCGCGAGTACCAAGTTGGGTTGCCCGGGTTTGTCGATCGTGATTCGATCGATCAAATCTGGATTTAGCCGCATGATTTTGCGGTCGCGAAGGTCGTTCGGCTTCACGTCGAGAATGCTGCTGAGCGAAGCGTCCACCAGGAAGACCGATGGCCGTCCGGCAAGGCGCACATAAATTTTCGAGGGATCATTTTGCACGCTTCCGCCAATATCAATTTCAACCCTGCTATCGCCGGCTGCGAGGGTAACCATCCGTACCGGTGCGTCCAACCCGCTGGCGATGGCTTTGTCGTTGCCAATGAAATCGGCGATCGATGCGCTATTGATCTTATTCAAGGTGTCGGCGACGGCATCGTTGCTGGCGCGAGCTTTTGTCGGGCGAGTGATTTGCCAATTGTCGTGTTCCCTGGCCAGTTCGACCTCGCCGCCGGGAGACCTGAAGATGGCATGATCGATCTCGGTTGTCAGGAATGGAGTCAATCGATGATCACGAAACGAATCTGACTTCCTGGAGATGATGTCTTTGAGATCGTTGCTGACGACCAAAACTGATTCCTCTCCTCCGACACGGAGGTATCCTTTGCCTTCGACGGCAGCATCATTGCCGAATTGCAGATCGCCTGGGACGTTCTTTCCTTCGAGCTTCAGCCGGAGCTTTGATTTGGCCAGGCCAAACTCCCTCAATTTCTTTTTCCGCTTATCGCCTTTGCCCAAATCTGCCAGGGTGTCCTCGGGGCGAAGGAATTCAAGGGTAGTCAGGAGCTGGTCTATGGCAGCCGAATCAGCGCGATCCTGGACAGGTTTAATCATCGTCCAGGATCCGCCGGCGCGGCGGAGTTCGATCTCGTTGTCCCCGTTCTCAATCTTCAAGCCATTGATCTTGCGGCGATCGACCTCTACAACATAGGTGTTTTTCTGCGCTTCTCTTGAACTGATTCCTTGATGACTGAGAACAAGTATCATGCTGCCGAGCCCTATCGCGATCGCAAGCAGGAAAAGGGTCGTGCGGAATTTCATCTCTATAGCGAGGCAGCCGGGTAACGCGACAGCCGATCAGCGTCGCCGAATAACCCAGATACCGCCCCCGATCATCGCGAACAAAAGAGGAATTCCAATTACGGTCAAGAGCACGATTCGCTCCATCTGATTCGGGCGCAGATTCAGCATAAACATTCGCCGCTCTTTGGGAGCAATAGCCAGGAGTTGCTCCCGATCGCTCAGCCAATTCAGACAAAGCAGGATGAAGTCCACGTTAGGCGCAGCCTGATTCAAAGACTCATCGCGAAGAAAGTCAGCGTTCCCGAGAACAACCATTCGGGACGAAGATCGCACCTGAACACGCTGATCCTGAGGAGACCCTTTTTCGAATGCCCATCCGAAAAATAGGGGTGGACTCAGATCAACGCCTTCGTGAAACTCCGGCGTTCTGCTGGTGCCAAGGAAGTCATCTTTTTCTCCCCAGTAGCTATCGAGCGCCGGTGTCAGCATTCTCGTGGCACGGATCGAGAGCTGAGAAAGTTTGGCTTCGTCAATGCTCAAGGAACGGGTACCACCCGGGAAAAATCCGGTCGCCTGAGCCAGCGACTTAATAAACGATGTTTCCGGGAGGAATCGCGCATAGACGTCCAGCGTGACAGAATGTTCCTCGATTCCGGTTTTGACTCTCGACACGATGATGTCTTGGTTATTGCGAATTCCCAGGCCGGCGAGAAACGCATCCAGCTTGGGCGTTTTGACCCGCGGATTCAGGAGGAGAAGGAGGCGTCCTTGCTCGTTCCAGTAAGCCTGCAGAATCTCAATTTCTCGGTCGGCCAGCTCGTAGGTTGGACCCGCCAGCATAACCGCTCCGTAGGTACCAGGAATCTTCGCTAGACCGATAAGATTCAAGGGCTCCAATTTGATATTCTGGCGCTCGACGGCAGACTCGAACCGACTGAGTGGCGAGCCGTCACCGAGCCCGACTTCGCCGTGACCGGTCACAAGCCCAATCTTTGTTTGTCTGTCTTCCACGAGCTCGATCAATGCGCCGGTGATGACTTGCTCGCCTTTAAATGCTCTGACTTCTGGAGCATCGTTGAACATCCCACTTGCGCTGTATTCGGCCAGATCCGCCACAGGAAGGAATTTTTTTCGACCTTGGTAATCGAGAATAATAAGATTCTCGTTCGCTCCAAATTTGAATCGCTCTTGAAGTTCTCGGGCTCGGGTGAGGTCTCGGTACGGATCGATGTTCTCGACTCGAATTTTTCGTTTACCAGCGTTCTCATACTCTTTCAAAAGATCCTGAACATCATCGTACAAGCCTGCCCCGGGCGTGCTCCTTGTCGTCGGAGAGAAGAAGACAAAGATGCTTACCTCCTTCTTCAGGGATCCCAGAAATTTCTTGGTCAACGGCGAAAGGGCATATTTGCTATTCCGAGACAAGTCCCAGCGAGCGTAGCGGTTAAACCCGACGTAGTTGATCATCAAGACGATGGCCGCGACAATCATGATCTGGGCCGCCACATTAGCGGCGATCCGGAAGCGTTTTATCCGGGTAGTCTGGGGACGTTGCTCTGGAACTTCGGGCTGCGCCTGGGGGCCGCGAGGGGACTGTGTCATTTCTAGCTGCTGGTTGCCTTGGCTGTCGGCGTTCAGGCTTTCCATCGCCGGTACTGAAATATGTTATAGGTCACCGCCAACACGAAGAGCGTGACACTCGGATAAAAGATCAGAGGTCGGGAGTCGATGGTACCTTTTGAAAAGGAATCCATGTGATCCAGTTGGGCGACGTAAGCGGTAACTTCTTTGACCAAAGGCGACGGGCTGTTTATGACGTAGTTGATCAACGTCAAGAAGAAGATGCTGATCGTGAGCGTCAACGTAATCATCGCAGCGATGATCTGGTTCGACGTTAGCGCTGAAGCCATGCACCCAAGGGAGATATTGAACATGCCCATCAATACCAGGAGAAGATAAGGGGCCCAAAGCTGCGCACCAAATCCGACTGCCTCTCGATTGCCAACCCAGCCAAAAATCAGGAAATAGAGCAAACTCGGCAGCCAGAGGCTCAGATAGAAAATCAGCGCAGCAACAAACTTTGATCCGACCACTTCTCCATCGCGGACCGGCGCGGTCATCAGAGTCTCGATTGTTCCGAGTTTAAACTCTTCGGCGAAGAGGCGCATCGTGATCACCGGAAAAACCAAGAGGTACGCGATCCAGAAAAAAAAGCTGTTGAAGAACGCCTGGACGACGGTCAGTTCAGAGGGGCCTCGGGAGAGCAGCGCAACCGCAAACCAGAACGACAAACCGTTCAGGATCAGAAAGAAGAAGAGAACGGCGTAGGCGATTGGCGAGTAGTAGAAGGAAGCAAGTTCACGCCGAAGCAGAATGAAAAATCTCCTCATGAATCCCGAGGGCGTTCAGGTGTCAGCCTGTGTCAGTTCGACGAATACATCCTCCAGGGTTGCGCGATCCCGACTCAGTTCGCGCACCGTCCAATTTCGCTCGACGGCGAGCCGATAGATTTCCTCGCGCAAGTCGGTATTAGCCTCAATCCGGATAGCGCAGTTTCGCCAGCCATCCTCTTCGGTCACATGAACCTCCTTCACCCCGGGGATGTTGTCGAGGCACTGAACTGGGTCGTCCTCTCCCGTCTTAACCTCGAGTCGAACCACTCCTGAGGTCCGAAGCTGGCGGACCAGGTTCTCTGGAGTATCGGAGGCCTCGATGCGCCCGCGATTAATAATGATAACGCGAGAACACGTAACCTCGACCTCGGATAGAATATGCGTCGACAAGAGGATGGTGTGGCGCTGTCCCAGGGATTTGATCAGCTCTCGCACCTGGCGAATCTGATTCGGATCCAGGCCAATTGTAGGCTCATCGAGGATAAGGAGATCCGGCTCGTGAACCATGGCTTCAGCGAGACCGACCCGTTGCTTAAAACCTTTGGAGAGGTTTCCGATAAGTTTACTTTCGACCAGTTTCAGATCGCAGAGCTCATTGACAACTCCGACGCGAGTTTTCAGCTTTCCTCCGCTCAGGCCCTTCAACGCACCCCGGAAACGGAGATATTCATTGACGCGCATATCGGTATACAGCGGAACGTTCTCCGGTAGATACCCAAGGTGCGCCCGAGCTTTAAGCGAGTCTCGGAAGATGTCGTAGCCAGCAATCGCTGCTCGGCCGGAAGTGGCGGGCAGGTAGCTTGACAGAACACGCATTGTCGTAGTTTTTCCCGCGCCGTTTGGTCCAAGGAATCCAACAATCTCCCCTTTACCCACTTCGAAGCTGAGATTGTCGATCGCGGTGAGACCAGCATACCTTTTCGTCAGTTTTTCAACTTCAATCATGCAGTTCCAAGGATCACTCCACCGGTTCTCATCGCAAAGTCAGCACTTTAGCCCATTTTCGTATCGCTGCTGTGGAATCGTGTCAAACCGACGGAATTGCCAAAAAATGTGATATAATCCGTTGGGGGAGCGGAGAAGTTCGTCTAATTTTCCGATCCACAGCTCTTTCTGAGCGAAATCATGAGAACTTCGTATTTGAACGATTGGAATGCCGATCTTCTAGACGAGTACTACCAGCGTTGGAAGCAAGATCCGACATCAGTTGATTCGAGTTGGTCGGCGTTTTTTGAAGGCTTTGAACTAGGCCTTTCGCCTGGAAGAAACGGGCAGGTGACGATTGCCCCGGCGACAGAGGCCTCAGAGCAGCTCCTCGAGCGGGTTGACGGCTTGATCTACAACTACCGGATCCTGGGACATACTCAGGCAAAAATTGATCCGCTTTCGGATTCGCGGCCGGAGCAGCCGGCATTGAGCCTGCGGGAGTTGGGGCTGGACGAGGTGCCGTTGGAAACGATGGTTTCGTCTCGCTATTTCCAGAAGGCCCGGCAGCTATCGCTTGGGGAGTTGATCCAGGATCTCCAGGCTATGTACAGCGACACCATCGGGGTGGAGTTCATGCACATCCAGAACGAGAGGATCCGCGACTGGGTCCGCGAGCGAATCGAACGGCGCGTGTCTCTACCGCCACCAGAGGCGAGTCTCCAGAAGCAATATCTTAGATGGCTGATGGAGGCAGAGACCTTCGAACAGTTTGTTCACAGCAAGTTCCTGGGTCAAAAGCGGTTTTCTCTTCAGGGTGGCGAAAGTCTGATGGTCATTCTGGAGACACTTCTCCAAGGCTGTCCGGCCTTGGGAATTCAGGAAATCGTTTTTGGCATGTCGCATCGAGGGCGTCTCACGGTTCTGGCGAACTTCCTCAAGAAGTCATACAACGTCATATTCAAGGAGTTCTCGGAGAATTACATTCCCGACTTGGTCGCAGGCGATGGTGACGTTAAGTATCACCTCGGCTACGAGAGTGTGCGCAAAACGGAGAGCGGTGCGGAAGTCGCGATCAGGTTGGCGGCAAATCCGAGCCACCTGGAGATAGTCGACCCAGTCGTCGAAGGAAAAGCTCGGGCACGCCAGCGCATTCTCGAGGACACCGAAGAGCGAAAGAAGGTTCTGCCTCTGTTGCTCCACGGAGACGCGGCTTTTGCCGGTCAAGGAATCGTCGCGGAGGTGTTAAACCTTTCTCAGCTTCCCGGCTACGAGACCGGCGGGACCATTCATGTCATTGTCAACAACCAGATCGGGTTCACAACGCTGCCCGCTGATGCACGGTCCACAACTTACTGTACAGACGTCGCTAAAATGATCGAAGCCCCGATCTTCCATGTCAACGGCGATGATCCTCTGGCGGTCGCATACGTGGCCCAGACCGCGCTCGATTTTCGACAGTGCTTCGCCGGGGATGTCGTAATCGACATGTATTGCTACCGAAGATACGGGCACAACGAGACCGACGAGCCAAGTTTCACCCAGCCGAAACTTTATAAGAAAATCCAATCCCATCCGCCGGTTACGAAGATTTTCAAGGACCGCCTGTTGCAGTCCGGCGTCTTGAGCGCTGAAGAAGCAGAAAATCTGGAGCGCGAATTCAGGGGCAGACTGGAAACCGCGCATAGCGAGATACAAACCACCGAGGTGATATCCAAAAAGGATTTTCATCGCAGCCTCGAAGAATCCACGGGGATTTTTCAACCGCCATACAGTCATCAGGAACCGGAAACCAAGATCACAAAAGAGACAGTCGACCTGATCGCGGATCGTATCACGCAGGTTCCGGAAGGCTTTCGGGTCCAGCCGCAGATTAAACGAATGCTCCTAGACCGGCGCCGGAAGATCCACGCAGATGGCGGACCTTATGACTGGTCATTTGGTGAGGCGCTCGCCCTTGGTTCTCTAATGGTTGAAGGAATTCCGGTTCGGCTCTCTGGTCAGGACAGCCGGCGCGGGACGTTCAGCCAACGCCATGCCGTGCTCTTCGATGTAGAGAAATGGCAAAGATATATCCCGCTCGCGAACATAACGCCACAGCAGGCCCGGTTCTGCGTTTATAACAGTATGTTATCCGAGGCTGCCGTTCTCGGGTTTGACTACGGTTATTCGCTCGATTACCCGCAAATGCTCTGTCTGTGGGAAGCACAATTCGGTGACTTTGCCAACGGGGCGCAGGTCGTGATCGACCAATTCATTGCTGGCTCAGAATCCAAATGGCAACGACCGAGTGGGATCGTCCTGTTGCTGCCGCACGGTTATGAGGGACAAGGTCCAGAGCACTCCAGTGCCCGGTTGGAGCGGTTTCTACAGCTTTGCGCAGAAGATAATATGCAGGTGTGTTACCTCACGACTCCGGCGCAGTATTTTCACGTCCTGCGGCGCCAAGTGAAGCGCGACTTTCGCAAACCGTTGATTCTCATGACGCCGAAGTCGCTCCTGAGAAATGAGCGGGCCTGTTCCCAAATCGCGGACTTCACCGAAGCGAGTTTTCAGCAGGTGATCGGACCGGCCTCGGTCGTCGATCCGGCTAAGATCGACCGGCTGATCTTTTGCACCGGAAAAGTCTACTATGATCTATTGGCGCACCAGGAAGCGAACCAAGCAAAGGATGCTGCTTTAGTGCGGGTCGAGCAGCTCTATCCGCTGAATTTGGAGGCGCTTGAAGCGACGATTCTCCCGTTCCGGAACGCTACAAAATGGATCTGGTGTCAGGAAGAGCCGCGCAATATGGGCGCTTGGACTTACATCGCGCCGTTTTTGCGTCGCGTGACTGGAGAGTCGATCTCATACGCGGGAAGACCGGCTGCGGCCAGTCCGGCCGTGGGGTCAAAAGCCTGGCACGACAGTCAGCAGAAGGAACTTGTCCAACAGGCTTACACCTTATGAGCATCGAGGTAAAAATCCCTGCGGTCGGTGAGTCGATCACCTCCGGTGTTTTGTCGGTATGGCATAAGCGGAATGGCGAATTCGTGAAGGATGGGGAACTGCTCTTTGGCTTGGAGACCGACAAAATTTCGACAGATGTACCGGCTCCAGGTTCCGGTACGATTTCGATTCAGGTGGAGGCGGGGCAGGAGGTCAAGATCGGGCAGATCGTCGGCATGATCGATGAAACGGCGAAAGTTGTGGAGTCGGCGGCTGATTCGAAGTCCCCAGAGACCAAGCCAACGTCGCGACCTGGTGTCGTTCAAGCGCCGCCCCCTGGCCCGGTAGAAGCTTCGCCAGCGAAAAACGAAACGCTTTCGCCGGCTGTCCGACGACTTACCGAGGAAGCAAAGGTGCCCGTTCACGAGATTTCCGGAACGGGCAAGCACGGTCAGGTGACGAAGGCTGACGTCGTTGAGTATCTGGAAAGACGCGCAACGGGACCGGCGCCCTCTGCAATATCCGAGGCTCCTGCCCCCGCGCCAGTCAGCCCAAAAGCAGCTGTCGATACAGGGCTGCGTTCTACTCGACGGAAGCTGACGCCTCTACGCAAGAAGATTGCCGCGCAGCTGGTCATGGCCCAGCAGAACGCTGCGATGCTGACCACCTTCAACGAGTGCGACATGTCAGTGGTGATGGCACTCCGAACGAAATATCAGGAAGATTTCCAAAAGCGGCACGCGGTAAAGATTGGGTTTATGTCGTTTTTTATTAAAGCTGTCGTCGATGCACTACAGGCCGTCTCCGCAATGAACGCTCGAATCGACGGGGATGATCTGGTCGAGAATCACTACTACGATATCGGGGTTGCAGTCGGGACCGAACGCGGGTTGGTGGTTCCCGTGATCCGCGACGCCGATAAGAAGAAATTCGCGGAACTCGAGAAGGATGTGGCTGCCTTTGCGACCAAAGCCCGCGACGGCAAACTTCAACTGGATGATTTGACAGGCGGAGTTTTTACCATCACGAACGGCGGTATCTATGGCTCGCTTTTGAGCACACCGATTTTGAACCCGCCCCAGAGCGGGATCCTCGGCATGCACAAGATTCAAAATCGGCCTGTAGCGGTCGGAGAAAAAGTCGAGATTCGGCCGATGATGTACTTGGCGCTCAGCTACGACCACCGGGTCGTGGACGGAAGAGAAGCAGTAACTTTTTTGGTGCGGGTTAAGGAATGCATCGAAGATCCGGCGAGACTCCTGTTTCAGGGATAGTGGCGGGTACGCGCATCGAGGCGATGCTGCGTCTGGGCTTTTGTCTGCTTCTCGCGACTATTTCATTGGATGACAGCTACGGTCAACCAACTTCCCCTGGCGCGAAACTAATCCCGGTTCGCTTGCTGACCGACTGGTACCCGGAACCGGAGCATGGCGGCTTTTACAACGCACTCGTACGCGGGTACTACAGAGCGGAAGGGCTTGAAGTAACCATCGTCCCCGGCAGACCGAACAAGTCTACCACGGAACTCGTCTCGACGGGGGCCGGAGAATCTGGTTTGGCCGGATCGGATCAGGTCCTTGTCGATATTTCGCGTGGCCTGGATTTGATCGCAGTCGGAGCAACAATGCAGCAGGATCCACAGGCGATCATGTTGCATGAGGATGACCCGGCGATGAGTTTCAAGGATCTGGACGGCCGCGCCGTCGCCGTGGCCCCGAGCTCAATCTGGTTTCAGTTTCTGGCCCAAAAATTCAATCTCGTGCACGTCAAAGAGGTACCAGTTGCCTTCTCGGTAGATACCTTTCTTCGGGAACCGCGCTACATCCAGCAGGTCTTCGTTACTGCGGAGCCGTTCTTCGTCGAGGAAGCCGAAGCTGCGAAACCGAAAATCTGGTTGATCAAGGATACGGGATACGCACCCTACCGTGTCATCTTCACCACCCGGAAGTACCTCACTGAGAATCCGGAAATCGTGCGCAGTTTTGTGGCTGCCTCAGTTCGCGGCTGGCGGGATTACATAAAAGACCCAAGTGCGGCCAACATAGAAATCGCCGCCCTTAATCCCGAAATGGATCTAAAGCGGATGATTTTCAGCTGGCAGGCCCTCAAAGAAGGCGAGTTTGTTTACGGTCCCGATCCGTCCGGTGCGATAGTGGGGAAGTTTGATCCTCAACGATGGACTGACATGTATAAGATCCTGCGTGGCTTGAACGTTATCACGGTTGATATCGACCCGCAGAATGCATATACGCTTGCGTTCGTGAAGGATCTCTAGTTAGAACGGTATATCGTCCGGCTCGGCGTCCAGGTCTGGATCCTTCGGTTGAGGCCGGGGCGCTGGCGCAGCGGGACTGGGGCGACGCGGCGTCGCAGGAGAAACAGCACCTTCCGACTCGGGCCGGCTCCCGAGCAATTGTAAGCTCTCAGCGACAACCCGCAACCTGGAGCGCTTCTGGCCGGTCTGCTTATCGTCCCAGGTATCGAGCTGGAGGCGGCCCTCGATGAAAACAGGCCGGCCTTTCTTGAGATACTGTTCGGCGATTTCGGCCAGCCGGCCCCACAACACCACGTCCACATAGGTAACCTCCTCGCGGCGTTCCCCTTCCTCAGTGTTCAAGACGCGATTGACGGCGAGGCCGATATCGGCGACGGCTGTCCCTTTGGGCGTGTACCGGATTTCCGGATCCCTGGTGAGATTTCCAATGAGGAGGACGCGGTTCAGATTTGCCATAAGCCTGAATTTCTTTAGGAAGTTCGCGCCCCGGTTTTGGCCGGAAGCTGCTGGTAATGCTGGAGAAATACTACCGGATCGAGTTTGAATTTACCCCGAAGCTTTGTGATAAGCGAGGGTTCAGCCTGAAAGACAAAATTTACATAGTAGGCCGACTCGATATGACGCGGGGCATAGGTTAGCTGGCGCTTGTCCATTTTCTGGACCTGCTCGACCTCAGCGCCCTCGCTGGCGAACTCCGATTCCAGACGTTCAAGAATTTCTTTCACACTATCCTCCCGGCCCCGGGTATCGAGAGCCATCAGGCATTCATAACGGTGTTTCATAATGTATCAATGTTATTCTGCTCGATTATAAACATTCATGGCGGAGGCGACTCCGTTTTGGACCACGTGCTCAATTGCCGCGACGGCGCGTTCGATTGCAGCCTGGACGTTTTTTTGCTCTGAGGGGAAGAAGGAACCCAGCACGTGTTCTACCAGCTCCCCGCTGTCCGTCGTCGCGCCGATTCCGACGCGGAGACGAAGGAAGTCTTCGCCGAGATGATCGATAATTGATTTCAGCCCGTTGTGTCCGCCATCGCTCCCGGACTGCCGGAGGCGGAGCCGGCCTAGCGGCAGGGCTACGTCATCAACCACGACCAAGATCTCTTGCGGCAGAATCTTGAGATACAGCGCGACTGGTCCGATGGCGTCGCCGCTGCGGTTCATGTAGGTCCAGGGCTTTAACAGGATGATGTCATTCCATTTCGCGTACTGGGACTTCCAGGAAGACGATCCAAAAAACTTCACCTGCTGCCTTTTCGCTAAACAGTCGAGGACCATGAATCCAACATTGTGCCGCGTATTGGAATACTCTGATCCGGGATTTCCGAGGCCAGCGACGAGACGCAGATCGCCCATTCGAGCTTAGGCTTGAGAACTCTCCGGCTTGGGCTCTTCTTCTTTTTTCTCGGTGATGACCTCTGGAGCGGTAACCGCTTCAGCCGCGACCGGCTCTTCGGCTTCGACGCGAGGCTCGACCACGGCGACCACCGTTTGTTCGGCGTCTGTCACCGCTACAACACCTTCGGGAAGAGGCAGGTCCTTGACATGCAAAGAGTCACCGACGTTGAGGTTCGACACGTCCACTTCAATGACCTCCGGAAGGTCTTTTGGATAGCACTCAACCTCAAAGCTCCGAAGGATATGCTCAAGCAGTCCGCCGTAGGTTCTGACCCCAACGGCTTCTCCGACAGCTACGATTGCCACCTCGGCGATCATTTTTTCCGTCGCGGAGATTGCCTGAAAGTCGACATGGAGGATATCCTTCTTTAATGGATGGTGTTGGACCTCCTGGATTAGCGCCAACGTATTGGTTTTATCATCGCCATCGAGAATTTCCAATTGGACGAGGATGTTCTCTCCAGCGGCGCGGGAGAAAACTTCAGAAAGCTCGCGTCCGGGAACCTGCAGCTTAATCGTGTCCTGCTTAGCTCCGTAAATCACTGCGGGTACCAGACCCTCAGCCTTAATCTTCTTGATTGCGTTGCGGCCCGCGTGTGTTCGTCTTTGCGCGGTCAATTTAGCTTGTTGCGCCATAATAGTTACTGTTCAGGATTAATTTCAAAAAGCGAACTTACCGATTCATTCGAGTAAATTCGCCGAATCCCCTCGCCGAGCAATTCCGCAACAGACAGAACCGTGATCCGGCATTCCGGGTGCAGGCGGACAGGAGTCGTGTCCGTGGTAATGAGTTCCAAAATCTCCGACTTTTTCAGGCGTTCGTGAGCGATGTCGGTAAATACGGCGTGCGATACACCTGCATAGATATCCTTCGCGCCCTGTTTTTTCAGGAGCGCCGCGGCGCTCGTTAGGGTCCCCGCAGTTTCGGTGAGGTCGTCCACGAGCAAGACGTTCTTGCCCTGAACGTCACCAATAACACTCAAGGCCTCGGTCTCGGTCGGACTGACTCTGCGCTTGCCTACGATCGCCAGTGTGGCCTTGAGAGCTTCGGCGTAAGCCGAGGCAAGTTTCAAGCCACCCACATCAGGGGAGACGATAACCAGGTTATCCAGACGCTTTTGCTGTATGTAGCGGATCAGAACAGGAGCTGCGTAGAGGTGGTCGACTGGAATATCAAAGAATCCTTGGATCTGCTGGGCATGAAGATCGATGGTCAAGATGCGGTCCGCGCCAGCGGCAGCCAGGAGATTGGCCACGAGTTTGGCTGTGATTGGCACGCGAGGCTGATCTTTTCGATCCTGACGGGCGTAGCCGAAGTAGGGGATGGCCGCCGTGATCCGGTAAGCGCTGGCCCGCCGGGCGGCGTCGATGAAAATCAGCAGTTCCATCAAGTTCTGATTCGTCGGCGGGCAGGTCGGCTGAACGATGTAAACGTCGCGACCGCGAATGTTCTCATCAATTTTGACGAGTGTTTCCCCATCGGGAAAAGAGCTGACAATGGCGTTACCGAGCGGGGCGCCAATGGACTTGCAGATCTTCAGGGCCAGCTCGCGGTGAGCCGTGCCCGTGAATAACTTCATCTCGCGATTAAAAGGCGTCATAACCAGCCGAAGGGAACCCAGAGTTTAGCGCCGAATCGGGGTTTTGCAACGGGCGCATGTCACGCCCTT
The DNA here is from genome assembly GCA_049585495.1 of Chthoniobacterales bacterium. Taxonomy (GTDB): domain Bacteria; phylum Verrucomicrobiota; class Verrucomicrobiia; order Chthoniobacterales; family JAFAMB01; genus JBAUZZ01. Next base: position 6,940 of record JBAUZZ010000634.1, on the reverse strand, counting down.
GAAATTCTCTCAAGCCAGCAACTCTGCTAGTTTCGCGCGAAACGCAGTATCGTCTCGAACGGAATAGTCTCCGCTAGCTTTCAGCTTCAGTACCTGGCCGTCGGCAGTACGGAACCGGAGCAACAACGGCTGAGGTCCGGGGTACTGCTGGGCCAGGGAGCGGATCGCAACAAGCCGTTCTTCGCCAGCCTTTTCCATCGGAATATCGATCGTGAGCGGGGCGACTTTTTCTCCGCGGGTGAGTGGGCCGATCTCATTGGCAACCAGGCGAGGGTTGTCTTCGCGCCGATCCAGTTTGGCCGTTACCGCCACGATCTTTCCCTTGTCGATCTCCTGGGCAGACCTGCTATAGGTGTCACTCCACACCATTACCTCAACCTGACCGCTGAAGTCCTCCATTGTGACCACGGCGAACGGTTTCCCATCTTTCCGAGCAAACTTTCGATCGACCGCCGAGATCGAACCCGCCACCTTGACGACGCTTTTATCTTCACGGTTTGCTAACTCACTAATTGCCAGGTACTCGCCACTCTCGATAAGATCGCGGTAGGCATCAAGCGGGTGCCCGGTCACGTAGAATCCCAGCAACTCTTTCTCAAAGGCAAGCTTCTCGCCTACACTCCAAGGGGTAAACGAAATGACATCGCCGTTGGATTTCCGCGCCGGAGCTAAATCCAATTCTCCAAAAAGAGATACCTGACCGCTGTTACGATCCTTTTGGACAGCCACACCGGCCGCTAGCGACTGGTCGATGCGCGCGAAGAGCTCGGCACGATCCTTCCCAATGAAATCGAACGCACCAGCGCGAATGAGGTTTTCCAGGATCTTGCGATTCACTGAGCGTGAATCGAGGCGTGCGCAATAGTCTTCGAGCGATTTAAAGGAACCATTACGAACCCGCTCCTCGATGGCGGCTTGCATGGCGCTTTCGCCGATGTTCTTGATGGCGGCGAGGCCGTATCGGATCCCGCGAACGTCATCGGTCGTCTCTGGAACGAACTTCAGCTGACTCCGATTCACGTCCGGCGGCAAAATGGTGATTCCCAGCCGTTGGCACTCCGAAACCAGGACAGCAATTTTCTCCGTATTATTGACCTCGTTGCTGAGTAACCCGGCCATGAACTCGACGGTATAGTTGGCCTTAAGATAAGCGGTCTGATAGCTGATCAGGCCATAGGCGGCACTGTGGCTTTTGTTGAACCCGTAACCGGCAAACTTTTCCAAAAGGTCGAAGATCGCGTTCGCCTTTCTTTCGTCGATGTTGTTAACGCGTTTACACCCCTCGATAAAATTCACGCGTTCCTTGGCCATCTTCCCCCTGTCTTTCTTGCCCATTGCGCGGCGGAGAAGATCCGCCTGCCCGAGCGTGTAGCCGGCCAGTACGTTGGCCGCACGCTGCACCTGTTCCTGATAGATCATGATACCATAGGTGTCGGCACAGACTTCTTTAAGCAGGGGGTGCTCGTACCTGATCTTAGTCAGTCCTTTCTTGCGCTTGATGAAATCCGGGATGAGTTCCATTGGGCCGGGCCGATACAGAGCGATTAGCGCAATGATGTCGTCAATGCTGCCGACATCGAACTGCTTGCAGAGGTTGACCATTCCTCCTGACTCCAATTGAAAAACGCCGATGGTCTCGCCCCGGTTCAACAGTTCGAACGTGGCTTTGTCATCCAGCGGGATCTGATCGATGACAAATCCAGGCTGGTTCTGACGAATGAGGTTCACTGCATCCTGAATCACGGTCAGAGTTTTCAGGCCCAGGAAATCCATTTTCAGCATCCCCAGGTCGGTCAAAGGACCCATGGCGTATTGCGTGATCACTTCATTGTCGCTGCCGCGGCAGAGCGGGATGTACTCGTCCAGGGGGCGGTCGCCGATGACGACGCCGGCCGCGTGAATGCCGGCATTGCGAGTCAGTCCTTCGAGGACCGTGGCGTATTCCCAGAGTTGTCGGGTGCTCTCCTCGACTTCGAGCGCACGTCTCAATTCCGGATTCTTTTCGACTGCTCCCTGGAGCGTGATTGCCAGTTCATTGGGAATCATCTTGGCGATCCGGTCGGCATCCGAGTAGCTCAGACCCATGACGCGCCCCACGTCTCGAACGACGCTCTTCGCTCCCAGCGTGCCGAAAGTGATGATCTGGGAAACGGCTCGCTGCCCATATTTGCCCCGAACGTAATCGATAACTTCTCCGCGCCGGTTCTGGCAAAAGTCGACGTCAATGTCGGGAGGGCTGACGCGATCCGGATTCAAAAACCGTTCGAAGATCAGGCCAAATCGAAGAGGGTCCAAGTCCGTAATCTCGAGCACATAAGCCGCCAGCGAGCCAGCTGCCGACCCGCGACCGGGTCCAACGGGAATGCCGTGCTGCTTGGCGTAATGGATGAAGTCCCAGACGATCAGGAAATAGCTGGTGAATCCCGTCTTTTCCAAAACCGATAATTCGTAATCAAGCCGGTTCCGCAATTCTTCGTCGCTTTCGGCTCGATCCCCATAACGGCGCCGCAAGCCATCGTAACAAAGTTCTCGCAGGTATACCTCGCCGGTCTTACCGGGTGGCGGCTCATAACCCGGGTACTTGGAAACATTGAAATCCAGCTTCAGATTACATGATTCAGCGATCTTGAGCGTGTTTTGAAGAGCCTCGGGCACCTCGTTAAACAGAGTCTGCATTTCTGGAGCCGACTTAAAATAGACCTCGGTCGGGTAGTGCATTCGGCGTTCATCTTGAACCATGGCAGCCGTACCAATGCAGATCATGACGTCGTGAGCTTCGTGGTGGGATCGTTCCAGGAAATGCACATCATTCGCGGCCACAACCGCGGTTCCAAGTTTCTTGGAGATCTGGTAAAGGGCCTGATTACAAACGTGTTGCGCCTCGATCCCGTGATCGTGCAGCTCTAGATAAAAATCATCTTTTCCGAAAATGTCGACAAACTCGCCAACGCTCCGCTCCGCGCGCTTTAAATCTCCGGCCAGGATCGCGACGTTGATCTCACCCTTGAGGCACGCGCTCATGCCAATGAGCCCGCGGGAATGCCTGGCCAGCAACTCCTTGTCGATTCGGGGCTTGTAATGAAACCCTTCAAGATGGGCGGCGGAGACCAGTTTTACAAGGTTGGTGTATCCGGCAAAATCTTTGGCCAACAGCGTAAAGTGGAATGCGGCGTCCCGTGCAGAGGATGCGCTTTTATCAAACATTGAGCCGGGGGCCATGTAAACTTCGCACCCGATGATCGGTTTGATCCCGGCCTTCAATGCTCCCTGATAAAATTCGATCGCCCCATACATGTTCCCATGATCCGTGATAGCTACAGCCGGCATGCCAAACTCGGCCGCCTTTTTCATCAAGTCCGGGATCCGGATCGCGCCGTCGAGCAGGGAGTATTCGGTGTGAAGATGCAGGTGAACAAAGGAGTCAGACATGGATCGTTAAAGGTAAGCCTTTAACGATCCATCGACAATGCCAACAACGAGAGCAACAATCAGGAAAACTTTTCTCATGACAGATTAAATGTCCCAGACGCACGATCTCGTCGCTGGGTTATCGTGGATGCGCCCTCGCAACAAAATTGTTGGCATTGACGACGCTGGTGGCATTGTTGGCATTGCGCTGGGGCCGGGGTGGCGAAATTGGCAGACGCGCCAGACTTAGGATCTGGTGGAGCAATCCTTAGGGGTTCGAGTCCCCTCTCCGGCACCAATCAAGTCTGGTAAAGGATCTTCGGGCGATTGGGCGCCGCAAGTCACTGGGAGTAAAAATACTTCGGTGCCGGAATAGTGCCGTTAAAATTTGAGCGAGCCGCTCCTGTCCTTTGGCAGTGTGCTTTAATCCTCGAGGAGAGGTTAGCCGGCGCGTAAAATACAAAAGCTTTACCTGTTTTGTGCATTTCAAGCCACCCGATTTCGGCCAGTCTAACCAAATCTCCGCGGGCCGTCTCGTAGGCGATGCTTTGACTTTTACAGTGAGCCTCGATCCTATAACGGGTCCCCGCGTTTCGTAAGGCGTGAATAATCAGCGCTTCCTGACGATGATTCAGATCAGCACCAGATTTTAAGACGGCTTCGATAGAGGCCAGTTCCTGCGCCTTTCGCTCAATGTAGACGTGCAGCCCCTGGATTGCTCGGCGGATAACGGTTGCCTGATGAATTATAAAGTAGGTCAGATCGTTCCTGTCGGTTTCGGTGTGCAGGAAAGCCAGCGCATATTTGGCCGGTGCCTTGCCGGCGAATTTGCTTCCGAGGAGGCAAGCCGATCTCGCCAGCATGACCCGAAGGCTTCGTCGCGGCCATTGATTGTGAAATGCAAATGCTCAACACCGCTCGGGCGCGCCGTAGCTTGCGAAGGCGCCCTGGGCTCAGTTCTCTTAGCCCAAATTGCAAAATTCGGCGGCGACGGAGCGCCGCCCTCCAAGGCAATCTTCAGAAATTTGGTTCATTTCATTCGCACAACCTGCTAGGTAGGCAGGTAGTGAAGAGCGATGGAATACCGTTCTGCCTGTAACCGGGGTGGCGATTTTGCGTCACGAACGGGGCAAATTTGATGATGCATACCCCCCGCGAGAACCTGACAAATATGGTCTCGGACCCCGGGTTCCCCAGGAGACCGAGGCCGCACCTAACAGTGATTTTGTCCTTGATCCTCCTGGCCGAGGTATTCTCCCCGGTGACATTCGCCCGGCCGCACGTGCACTGGCATATCCACGGACATCTGCGAGGAAGAGGTGGGGGACTCGGAGGGATCCTCTCGTCCTGGCCTAAGATGAATCGGTCGAAAAGCAGTCCATTATAGGTTTTCTCCGGGCATACCGGGAATGACGCCGGGTGCTTGCGGTTGACGGTGAGCTGGCTTGGGCGTCGGCGCGGCCCGGTGCCTCGACGCCGGCTTACGCTCGGGTGCCGGCCTGCGTTTCGGTTCCACCGCCGGAGTTCGAGTCGGTGCAGGAACCGCCGCAGGAGTTGTAACTACCGGGGGCGTGGGCGTGGCGATCTGTTCGATCGCGGGCCGCATCTGTATTTCGGCCCGATGCATCTCCGATGGACCAGGATCTGTGCAGCGATCGGGCACAGCCGCCGCGAGCAAACACAATGCAAAACTGAAAACTACGTTGTCTGTCACACCAGTTACCATTCTCGCTACGCATTATTTCTTCGTCCAGTCTCGGGATCTGGATCTCAAAGGAGGCGAGAAAAGCTTCTTCGGCACATGTTTTCTGCTCAAAGCAGGGATGGCGAAAGAAACTTGACCCGTCGGCCAGTCTCTCGAAAATCTTCGGGGCCCGCAATAAGCGTGCGGCTGCATATGGCGTGTGAGATTTGCGGGCTAGCCGCCCACTCCGATGTATCGGGCCATTTGATCACCAATTCGAACCACTTCTTCCCGAGCCGGCAGATCGACGAAAACGTATCCTTGTCGTCCAACAATTCGATCGGTCTCGGTATCAAAAAGCATCACGCCGTAGACTACCATAGGATAATCATCGATTCCCGATTGGGCGAAAAACGAGCCGGTAGTCTCCGAGCGATCCAGCTTAGCCGAGAACTCCGCATTGAGCTGCGTACCGGGTATGCAGGAAGTTTCCACCGCGAGATAACGTGGTTCAGGACCGACCCGGGCCGCATTCTTCCGCCAGTAGCGCCGCGCGTGTTCCTCGGCAATCTGGATCTCGTTTGATCTCGGAAAACAGCTATCGACACCAAAATCGCGCCGATCAACTGTTGTCGAGGTCATCGAGCTGCAGGCGGATAGAAGCAGGGCAAGCGGGAATAAAATCTGGCGTATCATTGAAGCCTGCGTCGCTCACGAATCTCTGAAGATGCGTGAGCGACGCAGGCTAAGGGCATAAGATGTGCCGACAACTACGCTAAGGCAACCCTAGCCCGCGCCTGGGATCCGGCGCATATCGAAATCCACTCAGTGGCTCTTTTAGTTCAACATTCTTCGTAAGCAGCAGAAATTTGAAGGCCAGGCCCAAGTTGGCCGGATGCATCAATGTTTGGTACGTGCGAAGGAAATCGGCCTGGGCTTTTGCGAGATCCGATCTTGCGACCTGCGCCTCCAGAAGACGAAGTTGGGTTTCCGCAGCGCCGACCATGAAATGATGTTGATCGGTGAAACTGCCGAGACATAACCCCGTCTTGCCTGCGGCCTCGACCAGGGAGGTAAAATCGAGGTGCGCGGTAATATCGCACTCGCCGACGCCTGTTATCGGGTTTGTGGTGCGCTGATGTTTGCGGTAACAAACCAGCGTCCCCTCCGTTCGGAGCGGTGCGTAGTACTCGTCGCGGCTGAATCCGTAGTCTACGATGAGGAGGAAGCCACGTTGAAGCAGAGTTCCTGCGCATCGAATCCAATCCTGGGCCGAGAGATTTACCTCGGTGCGGTACGGCGCCTTAACTGGAGTCGGGAGTTTTAGCAGATGATGGCTCAATCGTTCGTCCCGGATCGGCCGAAAAGAAAATATAAATGTATCCGCCTCTAACCCAACGACGACTTCTTCCCACCGACTCCCGTTGAATTCTATGAGGTGGACCGGGAAAGAGTCCAGCAGCTCATGCGTAAGAATGACTCCGGTAAACGGTGGCACCTGGGCCAGATCGTCCGCCCAGAAAACCCGTGTCTTCTTTTTCTCCAGTAACTTTTCCTGTTTCCTTCGGTTGGCAGAAAGCGGCTCGACGATGACGTATTCAAATTGAGAAGCTGAACTGGCGTCTGCGCGCTCGAGGGCATCCAGGATATCGCAGGCAAGCTGTCCGTTTTCTGCGCCCTGCTCGAGAATTACAAAACGGGCCGGCGATCCCAGGGCGACGGCCATCTCCTGGATTTGTCGCATGAGGATATCGCCAAAGAGCGCGCCCACACTCACGTTCGTGTAAAAATCGCCTTTCCGACCAATCCGAATTCTGTCCGAAGCGTAGTAGCCAAATTCCGGGTGGT
>JBAUZZ010000633.1:0-4203 GCA_049585495.1 Chthoniobacterales bacterium | reverse complement strand
CCCCGATTTAAAACCATGTCGCAGGATAAAGCGTCGCACAAAAGCAGTTAACAATCGGTTCAACCTTTAGAATCGAGCGACACAAGAGTCTCTTATATGAAGGATGAAGGCGCGGGTAAATTCCACTCGCATTTTTAGATTTTACCAATTCTTTCCACGGCTGTTAGATCGCTCTAGCCAAATTGAATCCGTGGATGGTCAAGAAAACCGTGCCTACCTGCTCTTGAACTCGCCGATAGCCGATTCACCGTAAGCGTCTTATTAACCCCATCTGGCAGATGGGAACAGGATTTGCGAAGAGTTGGCGTAGGATTTAGGGCCTGCACGGTTCTCAATCGCCACTACCGCCTCTTCAAGTAAGCTCGAGGGCGACAACGTGCTGAAGCGCAGCGAGGCGCGATAGCAGGACGCAGAAGTTGCCTCATGGCGTCTGGCTGGGTCATGAGCAGCAGAAATGCTGAAACTCGGAGTTGGCGATTCATTATAACTGAATGAAAACCGGTGCTCTGGATCAGAGGGCCCCGGTACAGTTTGACAACCGGGAACGGCACCCATAAAAAAGAACACGGATGCATTTGGGGATATCCAATTGGCCTCGAGACGGTCACTCTAATTTATAACAAGAATCTTTTGGTCGGTCCCCCGCCGGCGGATCTAGCCCAGTTGGTATCGATCAGCCAACAGATCAAAACGAGAAATCCGGGAGTGATTCCCATCCTCTGGGAGTACAAGACCGCATATTATTCGTGGGGAATTCTCGCGAGTGCTGGCGCTTACGTCTTTGCCAAAACCGGCACCGGCTACAACTTGCAGAACGCCGGCATCGCAAATCCCAGAGCTATGGAAGGGCTCTCGGAAATCATCGCCTTGGTCAAGGCTGGCGTGCTACCAAAGAGCGTCTCCTATATCGTAACGGAGGAGCTGATGACGCCGCGGCACATTAACGCGCCAGCCGACTACTGGCCTCAGAAGGTGCTAGCCGTTTCCTCTGCGAATGCCGCGATGCAGAACTACGTCAGCATCCACGAGCATCAGACCAGGCCAAATCCAGCTCTGGCTGCAGTCCATGGCCAAGCCGCTTTGCTTCTGCGCTACGACGTGCCGGCCTACTATGTTTCGCGAGAACTTCTGGCTGCCGCGCTGCGCACAGAGCTTCCCGATGACATGGTCTTTGAGGCGATTCCGTTTCCCTTTGATGCCTTGGTTTTCATGCTACCCAAAGGAACTCTGCGTCACCCGACCGAAGGCGATTGTCCGTTTCTTGTCCTCTCACGAACAAGCAAAGGACAGACTTTATCGCTTCCAATCCCAGAGCTGGATTTCAAGGTCACGACTGAACAGGACGCCGTGCTTGTCACCACTTACATGCCCGAAGCGTCGCTGAACGTTACCTATTTTAAGAGTGTTCCGCTGATTCCGGGGACAACCATCAAACAAGCGTTTCAGCAGGCCAGCTCGGTCCCATTCAGTCTCATCGTCAATGACGAGCTGGCGGATAACGAAGAAGGGGTCGACCTTTCTGCCGAGCATTTCATCGATAAACTTTGGCTACTCGCTGTGACCTTGCTTCTGATCATGGTCTCTAGCGAGGAGTTGGTCGAGCGCACCGCCGGGCTCAGGATGTTCCGTGTCCGTCAGCGTAGTATTTCGACTAAGAGTATCCATACGTTAAGGATGGAACAAATGAAGGAGGCAATGACTCCCGCGGCGATCCAATATGCACCAGCGTGATGACCTTTGGACAACGAGATTCCTCCGAGAATAAATGGGATCACCTGTATTTGGCCGATTGCGATTGTAATCACTGATTCGAACAGCGGCCTGCGCGATTCTATATACGCAACGATCATCTGCCGGGCGGACCAAAACTGGAGCAGCCAGACGAAGATGGCGAACACGAGTATCTCAATGGCAAGTGTTGCAATTGGTTGATGGATCAGGGCTGCCATGCTGCTGACCAGAATAAGGACCAGCGCCCCGATGGTCGCGGCCCCTAGTGACGGCAATTGCTGTCTCGAGATGATTCGCCGCAAGTTCACCGAAAGGGCGACAATGACGAGACCCACTAAGGCAGCGGAGGCCCCGGCTGCTGTGACGAAGAAATCTGTCCAGACTTCGCCAAGATAAGCTGATGGGTTGGTCACAGAAGTCTTTTAGCATGCTGCCGGTTGCAGCGACAACCTTTCCGAAGGCGACATCCACTGTTACGGAAAACTCATTGGGCCGAAAGGAAGTAATACCTGAACCCTGTAATGGTATATCGGCGCCAGCCGCGGCCCGCGTACGGGCTCGCCACAGCATGGGCGTTCACGCCGCCCGAAGGCAGCCGCATGTACTTCGGTTCGTTGCTCGTCGGTTACCATGGTTCAGACGGACTTCTTTTCGCCGGTAGAGTCGGCACCAGCTTCTCCGAAAAAGCTTTAGAGACGCTGTATGGCGGCCTGCAGAAGATCAAGCGGACGACGTGCCCCCTTTGTCAATTTGCCAGAGAAAAGTGCAGGGCGCTGGGGGCAAGGTATCACGCCTGCAATCATGAAGCGATGCCATTGGGTCGAGCCGGTGCTGGTCGCCCAAGTTAAGTTCACGGAATGGACTAGCGACGGCCAGCTACGTCAACCCGTATTCCTTGGGCTGCGAACTGACAAAGAGGCTAAGGACGTGGTTCGAGATTAGCCATTTCTCTGCCTAGACAATCTGATGCCAAGCGAAGATCCTGAGACCCAAGCACGCATAGATCGAATTCTGACCCAGGTCTTTGAAGATCTGGAGACAAAAACGAGGCCGGAACAGGCTCGCGAACGGAGAGAAAACCATGTCTTTAGCTCAAGCGGCCGCTGTCACTGCACGTCTCGATCGGCTACCATCATCACCCTATCTGTGGCGGCTTCTGGTTCTGCTGTCGCTTGGCGGCTTCTTCGAGATCTACGACCTCTTCCTGACCGCCTATGTCACGCCTGGCCTCATTCGCGACAAAATTTTCCTTGAATCGAATCAAGGGCTGTTCGGCCTGACCGACCAGGCGACCTTCGCCGCCGCAATGTTCGCTGGACTATTCGTCGGAACCATCCTGTTCGGCTGGGTTGCCGACAGATATGGGCGGCGTACCATCTTCACTTTCGCGCTTCTGTGGTACGCCGCCGCAACCGCCATCATGGCCTTCCAGCGGACGCGCCTCGGCGTCAATCTGTGGCGCTTCGTCACCGGTGTGGGGGTGGGCGTCGAATTGATCACCATCGACGCCTATGTGAGCGAGCTCATGCCGAAGGCGCTGCGCGGCCGGGCCTTCGCCATCAATCAGGCGATCCAGTTCCTCGCAGCGCCCGTCGGGACGTTCCTCGCCTGGCAACTCGTGCCGCTCCATCCATTTGGCATCTCGGGCTGGCGCATCGTGGTGCTGGTGCCGGTGATCGGCGCGCTTCTCGTCTGGTGGATTCGCCGCGAAGTGCCCGAATCGCCGCGCTGGCTCGCCCAGCATGGCAAGGTGGACGAAGCCGAAAAGGTGATGGCCGGGATCGAAACGCGCATCGCTGCTGAGACAGGGAAGCCCTTGCCTGGGCCGGGACGCCCGGTGGAGGAAGTCGGCAACGCAAGCTTCTCGGAAATCTGGAAGCCGCCCTACGCGCAGCGGGCGATCATGCTGGCGATCTTCAACTTCTTTCAGACGATCGGCTTTTACGGCTTCGCCAACTGGGTGCCGCAGCTCCTCGCCTCCCAGGGTGCAAGCTTCACCAAGAGCCTGCAATATGGCTTCATCATCGCGCTCATCTATCCCTTTGGGGCCCTTCATCTGCAGACTGTTCGCCGACAAGATCGAGCGGAAATGGCAGATCGTCAGTGCCGCGCTCGGCACGGCGACATTCGGCCTGATCTTCGCGCGCATGTCCGAGCCCCTACTGATGGTGATCCTCGGGAGCTTGATCACGACGACCAACAACTTGCTGTCCAATGCCTATCAGGCCTATCAGGCAGAGCTGTTCCCCACCCGCATCCGAGCCCGAGCGGTCGGCTTCGTCTATTCGTTCAGCCGCGTCTCGACCGTGTTCACGAGCTTCATGATCGCCTTCTTCCTGCAAAATTTCGGCACGACCGGCGTGTTCGCCTTCATCGCCTTCGCCATGGTGGTCGTCATGATCTCGATCGGCGTCTTCGGGCCGCGCACCAATAATCTCGCGCTCGAAGAGATCTCGCAAGCGGCCTAGATCC
>JBAUZZ010000632.1:0-10031 GCA_049585495.1 Chthoniobacterales bacterium | reverse complement strand
ACCGCAACTGACTTCGCGCAATCATTAATCGACGGCCGCCTTTTTGGGCAAGCTGGGCGGATGACCACGTCAAATCTGCGACCGGCTTATATTATCGAGGGGACAAGCGCAGAATGGTCCGGCCTTGGTGTGTCGCGCGAGGCGCTGCAAGGGGCCCTGGTAACTCTCATGCTCATATTCGATGTACCCGTGTTCAGGTCCACGGACGCTGCTGAATCCGCTCGGCTCATATTTTATACCGGGTCACAGCTGGTCCGCCTGCGCGACCCAGGATATGCGCCTTACCGGCAGGCCAAAGCGAAGCGGAAGAAAAGTCGGCAACTTCGCGTCTTGCAGAGCCTGCCTGGCGTTGGTCCGGATCGTGCCAAGCGGCTGCTTGAACGGTTCGGAACAGTGCGCGCGTGTTTCGCTGCGTCGACAGCGGAGTTTATGGAGGTCCATGGCATTGGACCCAAAACGGCTGCTGCGATCGACCACTTAGTCAGTTGATAGCGCGGCAAAATCATCGCTCGGCATCTTGCTGCCCCTGCAAACTGGGAGAATGTTTCGCTAAATCCCAGGAACTGGCCGTTACCCAGCTGTAGTCGCCTCAGGCAATGAAACCGGAATTTATCGCCTTAGGGCTAACTAGATTCAGGACGCGCAGACTTGTCGCGCCGAAGTCCGGCCCCTGCCTGTGGCGTCAACTTAAACTTCAGTGCAGCAGAATCCTCCGGCGTTTTGTTAGCGCCGGAGGCGCGACATATTGATAGCCCAGGGCGCCAGCCCTGGGTTAGTGTTTGAATAATGGTCCGGTCTGACGGACCGGCAGAAAAACGGCGCTGAGACCTGTGCTACAACGTCATGTGACGTGCATGGGCGACTGGGGGACGAAGGCGGAAGCGCGTCCCTTGCTCGTATTTTGCGAGCGGTCTCGAATTCGAAACTCGCAAGTTGCCAGTCTCCGCCCAGGACGACAATCTACCATGATCTTTGCAAGTAACTCGTAGCAGCGCGCTTGCAGCGCACGACCATTTCGTGGCACGCGGTCCGCTTAGTATTGCAGTCCGCTAGCAATTTTGCCGGCCGGATGCACGCTGTGATCAATGAAAAAGCGAATCTTACTAGGCCTCGCTCCCATCTTCTGCCTTTTCGTGTTCCTCGGCCTGTACGCGGTTGTGCTTTTCAAACATCTCGGCGGGGCGATCGAAGTGATCCTGCGAGAAAACTATCGGAGCGTTCTGGCTGGCCAGCAGATGAAGGAGACCCTCGAGCGCATGGATTCGGCGGCCTTCTTTACGTTGGTGGGCGAAGACCAGCGGGGGAGGGAAATGTATAGCCAGAATCAGCCGCTCTTCGCCGATGCGCTTAAGCTTGAGCTGAACAACATCACGCTGCCTGGAGAAAAGGAACTGGCAGACACAGAGCAGTCACTCTTCAACAGTTACACTACCCGGATTCAGCAGCTCTTCGGCATGACGGATCTGCAGGCGAAGCGCGAGACGTATTTCAACTCTCTACTTCCGACCGCAACGAAGATCAAAGACACCGCCCAGGAGATCATCCGCATCAACCAGGAGAATATGCTCCAGGCCGACCGCAATGCCCGGGCCCTGAGCGATCAATCGACCCGTTACATCTTTCTCGTCGTCGTGGCCGGGATTCTCGCTTGCCTCTATTTCGCTTCTCGCTTGCAGCGCTCAATTCTCCGGCCGATTCAGACGCTTACCGCGGTTTCCAAGGAGCTGGGTGAGGGAAACCTTGATCAAGTTGTTCCGGTTCAATCCAAGGACGAACTCGGGCAGTTAGCTGGAGCGTTTAATAAAATGGCGTCGAAGTTGCGCGCCTATCGCCAGGTAACAACCGACCAGGTCCTGCAAGCGCGCCAAATGACGGAAATTACCCTGTCGGCTTTTCCGGATCCGGTTCTCGCCTACTCGATTGAGGGTGAGGTCAACTTTGTAAATCCGGCCGCAGAACGACTGCTGACCAAGCTCGGTTTGAAAAATCGACTGCCAGACGAAGTCTCTGGCGAGGTCGACCGCGTCTTGAAAGGTGGGTCCGACTATCTCCCGACGAGCTTCGAGAAGGCTGTTCTGCTCCGGGTGGATGATCATGAACTCTTCTTGTTGCCGCGGGTGATTGGGATACGGGACGAGAATGGGAATTTGTTTGGTGCCACGGTGGTTCTCGAGGATGTCACCCGGTTTCGTTTGATGGACGAAGTCAAAACCAACCTGGTGTCGACGGTTAGTCATGAGCTAAAAACGCCGCTGACCAGCATCCGGATGGGCCTGCACCTCCTCCTGGAAGAGAGGATCGGTGCGCTAACCTCGAAGCAAATGGAACTACTCCTCGCCGCCCGCGAGGATTCAGAACGCCTGTTGCGGATGATCAATGATTTGCTCGATCTCGCCCGCCTGGAATCCGGAAAGACGCGTAAAGCTTTAGAGCAGATCTACGCGAAAACGCTGGTTAATTCTGCCTTTGAGGATCTGACTCCGCTTGCCGAATCGTTTGGTTGCCACCTGGTGGCGAAGGCGGAGCCAGGCCTGCCGTCGGTTGCCGTGGACGCCGGTCAAATCCATCACGTTTTCGCTAATCTCGTCTCCAACGCTGCCAAACATTCGAAGCACGGCGACGAGGTCCTGATCGAGGCGAAACAGGGCGAGAGTGGGGTACTCTTTTCTGTGGTCGACCATGGGCCTGGTATCCCGCTTGAGTATCAATCGAGAATTTTTGATCGCTTCTTTCGCATTCCCGGGACCGAAAAAACCGGCGTCGGTCTTGGGCTGGCCATCGTGAAAGAGATCGTGACTTCCCACGGAGGCCGAGTGGGACTGCGCAGTGTTCCTGGGCAAGGGAGCGAATTCTATTTCGAATTACCAGTCGCAGAAGGAATCAAAGTATGAAGCGTTTGTTGGTTGTGGACGACGAACCTAACGTCCGTTTAAACTATCGAATAACGCTCGAAGGCGAGGGATGTGACATCACCGAGACCGGGACCGCTCTCGACGCGTTGGAGAAACTCCGGACCCAACCTTTCGAGTTGGCGATTCTGGATATGCGCATGCCCGAAATGGACGGACTGGAGCTTCTGGCGGCGATGCGTCGGGAAGAGATTGGCACGCCCGCGGTTATCATCACAGCGTTCAGCGATGTGCCGAATGCGGTTCGCGCCATGAAACTGGGGGCCATCGACTTCCTGCAAAAGCCATTGCGTCCAGAAGATCTTCGTAAGGTAGTCGCTGAAAATATCCTGCGACACCAGTCGGGTAAGCAGCTCATCGCGCCAGATGACTTTGAAGGTCACCTAACCGCGGCCAAAAGGTTAATCAACCTGCGCGACTTCTCGGCCGCCAAAAGTCATATCCTCCGCGCTCTGGAATTGAATGGAAAATCTCCCGAAGCCTTTAATTTCGCGGGCGTTCTGGCTGAACTAACCGAGGACTATGATCGGGCCAAGAAATGTTACGGACAGGCGATCAAAATTAACAAACGCTACGAGCCGGCCCAGCAGAATATGCGGCGCATCTTCGAATTGTTTCATTTCGGCTCGAGCACCGAGCCGTTCCACCTGGGCGAGAAATGACAATGATGAGGGTTATTCATCGCGGCGCCCGAGATGGGAGTAGCCTAGATTGCCTGAGAAATTGCTTTTTCCCGGGAATTCGGCTCGCCCTACCGAGGATGTGCCATAAGACCATCACCGGTAGGGCGAAGCTCCTGCTGAGCCGCCGCCGTTCCTCAATCGAGTCTGGTATATATCTGTGAAATACCTGCAACATCATTATCTAGCTTAACGGCAAATGCTCATGGGGAGATCGAATCAAAAAAAGGAGAATTACCATATCATAACTATATGACTGACATCATCTACCTCGGGGTAACCGCCATTTCGTTTGGCGTTCTCGCCCTCTTTACCTGGGCCTGCAGCAAATTTTAATACAAATTGATTTATGGTAGATCTAATTGTCGGAATTATATCGGTTGGGCTGATCGTCTACTTACTTTTCTCGATTTTACGCCCGGAAAAGTTCTAGAGAGTGTTTTCTTGGATCTCAGTTACTAATTTATGAATATTAAAGGTTGGCTTGAATTAGCGCTCTATCTGGTAGTTCTGCTCCTCATCACGAAACCTTTGGGGATCTACCTTTTTCAGGTCCTCGACGCGAAAGGGAAGACGTTCCTGGATCCAGTGCTCAAGCCGTTGGAACGGCTGACGTACCGCCTCTGCGGAGTCGATCCGGAAAAGGAACAGGGTTGGATGCTCTACACGTTTTCGCTGCTGCTTTTCGGCCTGGTGACAACGGTATTAACGTACCTGATCTTGCGTTTCCAAAACTTCTTGCCGCTCAATCCGCAGAGCCAAGCGCCGGTGATGGATGCCCTGGCGTTCAACACCGCCTTCAGTTTCATGACGAACACGAACTGGCAGAATTATGGTGGCGAGTCGACGATGAGTTACTTGTCGCAGATGCTCGCCCTGGCATCACATAACTTCTTTTCGGCGGCGATGGGCATCGCGGTGGCAGCTGCGCTGGTGCGGGGTATCGCCCGGCACACGGCGAACACGATTGGGAATTTTTGGGTCGATTTAGTTCGTCTGAATTACTACCTGCTGCTCCCGATCTGCATCATCTACGCGGTCTTTCTGGTGTCACAGGGCATTCCCCAGAATTTCAAACCGTATGACACAGCAAAGGTGGTGGAAGTCCAGACGGTTCAGGTTCCGAAGAAGGATGACGCCGGGAACCCGGTGAAGGATGAGAAGGGCAATCCGGTGATGGTGGATCAGAAGGTCGATTCCCAGCCGGTCATCGCGGGTCCGATCGCTTCGCAGATGGCGATCAAGATGCTTGGAACGAATGGCGGAGGATATACCAATGCGAACGCCTCGCATCCATTTGAGAATCCGACTCCGCTCTCTAACTTCATTCAGATCCTCTCGATTTTCTCTATTGGGAGTGCACTTACCTACTACCTCGGGCGGATGGTTAACAACCAGAAGCACGGCTGGACGATCTGGGCGGTCATGACGATCATGTTTGTCGCCGGCTTTTTAGTCTGTTGGAACGCTGAAGCGACGGGGAACCCGATCATGCATCAGCTTGGAGTCGATCCGGCTGGAGGAAATATGGAAGGCAAAGAAGTTCGCTTCGGCATTGCCGATTCGGCCTTATTCGCCACGATTACTACCGATGCTTCTTGCGGTGCGGTGAACTCGATGCACGACTCCTTTACCCCACTCGGGGGATTTATCCCCCTGTTCAACATCCAGCTGGGTGAGATTATCTTTGGCGGCGTCGGTTCAGGCCTTTACGGCATGCTCCTGTTTGTTGTGCTGGCGGTCTTCATTGCCGGACTCATGGTGGGTAGGACACCGGAGTATCTCGGGAAGAAGATCGAATCCTACGAAGTGAAGGTCGCATCCATTGCGATTCTACTTATGGGTTTTTCGATCCTCGGCTTTTCTGGGTGGGCAGCTCTTACACCCTGGGGTCAGGCTGGAATCAATAACAGCGGGCCCCATGGTCTGGCCGAGATTTTCTACGCGTTTAGCTCTTGTACTGGTAATAATGGCAGCGCATTCGCTGGTTTGACCGGGAATCCATCCAACGGAGATCCGCATTACAACATCACCCTGGCGTTCGCCACCCTGATCGGGCGCTTTGGCATGTTGATTCCCGTAATGGCGTTGGCCGGCTCGCTCGCTCGGAAAAAACTTGTGGCAACAAGCGCGGGCACTTTCCCGATTACCGGGACCTTATTCACGGTTTTGGTGATTGGAACCATCCTGCTCGTTGGGGCGCTTACCTTTTTACCGGCGCTGACGATGACGCCGATCCTGGAGCATTTCCTGATGTACAGCGGCAAACTGTTTTAACTCACTACCCAAAAGCTGACGAGCAGGAGCTCGTCCGTACCTAAGACTTTCAGAAATATGGCTGCAAAAACTCATTCGATCTTTGATCCGGCAATCATCATACCGGCGATCGGGGAATCGTTTAAAAAGCTCAATCCAATCACGCTCGCCAAGAACCCGGTCATGTTCGTGACCGAGGTCGGAGCAGCGATCACGACCGTCCTGATGTTTGTCCAGAGCCAGAATTTCGGCTTCCAACTCCAGATTGCTCTCTGGCTCTGGTTCACGGTATTATTTGCGAACTTCGCTGAGGCCATGGCGGAAGGGCGGGGCAAGGCTCAAGCGAAGGCTCTGCGCGCCACGCGGACCCAGACCTTTGGTAACCGGCTGAAACCGAATGGGACTGTTGAAAAAGTTCCTGCAGAACAGCTGCGGAAGGGAGACGTAGTCGTCGTGTCTGCCGGCGAGTTGATTCCGGGTGACGGTGAAGTCATTCTCGGTGCGGCAACCGTAGACGAATCAGCCATCACGGGTGAGTCGGCGCCGGTCATTCGGGAGTCGGGTGGCGACCGGAGCGCGGTCACGGGCGGGACCAAAGTATTGTCTGACCAAATCCAGGTTCAAATAACCTCTAACCCCGGCGAGACCTTTTTGGATCGCATGATCAGCCTGGTCGAAGGTGCCACGCGTCAGAAAACCCCGAACGAAATCGCTTTAACGATCTTATTATCAGCTCTGACGTTGATCTTCCTGATTGCCATGATGTCGCTGAAAGCGTTCGGCAACTCGTACTCGGCTTTCGACAGCACCAGTAAAGTTGACTTCACGATTCCGGTGTTAGTTGCTCTGTTGGTTTGTTTGATCCCAACGACCATCGGCGGGTTGCTCAGCGCCATCGGCATCGCCGGCATCGATCGACTGGTCCAGAAGAACGTGCTGGCGATGAGCGGTCGTTCCGTTGAAGCGGCTGGCGACGTCGATGTTCTTTTGCTCGACAAAACGGGCACGATCACGATCGGCAATCGTCAGGCTGCGGACTTTCTGCCGGCCCCGGGCGTGACCAAACAGCAGCTGGCGGACGCCGCACAACTTGCTTCTCTCGCAGACGAGACGCCGGAAGGCCGGAGTATCGTAGTGCTGGCGAAGAACTTCGGACTTCGCGGCCGCGAATTGAGCGAAATGCCAAAGGCGACTTTCATTCCATTTAGCGCGCAGACCCGCATGAGTGGAGTCGATATGGATGGTACGAGCTTCCGAAAAGGATCAGCCGACGCAGTTCGCAAATTCGTGGGCGGCACCATCCCGGCCGCCGTCGAGAACGACGTGAAAACAATTTCTGGCGATGGTGGTACTCCACTGGTGGTTGCTTCTAACGCCCGGGTGCTCGGCACGATCCTGTTGAAGGATATCGTCAAGGGCGGCCTTTCCGAGCGGTTCGAACGGTTCCGGGCCATCGGTATCCGCACGATAATGATTACCGGTGATAATCCGTTGACGGCGGCGGCCATCGCCAAAGAGGCCGGGGTGGACGGCTTCCTCGCGGAAGCGAAGCCGGAGGAGAAATTGGCTCTTTGCCGGAAGGAACAGCAGGCTGGTCACCTCGTTGCTATGACAGGTGATGGTACCAACGACGCTCCGGCATTGGCGCAAGCCGACGTGGGCGTGGCGATGAATACCGGTACTCAAGCAGCCAAGGAGGCTGGTAACATGGTGGACCTGGATTCGAACCCGACCAAGCTGCTCGAGATCGTGGAGATCGGAAAGCAGTTGCTCATCACCCGGGGCGCACTGACAACCTTCAGTATCGCGAACGACGTCGCCAAATACTTCGCGATCTTACCAGCAATGCTGGTTGGTACGTTCCCGCAGATAGCTCCGTTGAACATCATGTTCCTGAAATCGCCGCAAAGCGCGATCCTGAGCGCGGTTATTTTCAATGCGCTGATTATCATTGCCTTGATTCCTCTGGCTCTGAAAGGAGTCAGATTCCGGCCCCTCGGTGCAGCCAAGATTCTCGCGCGAAACCTGACTATCTACGGGGCCGGCGGTGTCCTGCTGCCATTCGTTGGCATCAAGCTAATCGACATCATCATTACCGCCATCGGTCTAGCCTAGTCTTCATTGATTTAATCCCATGAAAACGTTTCTCAAAGAGTTTTGGACTTCGATCGTGGCGACCGTCGTCCTGTGTATTATCGTTAGCGCCATCTATCCGGTGTTAATCTGGGGCCTTGGACAGCTTTTGTTCCCGCGCCAGGCGAATGGAAGCCTGGCGGAGAGTAACGGCCAAGTCGTCGGTTCCGAGTTGCTGGCTCAAGGATTCAGTGGCGCCAAATACTTTCATCCTCGGCCTTCAGCCGCGGGAGTCGGATACGACACGTTGAATTCTGGTGGTACTAACCTGGGACCTACCTCGCAGAAGTTGATGGACTCGATCAAAAGCAATGTCGAAACCTACCGCAAGGAAAACGGGTTACCAGCTGGGGCGTTAGTCCCGGCGGATGCCGTGACTTCCTCAGGCAGCGGGTTGGATCCTCATATCAGTATCAGGAATGCGGACTTGCAGATTCCGCGGGTAGCCAAAGAACGCGGCTTGGGCGAGGACGTTGTTCGGGCGGAAGTTGCCAAGGCGACCGATCGGCCCCTCCTGGGTTTCATCGGAGGCGATCCCGGAGTGAACGTCTTAAAGGTCAACCTGGCCTTGGACGGGCTCGCTAACGTGAAAAAAGCAACCTCTTCTTGACCCGATTGGGACACGGGTGAGCAGGCCGCCTGTTCAATCTCTGGTTGGACAGGCGTGCCTTTTGATATGAACAGTGTCAGTCGTGAGTGTCAGTGTCAGTTAGAGACGGGATGCGGCGTTGGGACCTCATTGGAGGGCGCTGCTCCGCCAGCGCCGCACCCACTTGCGCGTCGTCCTAACGCGATCATGCTCCGGAACACGTAAGGACGCGCGGAGGGTTTCCCTAACTGACACTTTGAGACTGACCACTGACACTAAGTCTATGGCGACGGCAGAAAACGCGGGGTTACGGCCAACGGCGGATGACTTTCTAACGATTATCCGGCGCCAGCAACTCGGGAAACTGAAGATCTATCTTGGGCCATGTGCCGGGGTCGGGAAGACTTACCAAATGTTGATTGAAGGGAACCGCCTTAAGCGGCAAGGCGTAGATGTGGTGATAGGCTACGTCGAGCCTCACGAGCGCCCGGAAACGATTGCGCAGATCGGGGACCTGGAAATCATTCCGCCGCTGGTCGCACATCATCACGGCATTACCCTGCGTGAGATGGATGTCGACGCGGTTCTCGAACGAAAACCGACGGTGGCTTTGGTCGACGAGCTGGCGCACACCAACGCTCCGCAGAGCCGCAATCGCAAGCGCTACGAGGATGTGGAGGATTTGCTGCGAGCTGGCATTAATGTCATCACGACAGTGAACGTGCAACATTTCGAGTCGCTCTATAACATCGTAGAAGAAGCGACCGGGGTCCGCGTGAAAGAGCGTGTACCGGATGAGATTATCGCGAAGGCAGATCAGATCGTGAATATCGATTTGCCCGCCGAAGATCTTCAGGAACGGCTAGAGGCTGGCAAGATCTACCCGAAGGAACGCGTGGAAGCGGCCCTTGAGAATTTTTTCACGACCAAGAATCTGACTCGGCTCCGCGAGATGACGCTGAGCGAAACCGCCAACATTCTGGACCGGAAACAACGCGAAGCGTCGGAACAGGAATCGAACGTAGGCGGCGGCCTCGGTCAAGTGATGGTAGCGGTCAGCAGCCGTGGACCAGATCCGGGCCGTCTTCTGCGTAAAACGGCCCGGCTAGCGGCGCAACTGAACGCGCAATGGTATGCGGTCTACGTGCGGACGCCGAACGAATCGGCGGTCAAAATCGATGCCGAGGTGCAGCGCCGCGTCTCGGACACCTTGGAAGCGGCCCAGAAAATGGGTGGACTTGTGATTCTGCTGAAACACGAGCAGGTGGCTCAGGCCCTGGTGTCGTTCGTAAAGGAGTATGGAATTACCCACGTCATTCTTGGGCGGTCGGGTAAACGCGGGTTTCGGCTGTTCCACCGGCCGTTGCATGACGAGCTGATGCGGGAATTACCCGGGGTCGATTTGGTGATTGTTTAGCTTTTGGAGTTCCGAGTTCCAGGTTTTGTAGGGCGCCTGGCTCAGGC
>JBAUZZ010000631.1:0-2924 GCA_049585495.1 Chthoniobacterales bacterium | reverse complement strand
TCGCGATGTTCGTCATGCTAGCGGCTTCCGGAACGATCAGCGACTTTGTCAATCTTCATCCTACCATTCGGATGTTGGCGCTTGCCTTCCTGATCCTGATCGGCGTGGTGCTATTTGCGGATGGGCTTGGTCAACACATCGACCGTGGATACATCTATTTTGCCATGGCTTTTTCGACCGGCGTGGAGATGCTAAACATTCGGATCCGCTCCAAGGCGAAGAAACGCCATAGTTAGCAGGACCCAGCGCCGGTAGGGCGAACTTCATGTGAGCCGGTGAGAAGGTAAGATGGTGAAACGATCAGAGGTGAGATGGCAGGAGGAGTCGCTTAGCCTGCATCGCTCAGGCAGCAGAATTCCCCGTAGGAAAATTCCGCTGCTTCTTGGAGGGAAAAGTTTTGAAGCAGTTTGTTTTGATACGTCTATTTTAAAACAGCTCTTAAACAGACGGAGAACACCTCGGGAGCGCAAGTCTCGGGTCCGACTCCAACAGGGTAGCCAGGGTTTCCCATCCCTTCTCGTCCATGACCTGGAACGCGTTCAGGTAGACCGCGACGACCTCGTGCCGGTGTTTTTCAAGCAATTCGCCTATTGCTCTCTCGAGAACCTCCTTTGATGGTTCCGCCGGGAGATCTTCGACGAGTCCCTTGCCATCGTGAGGGACGCCAATTGAGTCAAGAAAGCGGCAAATCATGTCGCGTTCCGCGCCAAGGAGCCAAATCTGCAAAAGCTGCGCCGCGAATTCGTCAGCCGGCTTGCGTGACAGAGCTTGCTGGAGCCAGAGATGACGTTCGAGCTTTGGTTTTCGTTCGACAAAAACCGGTCTGAGCTTTCGCTGGGCAGCAAGGTTACGGATAGCGGCTTTATAGACGGCCTTCTCGTGCTCCAGGAGATGCGAGAAAATTTCATTTACCAACTCAGGTGAACACCTGCCGAAGATCTCGTAGGACTTCATCATGGTAGGAATGTATCGGCGTGTCGGCGTGAAGACCGAAAGGGCACAATTAAAACAGGCGAGAGTTTCGACGTGTATTCTGAGCGCATCTTACCAAATCCGAGTTGTTGACAGTCGCAATTGTTACTCTTTCGTCCATTACTCCAATATTCCATCACTCCGCAACACGCCGTTACGCAGACACGCCAGGAATCGGCTGTGATGAAGCTCCCCCCCTACTGCAAGGCTCGACTGAATTCTCGCCCTACCGATCCTCCTCCAATACTCCACTACTCCATTACTCCATTACTCCGTTCCCCGACGCGTGCACCCTCGCACTCGCACTCACTCGCACTCGTCAGTACATCTGCATTCGCTCCGTCATCACCTTCTCGACCCGCTGACGTTGTGCTTCGAATCCCTCGTCCGAGTCAGTGGCAGCAATCTCGAGGAGTGGGAGTATTGTGACCTGCATTCGCGCGAATGGCTTCGGGATGGCAAACCCGTCCCAGGATTTGAGCCGCCAACAGGCGGTATACTCTATGAGCATTGGCATTAGCGGTACTTGACAGCGCTGCGATAGCAGCACGGCTCCGGCGCCGAGTATGTATTTTGGGCCGCGAGGACCGTCCGGAGTAATACAGAGATCATAGCCTTCCTCGAGTTTCCGGACCAGATCAAGCAGGGCCGCAGCCCCCCTCCGGGAACTCGAGCCGCGCACCGAGCTCATCCCGAAATTTTTTACAAATTCCGAAAGATATGCACCGTCCCTGCTGGCGCTGGTGAGAACTAGTAAGCCTTTACGTTTGGGATAATAGCGCCGGAATATTGCCGGCATGCCGAGGATCCGGTTGTGCCAGATCAGCATTACGACCGGTTTCGGGAACGGTCCTTTCAGGAACCCTGCTTCATCGATCAGGGTGTATCGCAAAGTCGCACAGAGCAGCTTGACTGACAGCGAGCCGAGCCAGACCGCGCCTTTCTTCATCGCGCTAAGCCGGACTACGTGCGTCGATCGGGCCGGGCTGGACACATCGCCCCTATCGTTGAGCGGGCAAATGGGGTCAACTCAAAAGGACGCGAGTAATGGACGCAATCAATCAGATCGTGTGTTCGAACTCGCGTCCTGAGCACTGTCGGCGCGAACCACTCCATCAGTCATCCAGCAGCCGCGAAACTCCCCTTCGGTCTGCTTTGACAAAATAAAAAGGTACCCCACGTGCGCGCCGTCGCCCGCTTCGATCGCGACCGCCACTCTCGCCTCGTGCCCTTCGACCTGAGACCAAGTGACCGCGGTGGAGAGCGAGTTCAGCATTGGCGCATACGTCGGGCTTCGCACAATTTCGGTGAATTTTTCCAGCGGACCGGTAGCTAATTTGTTTGATGGCGAAGCGAACCGGAATGTCTTTTCGATGCCGGCATCTGGCTTTGGATCGTCGTTATGGCGGAGAGCCTCGATCTGGAACTGAACGACCTGCTCCGGCGAAAGGTTAGGGTTCGGGGAAATATCAATCAACTGGCCAAAGCTCAGAGTAAAAGTTCCCAGGAGCATCGCGACCGCCCGCCGCATCAACCGTCTTCGATTAAAAGATTGGCGGACCATACGGCTTAGACGAGCACAGTGCCGCGGAGGCACAACCAAAAGGCGAAAAATCCACAGAGAAAAGCAAGATTGTGACAAAAAAACAAAGCAGAGAAGTCGGTAAATCGAAATCTCTTACAAGAATTACCTTGACTCAGGCAAGAGCAAGCGTTTGTCACGGAATTGTAACAATCACGCGTTTGCTCGTCGGTTGATATTCGAGAAGTGGAGAGAGGTAATTCCAAAATCTTATGAGCCAATCGTTACCCAGGATGCTCCTTCCTTTCTTTTCGGTCTCGCTCTTGACGTGGTCGGCTACGGCCACTACGCAGCTGCAAGGAGCGGGAGCTACTTTCCCGGCGCCGCTGTACCAGCGCTGGATTGCAGAATTCACCAAGGCGAATCCGGA
>JBAUZZ010000630.1:0-1939 GCA_049585495.1 Chthoniobacterales bacterium | reverse complement strand
TGGGTCTCGGATGTGCCCTTGAGCTGATGGATTTCGGTTAACGGCTCATTGTTCACGCGCTCCTGTGCCCAAGCGGCGTCAATCGGCCGTCCTTTGTTGTCCACCTCAAGAGGAAACATAATGCCATCACTCAGGTTGGCGTTATGTGAGATCGCCAGTAACTCATTGCCGGCTTTGCGCTGGGTATTCATCCAGTTCCAAAGATCCTCCGGGTGGTCAGAGTCCAGGGCGCTAAAAGGAACTTCCGGCACTTTCTTCGAATCTTTGAAGATGATGTTGCGGTGCATGTTGCGATTGTTGGGTGTTGAAGTCCACTCATAGGCCGCGAAGGTTGTGAACTTCCCCGGCTGGTAGTACTTGTCTGCGATGGCGATCACTTGCTTCCAAACGTTACCCGCCACCTCCGGGCTCACCAGCTCCTTTATTGGCTCGCCCTTCAGCATTGAACTGCCCAGAAACATGTACACCCGCTGCATGTCCTCCTTGCTTCCCACCTTCAGGTGCTCGGCGATGGGCTGCTTGCTGAGCGAGGAGCTGGGGTCATTTGCCATTGGAATGACGCCCACATACTCGGCGTGGTCCGTCACCGCCATAAAATCGAGTGGCCGTGTGATCTTGATTGGATAACCCCCAGGGTGGGTGATCGTCTGGCCCAAGGCAAACTTGTAGGCGTCTTCTGGCCCCGCCTTCGTGTTGCCGTAAATGTAGGCGTCAAATGACCAGCTCGTATGAATGTGTGTTTCACCAAAGAAGGCTTCCCGCTCGGGGTTCCGTTCTACGCTGACGCGCAGCGCTGGGGAGAGAACGGGTTCGATAGGGTGACTGCTCGTGGCTGCTTGGGGTTTTGCGTCTGCCGTTCGAATCTCTGAACGGATAATTATCGCTAGTACCGCAGCTAGAGCGATTGTGAGAACTCCGGCGAAAACCGGTCGGTACCTAAAGTGCCCCCTTATCGCGGCACTTAGCTTCTTGATATCAAACTTAGGCATTCTCCTGATCTCCTTCGCCCGCAGAGATACCTCGTCATCGAATAGACTTCGTTAACAAAATGGGGCCTATGCCCGAGCTGGCAGCCGTCGCCGTTACGCTCCGTGCACTTCGTCTAGGCGCTTGCGAAAGTCCTTTGCCCAAGACCGAAACGCGGCCTCAATGTCTCCCCATTTCTTGTATGCGTTAAACCCGCTGAACCACCTGCGGCCTCCTTTGCTGGTCACGAACGCCACCAACCGGTCGCCGGACGTAGAATCGAGCATCTCGCCTTCGATGCTGACCTTGCCGATACTGAGCCTGGGAACCGCCAAGCCGATGCCAGGTACCGTCGCAACGGAGGCAGCGGTCGCGGCCCCTTGCACAGCCGCATTTTTCTTTCCGCCCGTGGGTTCCACATTCGTGATTGCTACGTTCAATTCAAGTACGTCTGGCCCTGGGGTGGTTACAATTTCGTAGCCTCCGCCTTTCGTGAGCTCGTCCGTCACAGCATCATGGAAATACTTAGCCAGTCGTTCCATGTCGTCGGGGTCGAAACCGCGCGATTGAGCCTCGGGAAGCAGATAAATCGTAATGGGGTCGAGGATAAACTTGTTGTATCGCTTCAGGGCCGACCTGTCGCCCTTCTCATAGAGTAGCAAGTCGCCATTCTTGGGATCGGGAGCCAAGCTCGAGTAGTCACCCAAGAACCCGGATACCTCCCTCCCATTCGCCGCTTGCTGCTGGCTAGAGGGATCCTGCGCGCGTGCAGTGAAGCCGATGACGAGTGTGCAAAAAGTCAGCAGGCCCAAAAAGGCCATGTATGAAAGTCGCGTAGCACGAATTGCCCGGCGATCTTGTGGCTGAGGAGCGACACGCCCCTCGTTCGTAGCGCACTCGTTGTGCATATCTGCCTCCCCGTGGAAATTCGCCTCGGCGGTCTAAACCTTCACGCTCGAAGCCATTTTCGTCG
>JBAUZZ010000629.1:0-1519 GCA_049585495.1 Chthoniobacterales bacterium | reverse complement strand
AAACTCAACTCCATTAACAAGTCGCCCAGCCGCTCGAGGGCTTCCTCGGTGTTCCCGTGCCACAGCAGATGCTTGACGCTCTCCAGCTGCCTCGATACATCAGCGCCGGTCTCTTGCCGCTCCTCCTGCAAGGCCTTTGTCTGCTGCTCAACACCGTCAGCCGCATGGTGATGTGAAACCAATCGATCAGATGCTCGCTAAAGGGATGCAGATACTCTTGCACCCGACGGACATTCTCACCGCCATCCGACATGAACACCACCTGCTGATTCTCTTCGCGGGATCAAAAATCGCCCATCCCTACGAAAACTCCGGGTCGGTCATTTTCCCATTAAACCGTGGACGAACGACTCGAAGCCAAGATGCTCGTCAACCATGTACATAGCATCATCCAACACCTCAAAAAATAAAACAGCTGCTGACCCAAAAAGTTCAGTTGCCGATCCCCCACTCTTCCCTCCCAACTACTCGCCGGCGTGCCTCATTCACCTGCCGACCAGTCTACGACTTAATTGAAAACGACACGTGCAGAAATTACGGTTTCTGCTCGGCTGGGCTGCTGTAGGAGAATTCCAACTTGTGTTATCACAACGAAGCAAGGCGACTCGCGGGCTTTTCATCCCCAGATAGGACATTGGCGTCTGGTTCAGTGAGTCTTCGACTTTTCGCAGTCGGTCCCCTTCCAGCGGGGCCCCGGTCTTCTCGGCAAGTTTGAGAGACAGGCATAGTCGAATCATTTTCGTGCCGTTGTTGTAAGGGTTGCCCGGAAAAATACGCTGGGCTACTTCCCAGTGCTCTGGCCATCTGGCGGGGGGCCGGGTTGGCGGTTCGGGGTGACCGGTTAACCTTAGAGCCGCCTGACTGGTGCTCGGGCGAGCCTTTTCTTTAGTATCTGCCTTAGCGATTGCGCGCGGAAACACTGGCTCGGCCAACTTAACCGCGGCAGCGATGCCGCGTCGCCTATTTTGGCGCTGACGAGGACCCCTTAACCCCGATGCGCTCTCGCTTGGCACCAAAGCCTTTTATGGCTTGGTTTTAAGTTTGCACTTCTTTTGCTTGGATTTTTTCTTTGACGCTTTCTGAGCCCAGCGGCCGATCGCCTGGAAAGCGGTCGGATCCCGAAAAACTTCCGGGCTGTAGTTTCCTTGAATCAGTTCGAGTGCTTCCATCGCCGCTTCGGCGTCGTGGAAGGCGTAGGCCGCCGCGAGACATCGGCTCGGCCAATCGAGCGAACTTTTGTGAGTTCGGGCCATCTGGAAGAGGCCGAGTTTAAGAGTCGGCCAATCGAGGTCTTCAGGATCGAGTTGAGGATGGACCGGGAAAAGGCCGATCGTTTGAGCGTAGGTAACTATTTTCTTTTGCCGGACCGGCTCTAGATCAGCCGGATCAGGTTTGAGGATTTTGGTGAGCCACGCTCCGGGTTTGGGCGCGCCTTCCTGTCGGGGGTGTTCGCCGTTAAGCCAGATGCTTACGCGCAGGTATACGGGTACGTAGAATGGATCGACTATACATGCCTCTT
>JBAUZZ010000628.1:0-2594 GCA_049585495.1 Chthoniobacterales bacterium | reverse complement strand
TCGTGTGCAGCTCATCGATGAAGAGGATGACATTCTTCGAGCGACGAATCTCATCCATCACGGCCTTAATTCGCTCTTCGAACTGGCCACGATATTTTGTCCCGGCTACCATCAGCGCAAGATCGAGTGTGATGACGCGTTTATCGCGCAACAATTCCGGCATCTTGCCAGCCGCGATGTCTTGAGCCAACCCTTCAACGATGGCGGTCTTTCCAACCCCTG
This sequence comes from Chthoniobacterales bacterium, assembly GCA_049585495.1. GTDB lineage: Bacteria > Verrucomicrobiota > Verrucomicrobiia > Chthoniobacterales > JAFAMB01 > JBAUZZ01. The sequence goes on along the minus strand of JBAUZZ010000628.1, from coordinate 2,372 downwards.
CTTCACCGAGTAGTACCGGATTGTTTTTGGTGCGCCGGCACAGGATCTGAATCACGCGTTCGATTTCGTCCTTGCGACCGATCACAGGATCCAGCCCGCCCTTCTTTGCCAACTCGGTTAAGTCGCGGCCGAACGCGCGCAAGGCGGGCGTCTTGACATCTTTCTTATTACCCTCCGGCCGAGATTCATCCTCGCTTTCAGCCGGTGTGAAATTCGGGTCCAATTCTTTTAAAATTTCGTTTCGCGTTCGTGCGGGATCAACTTCCAGACTCTTTAATACGCGTGCGGCGACTCCCTCACCTTCCCGCAAGAGTCCCAGCAAAATGTGTTCCGTTCCTACGTAAGAATGATTTAACGCTTTGGCCTCTTTGCCTGCTAATGCCAATACCTTCTTGAGTCGGGGAGTAGATGGAATGTTCCCGACCATGTTTGTCGCAGGATGCGAAGCGACATGCTTCTCCACCTCCATGCGAACCATCTCCAGATCCAGTCCCATCTTTTGCAGGACGTTGACTGCTACGCCCTGTCCGAGTTTGATAAGTCCGAGCAAAAGGTGTTCGGTTCCCACGTAGTTGTGGTTGAACCGCTCGGCCTCCTTGCGCGCAAGCGCCAAGACCTGTTGGGCTCGTGGGGTAAAATCATTCATCAGTCAGAGCTGCGAGGAGCGTCTCTAATTCGATCGTCACGATTTTGGTTGCCGTATCATTTAGGCCATACGGCAGAACCAATCGTCCACCGTGGACTAACGCCCCGCAAGAGTAGACGACGTTGGGTACGTAGCCGTCTGTTTGGTCGGCTGTCGGTTCCAATAGTGGTTCGTTGAGGCGCCCGATAACCTTCAAAGGACTTTGCAGATCCAAAAGAATGGCGCTGATACAATATTTGCGCATCGGACCTACGCCGTGGGTCAGAACAAGCCAACCCGCGTCGGTTTCGATAGGCGAGCCGCAGTTGCCTATTTTAACGAATTCCCACGACTGCGCCGGTCGCAGCAAAAGCTTTGGATTACTCCAGAAATACAGGTCATCCGAGAGCATCAGGTAAAGGTTCTCGTCATCGTAGCGCGAAAGAATCGCGTAATGCCCGCCGACGCGCCTTGGGAACAGTGCCATCCCTTTATTCTGTATCGCCGGCCCGGTCAGGGTACGGATGCAGAAGTGAAGAAAGTCGGTTGTTTCAATGAGTTGCGGGAGGATGTTGCGCCCGTTGTAGGCAGTATACGTTGCGTAGTATGTCGCGCTGTGATCTTCATCGACAAAGCGGACAAAACGGGCGTCCTCCATACCATTGTTCTCATTCAGCGACACTGGGAAGATGACGCGTTGAGAGAGCGGAATTGACGAGCTGAAATTGAGCTCGTAGTTCGATTCTACGAGCCAATGCACGCACTCGATGGCTCTCTTCACGTCCTCAGTATGCAGCTGGGTTTCGTGAGCTGCGCGCTGCATCGACTCATCCAATTCGGTTCGGGTGAAGGTAACGCCTAATCGGTTCATCACGGATCTCGACCAGTTGTTCTCCAGGCCTTTCTCGTGCAACTTGTGAAGGAAGATATTCTTCGGAAAGCTGGGGTCGGGATCGATGTCCGGTGCGGTTGCGAGGGTCGCCGTCTTGTCCATTTCGATGGAATGATTCCTTCGGATGACTCCACTGCGAAACTCGATCGATGAAATATGGCCCTCACCGATGGCTCGAAGGGTCAGGATGAAGCGAAGATCTTCGGTTCCGAGATCTGTTTGGTTAGGATGCGGAACGATCGATGGATTGAACAATGCCACGGATTCAATGGCATATTCTCCGGTGAAATATGCTCCGATTAAGAGCCGTCGACTCGCCGAAAGAGACTCTTTGTTCGACAAATACGCCCTTACTTTCTCAAACTGCCGCAACCACGATCTTTCCAGGTTCGGGTGTCGGCGGTCGAATTCGTCGCGCAAGCTGGCTAGCTGAGCCTCAGCCTTCGCCTCGGTGAAAGAGAGGACTCGGTCAATGATGCTGCTCACCTGATCGGGACTGGTCGGAATGAACGGTCGATTCAGCACACGACCGACGTTCGGTCGAAAATCGATCGCGGTAGAATTGACTTTCAAGTTGTTCCTGACCTTTTGGCCTCTCTAACGAGCACCGCTTCTGCCCGGGTCATCTCGGCTAGCGCAAGCTGGAAAGCGAGACTGGATTCAGCTCCTTGGTTTTGATTAACACGATCGGGATGCAACGCGTCGCGACAGCCACCCGTGCTCGAATCGTAGAGGGACTGCCCGAGATCGTTGCGGCCGAGGAACCATTCGAAACAGCGACGCGCAGCCCGCTGCCAAGTCGAGTCGCGCGTTAGCGAGTACGCTTCCACACAAGCGGCGATCATGGCGTAGGCT
>JBAUZZ010000627.1:0-9109 GCA_049585495.1 Chthoniobacterales bacterium | reverse complement strand
CGTGATACCAGATGAGCCGGCAGCAAAGGCTGGCTTTCAACCCGGTGATAAGATTCTCGAGGTTGACGGGCACCGGGTGAACCGGTTCAACGGAACCGTGAAAAGCGTCATTTGGTATATTTATCGCAGCGAAGGCGAAACTATCCCCTTTAAGATTCAACGAGGCGATAAAGTCCTGACTTTAAACTCGGGCTATACAAAGCCCCCAACCAGAGGATGGGAGCGAAAATCCTTGCGCCAGGTTGGAATTCAGCCTGCAATCACCCCGATCATCGGGAAAATCAGCGACGGCTCACCGGCGGCAAAAGCCGGCCTGGAGCCTAACGATGAAGTCGTTGCCGTCGGAGATCAGAAACTCTACCATCCACACCAGATTGCCGAGTGGGCTCAGAGGAACCCAGGTCGTCCGGTTCCCCTCACGGTGATTCGTGGTGGCCACCAGCTGCAAATATCGATGGCACCGAGTCACCCCGTGGTTGGGGGAGTGATTAAGAACAGCCCGGCAGAGGTGGCGGGCATTCAAGCGCGCGACCAGATAGTCGGGCTGAACTCCCAGCCGATCTACGACCCAATTGTCTTCCGTTCCGAGGTCGCTCGGTACATCGAAGAAAACCCCGGTAAGCCGTTTTCCGTCACGGTTCAACGCGAAGGCGCGACACGGACGGTGCGGCTCCTGCCGGCGGCTCCCGATGGCCAAAGTAAAGCGATCATCGGCGTTGAGTTCAGCCCAGAGCCTTCCGACGGGATCTCTTGGGATGCAGGCGGTAGGATGACGATCGCTCACGTTTCGCCGATCGAACAGATTTCGGTCGCGATGCAAACAATCACCAACACAATTGGAGCCCTGCTCTCGCCGCAGTCCGACATTAAACTGCAGCATATGGGCGGTCCGGTCATGATCATGCGGATCTACTACCTGCTGTTTCAGAGCGAATTCGGCTGGCAACTGGCCCTCTGGTTCAGCGTAGTCTTCAACATTAACCTGGCCATCATTAATCTTCTTCCGATTCCAGTGCTGGATGGGGGCCACATCGTGCTGGCCCTCGTCGAGGCAGTCCGGCGGCGTCCGATCAACCTCCGTGTGCTGGAAATTCTCCAGGGCGCATGCGCGATCCTGCTGATTGGTTTTATGCTGTACGTCTCGTTCTACGACGTGCAGGACCTGCCGTGGAACGCAAACCAGAAACCGAAATTCAGCGTTCCGGCAAAACAACCGCCGCCCTAGCGAGTCCGGAGGTGAGGGTATCAGTAGTCAGTAGTCAGTAGTCAGTAGTCGGTATTCGGTTATCAGTAACTGTGAACGGTTGGAAGTGAGAAACGTGGTTGAGTGTCGAAGGCCTTACTGTCTCCTGATTACTGATTACATTCACCTCCGACCGAGGATAGTGATGCAGACTCCAATGGCACAGGCAAAATTTTGTACCGATCCGTACTCCTATCACCGGCGTCTGGCCCGAGAAGTAAGCGTCGGCAAAGTGATTGTGGGCGGGCGCAACCCAATCCGTATCCAGTCGATGATTACCTGCGATACGATGGACACCGCGGCATGCATTCAGGAGACAATCGACCTCGCCTCTGTCGGTTGCGAAATCGTGCGGATAACAGCCCCCACGGTCAAGGACGCGAAAAATCTCCAGTTTATCAAACGGGGATTACTTGAACGCGGGTGCGACGTGCCGATCGTGGCGGACATCCATTTCAAGCCGGACGCGGCGATGGAAGCTGCCCAGTGGGTCGATAAGGTCCGCATCAATCCGGGAAATTACGCTGACTCGAAGAAATTCGCTATCAAGGAGTACACCGACGAGCAGTACGAAGCGGAACTGGAACGGATCCGGGAACGTTTTTCGCCTCTCGTAAAGCTTTGCCAGCAGCGCAGGATCAGCATGCGAATCGGCACAAATCATGGGTCCCTGAGCGATCGGATCATGAATCGGTACGGGGACACGCCACTCGGAATGGTGGAGAGCGCGTTTGAGTTTGCCCGGATTGCGCGTGACCTCGGGTATCACGACGTCATTTTTTCAATGAAGGCCAGCAATCCGAAAGTGATGATCTCTGCTTATCGGTTGCTGGTGGCGAGACTGGACGAAGCAGGTCCGGACTGGAATTATCCGATTCATCTGGGCGTTACCGAGGCCGGGGACGGTGAAGATGGGCGCATCAAGAGTGCCATCGGGATTGGATCGCTGCTGGCCGATGGGATCGGCGATACGATCCGAGTCTCACTGACGGAGGATAGCGTTCACGAAGTGCCCGTTGCTCAAGCGCTGGTCAGGGCTGTAGGGCGGTTGGCTCAGCCGCCGGGAAAACCCGGGTCGCCACGGCGCCTGAGCCAGGCGCCCTACAAACGTGATCAGCCCCTGGCCTTCGATCCTTTCAGCTTCAACCGGAGATCGTCGTCCACGATCGACCTGGGTGGCGTGAAAGTCGGCGGCGAAGAACTCATTCGAGTCGCAGTCCGGCAAAAGACCTACGATCAGATCGCACACAAGATGGATCGGCTAGGCGATTTCCAGCCGGAGATCATTTCGGAGTCGGCGGACATCGCGGCGGTTGATCCACAAGACGATTCTGCCATCCAGGTCATCAACACCAATCCAGAGCCGGTTTTGGTGACGATCTGTGACGAAATTGAGCTTCCGGTCATCACCGCCTATCGGCTCCTGGCTGCGAAGCTCCAGCCGCGACATCCAATCCTGCTTAAGGATACATTTTATCCGTCGACCAACCCCTCTCGAGACTTTCTTGAGACGCTTCTGGAGTCGGCAACAAATCTCGGCGCCTTGCTCTGCGACGGCGTAGGTGATGCGATCATGGTTCAAGGCGAGGAAGCCCCTGGTCAATCGCTACGTCTGGCTTACAACATCCTCCAAGCGGCTGGCACGCGAATCTTTAAGACCGATTTTGTAGCTTGTCCCTCCTGCGGACGGACTCTGTTTAATCTACAGACTACCACGGCGCGAATTAAGGCGGCCACACAACACCTCAAGGGAGTGAAGATTGCGATCATGGGTTGCATCGTCAATGGGCCCGGCGAAATGGCTGATGCGGATTTCGGCTACGTCGGGGGCGCACCCGGCAAAGTGAATCTCTACGTCGGCAAGAAGGCGGTGAAGTTTAATATTCCGGAGGCGGAAGCGGTCGATCGGCTTATGGATCTCATTAAGGAACATGGCCGCTGGGCGGAGCCGGTAGCCGATCAGCTTGGCGTTCGGCTAAGGTAAATCACCCTTCGTTATGGATTTGACGGAACGTCTGTTGATGTGTTCGCCCGAGTTCTTTCAGGTCGACTACATCATCAACCCATGGATGGAAGGCAACATCGCTCGCGCCAGCACCACCGTGGCTGCCGAGCAGTGGCACGAGCTTCACGCCATCCTTGCCGGCATTGCGGCGGTCGAACTCATCACGCCGCGTGCGGGCTCGCCCGACATGGTCTTCACCGCCAACGCCGGACTGGTCCTCGGCCAAGAGGCTGTCCTCAGCCGCTTCTTATACCGCGAACGCCGAGCGGAAGAGCCGCTCTTCCGCGATTGGTTCCAGCAGCACGGCTTTCGCGTACACGAACTGCCTAAAGATTTACCTTTCGAAGGCGCCGGTGACGCTCTTTTTGACCGCGCACGGCCGATGCTCTGGGCGGGATACGGCTTCCGCACGGAACTCGACACGCACCCGCTCCTGGCCGAGTGGCTAAATATCGAGGTCATTAGTCTGCGGCTGATTGATAAGCGCTTCTACCATCTCGATACATGTCTCTGCCCCCTTGAAGGAGGCTTCCTGTTATACTACCCACCAGCGTTTGATGCCCGCTCCAATGCCCAGATCGAACATCGCGTTCCGGAAGAGAAACGACTCGTTCTTGACGAAGCCGACGCAATCCATTTCGCCGCCAATGTGGTCAATATCGGTGACGCTCTCGTCCTCAATCGCGCCAGCAAAACGCTCAAGGACCGCCTTTCCGCCGCGGGTTTTCGCGTCTTCGAAACGCCATTGACTGAGTTTCTCAAATCCGGCGGCTCAGCAAAATGTCTCACTCTGCGCTTGAGTGAGTTGCCGCGCCCTGAGGCCCGGTCCTACAGCGAGATCGTCAGCCGCGTTCTCAGTCTGGAAGGCCATCTCCTCGATTCTGGTCTACTGGACCGTGCACTGGAACTGACTGTCCAAGGCGGGGGCAGCTTTCAGATTTTGAACTTTCAGCTCGGCAAACAGCGGCAGAGTACCTCACGCGCCGAAATCCGTATTTCCGCGCCGGCAACCGAGGTCCTGGAAAGCCTTCTTGGCCAGCTCATCGAGCTCGGCGCAGCTCCGATCGAGCCGCAGCACGCAGGCGACGCCCGACTCGAAACCGTCTCGGCCGATGGCGTCGCGCCCGAGGATTTTCACGTCACTACGATCTACCCGACCGAAGTGCAGTTGGGTGGGCATTGGGTGCGCGTTACCGGCCAGCGCATGGACGGCTGCATTGTCGTCGACAACCGTGACTCTCCGGGTCCCACGGCAAAAGTTCGCCTGCTGCGCGATCTGCGGCGCGGCGAACGCGTTGTCGTGGGGATCGATGGAATTCAGACGGTGCGCCAGAGCGAGTCGCGAGACCAGCGCGGAATCGGCGGCACACCGGCAGCGGAGTTTGCCTTTATGGGCGCCGGGGTCAGCAGCGAACGAAAGATTGAACTTGTCGTTCGTGAGATCGCGTGGGAACTCGACCGGATCCGCGCCCGCGGCGGCAAGGTGGCAGTCGTCGCCGGTCCGGTGGTCATCCATACCGGTGGCGGCGAACACCTCGCTGCCCTCATACGCGCTGGCTATGTCCAGGTATTGCTAGGGGGCAATGGCCTCGCTGTACACGACATCGAGCAAGCGCTCCTGGGCACCTCGCTCGGCGTGGACATGACCCGAGGCACTCTGGTCCAGGGCGGCCACCGCCACCACCTCCGCGCGATCAACACTGTCCGGCGCTGCGGTGGTATTGCCGCAGCGGTCGAGCAGGGCGTGCTCAGAAGTGGAATTTTTTACGAGTGCGTCCGCGCCCGCGTTCCTTTTTCTCTGGCCGCCTCCATCCGCGACGATGGCCCGCTGCCCGAGGTATTCGTCGATATGATCGAGGCGCAGCGCGACTATGCCCGGCTGATTGGCGGTGCAGAGATGATTCTGATGCTCAGTTCCATGCTCCACAGCATCGGTGTCGGCAACATGACACCAGCGGGCGTTAAGCTGGTGTGCGTGGATATCAACCCGGCCGTTGTTACCAAGCTCGCCGACCGCGGGTCTATTGAAAGCGTCGGCGTTGTCACGGATGTCGGTCTGTTTCTCAGCATGCTCGTCCAGCAGGTCCGTCATCAGTAGTCAGTAATCAGTCATCGGTAGACAGTAAAAACAGTCATCAGTAGTCTGTGATCAGTACTGGCTACTAATTCATCGCATCACCGTCTTACTGGCCTACCGATCACTGACCACTGGTTACTGACTACTGACTACTGACTACTGACAACTGATCACTGCTTCCCGAGACTCTCTGCGATGCTTGGGACGACCCGTCTGGTACCGATGAGGTCGGCTGCCTGGTCGGACTCTTCGCGTTTAGTCAACCGCACACCGACCAGTTTGCTGATGCCATGCTCCTCCATCGTCACCCCGTAGAGAATATCGGCCTTGGCAATGGTTCGCTTGTTATGGGTGATTACCACAAATTGGCTCTGGGTAACGAAGCGATCCAATATTCGAAGGAAGCGATTGATGTTTGATTCGTCGAGCGGCGCGTCCATTTCATCCAGGACACAGAACGGGCTCGGCTTCACCATATAGACTGCGAAGAGCAATGCCACCGCAGCCATCGTTCGCTCGCCGCCGGAAAGAAGTGAGATTGACTGTAGCTGTTTCCCAGGCGGCTTAGCGATGATCTCGATCCCGCTCTCGAGCGGGTCTGCATCATCAACGAGCAGAAGGTTAGCGTTTCCTCCGGCAAACAGTTCAACAAACATCAGCTGAAAATTCTTTCGCACCTGCTCGAAGGTGTCCGCGAAGAGCTCTTTTGTCGTGGCGTTGATTTTGTTGATTACGTTTAGCAGCTCGGTTTTCGATTTCACGAGATCGTCATTCTGCTCTTCGAGAAATTTCTGACGCTCTTCGAGTTCATCATATTCCTGGATCGCCTCGAGATTTACCGGACCCATGGCATCGAGGCGCTCGGTTAATTCGGCCACTGCAGTCTGAACAAACTCCCAATCAATTTCACCCGCGGTGTCGGGTGGTTGTGGAGTCGGGTCTTGAGATTCGTTTCCGCTGAGCCGTTTCCGCTGATCCCGCAATGCGACCTGGAATTTATACCAGTCAGCCGTGAACGTCTCCAGGTCGACTTGGTAGCGTCTGGAAACATGCTCCCGGAGATTGTCGAGTCTCAGCTGCCATTGCGTTGATTTGACCTCTGCGCGGCCTCCGGCCTCCTGACAATCCGTCAACTGCTTCCTGAGTTGACGCAGGTTGTGCTCGACCGATTCAACTGCTTCGACCTGCGTCGCGCGTTCCACCAGGAGGCTTGCCACGGCAGCCTCGACTTCGGATTGTTCGAAACGAAGCCGTTCGATGCCCTCCCGCAGTGCTTCCGTCTCGGCAGCAAGCCGCTCCGAGCGCGATCCGTAATTCGCGATGTCTTTTTCCCGCGCAGCGATGAGATCCTGGAGTTCCGCAAGATGCACCATCGTCGGCTGTCTTTGCTGTTCCAGATTCTCGCGCTGCTGCCGTTGAGTGGCGACCCGAATTTTAAGCTCACTCAGCGCATCGGCGAGCGAATCTTCACTTGCCTTCAAGGCATCCGCTTGCGCCAGCGAGGCGGTAAAGAGTTGCTGAAGATCATTCAGCTGTTGCATTGTGCTTGCCAGCTCGCACTCCACTGATTGCACTCGCTCCGCGGCTGTCTCGAGGCGCTGCTGCGTGCTTTCTATCTCCCAAGCCAGGCTTTTGGCCTTTCCCTCAGCTTCCCTCAGTTCGCGATCGAGCAGGGAGATCTCTCCCTGCAAGGTCGATGCTTCGGCCTGGGCTCGCTGCACGGCGTCATGACTTTCCCAGACGCGCCGCTGGACCCGCTCGACCTCGGTTGAGAGCGTCGCCCTCGTTCGCTCAGCTTGGGATCGGATTTCATTAAGCTGCTGAAGTTGCTGGTCCAGTTGGCGAACCTGGACCTTTCGCCGAAGCAATGAGTTCTCGTGATCTACCGAATGCCCGGCAAAGACGACGCCCAGCTCCGAAACGAATTCTCCACCAAGCGTGGCAATAGCAAGATCCGGTGCGGAACGTCTAATTTGAAAGGCCGACTGGAGGTCCGGCGCGAGCAAAACGTTATCGAGCAATAGCCGGACTAACGATGCTGCCTCCGCACGCACTCGCACTCGATCTATCAACCAACCTATCGCCTGCTCCGGCAGCGCCTCCCGTTTCGTTGGTGTCCCGGCGGCTGAGCCAGCCGCCCTACAGAATTCGGAATGCAGAAAGATAGCGGCGCGCCCAACCCTGCTGGTGGCCAAACTCTGCGCAATCGCTTCGGCGGCAGCAGGGTCGGAAATGCAAATCGCTTGAAGATGCTGGCCCAGCGCCGCCTCGATCGCTGGAACCAAATCGCCCGGAACCTCGAGCAAATTTGCCAAGGCGCCAACCACGGCGGCCTGATAGAGTGACGGGTTGTCCAATCCCTTCAGAACCGCCTGAGTGCCTGCGCCGAAACCTGCTCCTTCCTCGTTGAGTTGCTTCAGGACCTCAAGTTTTGACTCCGTCTCCGCCAGCGTTCGCTGGTTAGATGCGTATTCGCTCTCCGCGTGCTGAAGCTGCCTCTGAACTTCTGCCAGTTCACACTCACGATCATTCACCGCCTCGCGCAGACTCTGAATGGTCGAATTTGCCTGATCCGCCCGATCGTTCGCCTGTCCCACCAACGCCGAGAGATGATCCCGTGCGGCCGTCGTCTGGGCGAGTTCTTGCCGGAGCAGGCCGAGCCGTGTGGCGCCCGCCTCTCGCTGGTTAATCACGCTGGCGAGATCGCCCCTGAGCGAGGCCAATTTACTTTCCCGCTCCTGCATCTGACGCTGACATTCTTGAGCACTTCGATCCTTCTCCGTGCGCTGCACACGGATCGCATTTGCCTCACGCTGGCGCTCTTCCAGTTGCTGTTCTTCGTCCCGGAGCGATTGGGTGATTTTATCGAGTTGACGGCCGGTTTCCTCTAACTGCGATCGCTGCGCCCGCACCTTCTCCCCGGCGGCAGCAACGTCAGCCTGATAGCGCTCAGCCTGCTCGGCCGATTCCTTGGTCCTCTCCTCGTTGAAACCAATCTTGGCCGACGCCGAGTCAATCTGGCTCCGGAGATCGTGAACCGCTTGCCGAGTCGCCAGGATTTTTTCCTCCAGCAGGTCCAAACCCTGGCGTTGAGCCACCAGACCAAACTCCTGAGATTCCACCTGTTCTTACAGCGAGCGGTGGAGCGATCGGAAACGCGCGATTTCCTCATCAGCCCGTCTGATATTGTCCACAATCTCGTCCCGCGTGTGCCCGGATAGGTGCACGTCAAGTGTCCGGAGATCTTCGAACAGGGTTCGGTAGCGACGCGCTTTGCCGGCCTGGCGCTGCAAGGAACCAATCTGGCGCTTCACTTCCCTCGTGATATCCGTCAGGCGAAGCAGATTGGCGTCGGTGTACTCAAGCTTGCGCAGCGCTTCCTTTTTTTGAGCCTTGTACTTTGTGATTCCAGCTGCTTCTTCAAAAATTGTGCGGCGATCCTCCGGGCGAGAACTGAGGATCAGGTCCAGCTTCCCCTGCTCCATAATCGAATACGCAGTTCGCCCGATCCCAGTATCCATGAAGAGCATCTGAACATCTTTGAGCCGGCAAGAGACATTGTTCAGCAAATAGTCGGACCGCCCATCACGGTAGACCCGCCGGGTAATGCGAACCTCGTTGTATTCGGTCCCAAGGTCTTTCTCGCACTCGGCAAAGGTCGCCGACACCTCAGCCATACCAACTGCCTGTTGATGGTCGGTCCCGCTGAAGATCACATCAGACATCTCGCCGCCTCGGAGCGCCTTTGCCGATTGTTCGCCTAAAACCCAACGAATCGCGTCTA
>JBAUZZ010000626.1:0-6888 GCA_049585495.1 Chthoniobacterales bacterium | reverse complement strand
GATGGCTTCCGCGCATGAGCAAAGCCGGACAGGTCAAGCGGCTTTATCCGCCCTTTGTCAGATTTATTGGTACCCATTGTACACCTTTGCTCGCCGGCGTGGACATTCACCGCATGACGCACAGGATTTAACCCAGGGGTTTTTCCTGCACCTTTTGGAGCATCGGGCGCTCAGCCAGGCTGATCGGCTCAAAGGCAAGTTCCGATCGTTTCTGCTAGCCTGCTTTCAGAACTACCTTTCGGTCGAGGCGCAGCGAGCCCACGCCCTCAAGCGAGGCGGTCAGTGTCAGGTTGTTTCCCTCGATCTGGAAACGGCCGAAAACCGTTACCGGCTCGAACCGGCGGATCATTTGACAGCGGAGAAGATCTTCGAGGCCCGCTGGGCGCTGACACTGCTGGAGCACGCGATGACAATGTTGCGGCAGGAATACCTTGGCCGAGGCAAAGAATTAGTCTTTGACACGTTGAAGGGGTACGTAGGGATTGGCGAAAGCAAGCCTGAGGCCTCGTACGAAGAAGCTGCAAAGGTGCTGGGCATCGGCGTCGGCACCGTGAAGACACTGATTCACCGCCTGCGTAAGCGCTATCTAGCCGTCGTGCGCGAAGAAGTCGCCAGCACGGTCTCAGATCCAGGAGAGATTGAAGGAGAGATTCGGGCCCTCTGCGATGCGCTAATCGCCGCCGAAGGACGGCTCAGGCCGTGAAGGCGGAATCTGGAGGATCTGTGGAGGAACCCGGCAAGGAGCTGGGATCAGGGCAGCAGGAAGCAGCACCTGCCCGGTCTGCGGCACGAAGTTCTTTGCCACCGCCGATAGCGGATTCTGTCCCGTTTGTATCTTGCGAGGAGCTACCGGCGGGGAATCTGCAACGACCGGGCAACCGCGTTCGGTGTCAGGGTCAGCCGACAGCCTTGGGGAGACTCACGGCACGTCGCAGGTTCGCCGTTTCGAGAATTATGAAGTGATGTTGGATGAGGCTGGCAGCCCGATCGAGTTGGGTCGAGGGGCAATGGGTGTCACCTACAAGGCCCTGGACGTAGACCTGCGTTGTCCAGTGACCCTGAAGGTCATTAGTGAACGATATCTGGGCGACGAAGCGGCACGGCTTCGTTTCTTGCGCGAGGCGCGGGCGGCCGCCAGCGTGCGCCACCCGAATGTTGCCTCAGTCTTCCACCTGGGCCGAACCGGACGCAGTTACTTTTATGCGATGGAGTTCGTGGAGGGAGAGACTCTTGAGCATCTCATCAGACGCTCCGGGCCGGTTGAGACGAAGTTGGCGCTGGAAATTACGACACAGGTGGCCGCTGGTTTGGCTGCAGTGCACGAACAGAACCTCGTTCACCGGGACATCAAACCGAGTAACATCATGGTGCGTCTTAAGGATGACGTTGGAGTCATGGCAAAAATTATCGATCTCGGTCTCGCGAAGGCGATCGATGAGGCGGGTGCTCAAACCGCGATTTCAACACCTGGGGCTTTCGCTGGAACACCGGAATTCGCCAGTCCTGAGCAATTCGCAGGAGTCCCAGTCGACATTCGATCGGATCTGTATTCGCTGGGTATCACGCTTTGGCAGATGCTGACTAGCCGGCCACCATTTCGGGGTACACCCGCTGAGCTAATTTTTCAACATCAGCAAGCTCCCTTGCCGCTTGAGCAGCTCAAAGGCGCGCCGCAGCCAGTGATTGTCCTCCTTGAAGTGCTTCTTCAGAAGGACCCGGCGCGGCGCTTTCAGACCCCGGCTGAGCTCCTGGAGCTGATGCCGGCCATAGCCGATGTAACGGAGGCCAGGCGCACGATCAAACATCGAAGACAATGGGCAACTCTCCTTAACAATCTGAGCTCTCGACAGGTAAAGTTACCGACGCCAAGGGTGTCGAAGCGGAGTGTTGCGGTACTTCCATTTGAGAGCCTGAGCGATGACAAGGGAGATACTTATTTTGCTGATGGCGTCCAGGACGAGATCCTCTCCAGTCTCGTCAAAGCATCACACCTGAAAGTCATCAGTCGGACCTCGGTTATGACATTTCGCCCTAGAGGCGATCGCGATCTTCGTTCGATCGCAGAGGCGCTCGGAGTTGCATACGTACTCGAGGGGACGGTTCGGAGGCACGGCGACCGAGTGCGAATTACAATCCGGCTGGTCGGCGCGCGAACAGACAAGGCTCTTTGGTCTGAGAGCTATGATCGAGATGTAACCGACGTCTTTGTTATCCAAAGCGAGATAGCTGAAACCGTTGCCCACAAGTTAAGGGCCCGGTTGTCTCCAGCGGAACGCCAGGGAATCAAAGAAAAGCCTACCAATGACTTGGAGTCCTATGACCTGTATCTCCAGGCTAAGCAGCTGATCCCGCACGGGAACTCTATGCTTGTTCTGTGGGTGGCGGAGCAGGAAAATCTCCTGAAGGGAGTCAGGCTGCTAGAAGAAGCGACCCAAAGGGATCCAAAATTCGCTCTCGCATATTGCTTAATCGCTAAGGCTCATGACTTTCTCTATTTCGATCAACTCGATCACACGCAAGAGAGGCGCGCACTGGGTGATGCGGCCGTGAACGAAGCCCTGCGTATTCGGCCTGATCTTCCCGAAGTTCATTTGGCAGCCGCGTTTCATCTCTATAGGTGCTATCGGGATTTTGAGAGAGCTCGCGTCCAGATAGCAATCGCGGCGCGAACCCTTTCAAGCCACTCCGAACTGCTTGAACTCGCGGCCATGATCGATTGGCGACAAGGCCGGTGGGAAAGGTCCATAGCAGGTTTGGAAAGAGCGGCATCCTTGGATCCACGGAACCCTGAGCTTCTAGAATTGCTGGCCGAGAATTATTTCGCCCTTCGACGCTATCGAGACTCCGAGCGGATCCGGGACCGACAGATCGCACTTCAACCTGATCAGCCACTCTTCCGCATAATGAAAGCTGACACCGCGTTTGCGGAGAAGGCGGATGTAAAGGGCGCTCGTGCCGTATACGAAGCCCTTCCGTCTGCTGTAAAAAATGACATCTGGATCACTATGCAGCGTGCTTTCTATGCAATGTGCGATCGCGACTGGAGGACGGCAGAAGAAATTGTCAACAGTAGTCCAAACGAAGAAATTGGCTTTTCTGGAGCTGTAGTTCCTCGCCGAGTGGCCAATATCTGGCTTGAATTAGTTCAAGGAAATCATTCCACAACGGAGAAGTTTGGTACAACGCGTGAGCAGCTTTGCCGAAAAGTCGAAACAGACCGCACTAACCCAATGCTATTGAGCGTGCTCGCCTGTGTTGATGTCGCTCTAGGTCGCAAAGAAGAGGCCATACGGGAGGCGCGGAGTGCAGTCCAAAGTCGACCGGCCTCAGAGGACGCGCTAGATGGCGCATATCTCGTGTTTAATTTGGCCATGGTTTATGCTTGGGCAATCGAGCCGGACTTGGCTTTCGAACAACTAGTCATTCTGATCAATACACCTAATCGTCTACTAACATACGGATCGCTCAAGGTCGATCCCACCTGGGACCCTCTTCGGAAAGACCCGCGCTTTGACGATTTGCTAGCACAGCTAGCGATAACAGGCGTTATCGACGCACGTCGTCGAATCACTCGTCAGACTGTACAGAAGACGCCCGCTAGCGCTTCGCATGTCGGGACTCGCAAGCCCTCGGCAAGATCGGAACCGAAGAAGATTTCCGTAGCCAGATTGCCCGTTACTGGAAGCGATGTTTTTGGTCGAGAGGAGGATGTCGCTTTTCTGGATCGTGCCTGGGCAAACAAGGATATCAACGTAGCCACCATCGTTGCCTGGGCTGGTGTCGGGAAATCTACGCTCGTCAACCATTGGCTCCGACGGATGGCTGCTGACCACTATCGTTCCGCAGAGCTTATTTTTGGTTGGTCCTTCTACAGACAGGGCACCAGTGGCGACACTTCCTCCGCAGATGAATTTCTTGACGCTGCTCTCAGTTGGTTTGGTGATCCAGATCCACGGCTCGGAACGGCATGGGAGAAAGGCGAAAGATTAGCGAAGCTCGTCGCGCATCGTCGAAACTTATTGGTTCTGGATGGCTTGGAGCCGCTCCAAAATCCGCCCGGGCCACAAGAGGGACGACTGCGTGAGCCTTCTCTCCAGGCGTTTCTTGCGCCAGCTTGCAGCATTTAATACCGGGCTTTGCGTAATCACCACGCGCCTGCCGGTCGCTGATCTGGCGGATCATGCTGGCGCCTCAGCCCTGCGTCGTGACCTGGAACAACTATCCAGCGACGCCGGTGCGAAGCTGCTGCGGGCAGTTGGGGTCAATGGGCATGAGGCGGAATTGCGAAGTGCCAGCGATGAGTTCAGTGGCCATTGTCTCGCTCTGACCCTCTTGGGTAGCTATCTGACCGACGCTTACGATGGAGACATTCGTTGCCGTAGCGAAGTGTCAGGACGTCTTGCTCAGGACGTACGACAAGGATTCCATGCCCGAAAGGTCATGGAATCTTACCAAACCTGGCTTGGTGAGGGTCCTGAGCTGGCCGTTCTGCGCATGTTAGGCCTCTTTGATCGACCTGCTGAAGAGAAGGCTCTTAGCGCGCTACTGAAACCGCCTGCGATTCCTGGCCTTACAGAGTTACTAACTGATTTGAGCCCGACCGCGTGGCGCACGATCCTTGGCAAATTAAGAAGGGCGAGACTTCTTGCGGGAGAAGATTCTCATAATCTTGGGTGTCTCGATGCCCACCCTCTCGTTCGCGAATACTTTGGCGGACAGTTTCGGAGTCAACTACCGGAGGCGTGGAAGGAATGCAACAGACGCTTGTATAATTACTATCGAACGCTTGCCCCACAGTTGCCGAATAGTTTCACGGAGATGGAGCCACTTTTCTCAACCGTCATCTGCGGCTGCAATGCCGGTTTATTTCGAGAGGCGCTGCATGACGTTTACATTCCGCAGATTCAGCGGGGGAATGCCTACTTTGCGGCTAAGGTTCTTGGAGCAACTGGGCCATTGCTCTCTGTTTTAGTTCATTTCTTCGAGGGCGGACGCTGGGGATCACCGGTTGAAACGGCTATCGAAGCGCAAAGGCTCAGCGCGGAAGATCAGCTCTTCATCCTAATGCAGGCAGGGCTATATTTAACGGTCAGGCGAGGAAATGCGGCGCCCGAGGCCCGAATTTGTTACGAGCGTGCCGAGCCCTTGTGTCACTCGCTTGGTCGTCCGCTCCTCCTTTGCGCGGCACTCATAGGTCAGTGGCGCTATTCCGTCCACACAGAAAAGCTGACAGCGACAATGCAGATCGCCGAACGAATTCACTCACTTGCGCAAGAAAAGAATGATGCTGCGTTAATGATTGAAGCCTATCGCGCTTTGGCATGCACGCTCCTCTTTTTGGGTGATTTCGAGTCTGCGCGACGATACGCGATGAGTGCCGTTCAGATCTGGCGCTCGGGAAAAATTCAGTTTCACAGCGATACGCGATTCGCAGTCGAGCTTCAGATACTTCCAGTGTCAGTCGTCGCCTGTCTGTGCCATCTAACCCTAGCCGACTGGCATCTCGGAGAAATCGCCTCCTGCCAAGCGACCATAGTGGAAGCAATTTCACTAGCAAAGAAGTTGAATGACACGAACGCATTGGCTGTCGCACTCGCTTGGGCAGCGACCTTGGCCGAATGCGAGCGTAATCCTGCTGAAGTGGATCGCTTCGCGTCGGAATTGATTGAACTGTCGACTCGCCACCATTTCGGGCACTGGCTACCGGTAGGAGCCATCTATCGCGGTTGGGCGCGCTGCGCTTCTGGTAACACAGCGGAAGGAAATGCGTGGATCGAGCAGGGAATAAGAGACTCGCGTCCGACCGGTTCGGTGCTAGGCCTGCCGTATTTCCTCGGACTAAAGGCCGAAGTATTACATCTGACAAACCGTACGTCTGAAGCCCTTGAGGCAATTAACGAGGCAGAAAAGGTGGTCGAAAGATCTGAACAGCGCGAGTGGTGTGCCGAACTGCACCGGCTTCGCGGTGTGTTTCTCGCGACTTTGGCTACTGACGAGATCCAAATTGAGGCTTCATTTCAGGCAGCCATCAGCACCGCAAGACAGCAGAAGTCGATTTCGCTAGAGAAACGCGCGAAAGCAACCTACGCGGAATACCGTCGCCAAAAAGCGAGCGGGTCAGGAGGACGTGGATTCCGACTACCTCTTTGGTAAAATCATCCAGCTCCCATCTTCGTCCGGTATCCGTCGGGACACCCCATGAAAGTCAAAGATGACCGGCGGGCGAAAACCATACCCAGCTCTTCCCGGACAAGCGCACTCCAGAGTTTGGGTCGCAGCAAAGAACGGCGCGGTCTCAGAGACTAAAGGTTATAACGCCAGTATTTCCTGAGCACAGCGCCGAAGCGTAAAAAGTGAATTGTACAACTCTATGCAGTTTTCCTGCCATGTGCGTTCTAAATCTGCACCAGCATTTTCAACACGTCCTAGGGACTACCTACGTAAAAAGTTTAATAACATCAGACAAGATCCGAAAAATAAAATAGAAATTCTTTTCTAACACAAGACGGGGGTGGAGGGGGTGCTTGAGTGGCGGTTCCCCGCTGACCGGACCGGCGGGAGCCTAACAAAATTTCTGACAAAAAGACTTCGACTGGGTGAGACTCTGACTGAGCGAGAATGAGCGATCAAGGGTGCGGGTTTAGCCATAGACGGGTTTGCCATCCTTGTGTGAAGTTTATCGATGACCGAAGCTTCGATTGAAGAACTGAAGAGCTGGCGTCTCTGGTTCGGAATGTCGGCTCTTCGATGTTCAAGGGTGGCTAGTGCACCGAGTCAGAGGTTCGTTGAGTGACTGGTTTAATGCGATTATCAGCATTCTTAACTCTCCAGCGGAAGGGTGTGGCGGTTTTGTTGTACTGCTTGATGTAACGGATCAGCTTTCTGGCT
>JBAUZZ010000625.1:0-16064 GCA_049585495.1 Chthoniobacterales bacterium | reverse complement strand
GATATCAGGGGTCCCTCTAGCTCCATGCCAGAAGCGCAGCACGTAAACGGCATTCGGATCGTGAACCAACTCATAAATGATCCGATAGGATCCGTGAATGATCTCGCGGACCGATGGATCGCCGACTTCAAGAACAATCTGTCCCATCTCAGGAAATGTTCCGATGGATAGTGCCTTGTCGATAAGGGTATTGCCGAACCTGCGAGCGTGGTCGGGACTGTCTCGTGCAATGTAAGAAACAATCTCTCGCAGATCATCCTGGGACTGAGGGGTGAGAATTACTGGCCAGCCCATGTATCGATGAGCTTGCGAGCATCCTCCGCCGGAATGCCTTCGCATCGGCGGGTCTGCTCCCGAGCGGTCTTGATGCCAGCGAGGAGCTCGATCTTACGAGCGATCTCCTCCAGCGAGGTATCTTCCGGAAGCTTGGAAAGGAGGTCGATGACGATCTCTCTGTTGCTCATGGCGTGAATATCTCAGAGTCCGGCGCGAATGACAAATTCAGAACAACGCAGGCTAAGCCCTCGCTGCTGCTGGGAAAGGCGATTCCACTGGTAAACTGGCTCGCTGGCGTTTTCAGCTAGGCGGGAATTGACAACATAGAGCGCCAGACAGCGCGGTTGAAAGAACACCGGGAGAAGCTCAAGAAGAAGTGGCGCGATCGAGACGAGTTCATCGTTTCTTAAAACCCAATCGGATTGTGGGTTCCCATCCAGTAGCAATCCTGATCAGCCCACTGTTAGAAGTCTCGGCGCCGACGGTTGAGCTGTTCCGATACCGATATCAGACTGATGATGGGCGTGAGTTCGAATACGTCTTTGAGACGGACGAACAAAGCGTGGCAAAAACTATAGACCGAGATAAAGCCGAGGAAATCGCCATGGAGTGGATCATCAGTTTTCATGGAGGCCCTCAGATCGTTCAATTGAGAGCGCGACTCTTCGCCAGAGGCCAATCCCGTATTGGCTCGTGGTTGTCGCCGATACCACAGAATTGCGCAGGTTTCCCGGCAATCTACGGCCGGCAGCCTCATTATTTTGAGGATGAAACCTTCGCGTTTCTGGCTTACACTTTTGGTCTTCGGCATGCAGTGGACGCTGATCACATCGCAGCAGCGCCCAGTAATGAAAGCTCGTCTCCATCTCGGGATCCTCGGGCGTGCTAAGCGACCACCAGATTGGCCAATTCTCTGGCCAAACCCGATTGTGATGATGAAAATTCAAACCCCGTACGATCTTCCAAACTAACGCGAATAAGGTCCAAACGAAGCTTGGGATAGCTGCGCAGCATCTCGCGCCATCCCGCCGCCTCCATATCGCCTGAAAAGACGACCTTGAAATTGCCGTATTCGATGAAGAGCACCAGACTCAGGGTTGTTCGTATTCATCGTAACGCCTGGGTTGAACGGGTTGTAGTAGCACCAGATTCGGAGAGGTATGAACTCCGGAAAGGGTGCGAGAAGCCCCTTGAAGAGCTCCCCAGCCAGCTTTCGACGGCACGAGTGGCCGGCCCCATACCCCCCGGCTTGAGCAGACGAAGTTCGCGAGCGCCAATGGTGGGGTTGGACAGGATCCCACCAATGCGGACATAGTGCTTTAGCAGCGGAAAGTTGCTGAGATGATCCTCGTCGAGGTTCATTAGGGCCAAGACGTCGAGATGCTGGCCGCAATAATGCACTGAAGGGCCCACCAGGCTTGAGGATTGCCGGACCGTGGCCTTCGGTCTGGACATTGCATTATCGAGCAAGCAACGGGCGGACTGGTCAGCGCTGGTGATCGCGGTTGTGGACGCGATGGATCGGCACGTGATCGTGCATGCGGTCCGGTGGCGGGCTGACTGGCCGACGACGTTCCAAAAGGTTCTAGACGCAGCCGGGTTCGCCCTGATCGCGCTGGACTCAAAGCTGCGGACAGGCTGGGCATCGAAAGAAGATCGGTGGGGGATGTGGAGCGGTGCGCTGCCGCATGAACAGAAGGACATCCAGATCGGCGGAAAATACGTTTGGCAGATCCATGGGTACGAGACAAAGGCGCAGTATCTGGAGGCGTGCGCGAAAGAAGAGGCGCAAGAAGAAGTCTACGAACCCTTACCGTTGACTTCTCAAGGTTATCCGGTAGCTGAGCACAACCCGGATTTGCCAGTGAGCTATGGTGTATTGACGACTTGTTATATGCCCTTAGCTGACGGCAGCCAGGCTTTGCACGGGTTCAGGGACGGGAAGTGGGAACGGCTGTAGAAGCTTATGGACAAGAACGAATTATTTGAAGCACTACGGGAGCATTTCGGCAGTCGAGGTGGCGGGAGGGTCTGGGATGCGCCGATCCCGGGTGTAGCGAAGAGCGGTACATTCGCGCCGTTTTCGCAACCTGTTAGTGGGTTGCGGTTTGGGGTCGGGGCCGAAGAAGCGACGGAGTTAGCGGAGGAGCGCGAGATCATGAATAATCTGGGAATAGCGAACCAGCGTCGGCTCGTGGCGTCGGATTATTTCAGTGCGGAGTGCTGGCGTGACCCGCAAGAGCCGCTCCGGCTGCATCTTGGCCGGATTTGTGAATGTAACCGTTGGCATCATTTGCCGGGGAGTGCCGTATTGACGGACTGGAGAACGATGGCAGGTCGCAGGGTAACGATTTCCAAGCGTGAGATAGGCCGCGGTTTTGCGATTCGGAAACTTCTCGGGCAGGCTGAGGACCGGGTGATTGCGCATAACCGGTGCCGCTCGATAACGATTGACCGCCCGCTCTACAAGTGCGCTGTGGCAAGCAATCTGATCGCTTACTTCACGTGAGAGCAGAGCACGCGCCCGTTTGTTTCATGGAGGGGCCAATTAGGGAACCCGCTCGTTCTGGGCTCTCCCCAGACACACATACCGGGACGCGTGCACGCGCCATCAGCGAGAGAAAGCTTATCGTGGCGACTGCGGCCTTGTCGAGGTCCTTCCAGGTCCGAAACGCCTGCTCTTTTGAGGTCTCGGGATTTCCGGCCGCAAAGTTTGGATATCGCAGAGTTGGGCGCTCATTGGGCCGAGCGACATGGAACGTGCCGCCGTACCCCTTCTGAGCCGCGGCTTCGTTCGCAATGCCTGAAAGGCCGTTACCGTACCCGGCGCTTCCGCACGGGGCGTTCGAGCAACCTTCGGGTGTCATGAATTGCTCGCGGAACAGAGCGCCGGGATTGCAGAAATCCTTTTGGCCGCTGACCTCGTTTTTGACGCTAGAGGGGTTGGGTCTCATTTCACCCCATTTGGTGGGCCGGCCCCCAGGTCCGTCAGGCGCATTGGAGAGCGCTGAGCGGTCCAGTGACTTGAGGAATTGTGCTAACTTTGATAACAGGTTCATAAACGGTTATTTCTTTCTGCGCCAGCGGCACCAGATGGCGTACTCGGCGCGGCGGCGCCGCTCTTCTGGACTCAAGCTCTCAGCGCTTGCGTGGCCACCGCGTTTACCGGCCTCGCGGACCGAAAGGATTTTTTCCAGCTTCTGAGATTCAGTTTCCATTCCCAACCAACTATAAGATATGCTAATGCTAGTCGGTAATCAACCGAACCATTAGAAAATCTTATACGATGGAAAGTATCCTGAGCACTGCCATACCCAAAGAAATGGAGAAGCTGCTTCAGTCGGCCTATGAGGCCGGCAAGGCAGCGATGCGGCCCTTGTTCCGATTCGAGCCGCAGCGGCCCGAAGGCGAGCTGATGACTGTCCGAGTGGACGGCGACATCGCAAGCATCAGCTACGGTGGGCGACAATATACGGTGACGGACGAGAAGACGCTGACCTTACCGGTTGCGGCGTTGCGCTGGCAGCTGGGCCTGGGAATCGGGCACCCCAACGGCCGCCAGATCGGCAAATACCGACTAGAGCAGAAGCCCGGTGAGGACCTGCCGATCTTTTCCTTCCGGTACGATCCGCCGATCAAGACTGCGAACGAACTGGAACAAGAGAAATTGGCATTGGCCGATAAGCATGCCGCGAATGTCGACAAGCAGAGCAAAGTGCTCGAGGCGTTGCTCAGCAAGATGGCGGCTCAGAGCTGAAAGGCACACATGTTCAGAGACCTCACGTTAGAAGAGCAGCAAGCGCTCGCCAGGAATCACGCCGAACTCTACTTAGAACCGTGCTATGTCGACAGGTGCGGGCGCAGCTTCGAAAAGATTGCTCACCAGAGCGGGCCGGTCGTATTTATGAGCCATCTGCCGGCGCATACGTTTGGCCGGCGCAAGGGACACGGACTTTGGCCCAACAGCCGGATGAACGCTTAGCCCATGCACGGTAAATCTTTGGTTGCGACGGACAGCCTGACGAGTGGCTCACAACTCGGCCAGGAAATCATAGTTCCAGTTCCGGTTGATCCGAACATTCCGCGATGTTGGGAAGTGGTGGTGAACTGGTCAACAGCCGCCGTTACCGGCACTGTCTTGCTGACGCTCGATATTCGCGGCAAAACCGGATTCTGGCAGGATTCGGGATGGCCGAGCATCACGCTTCCGGGTACAGGGTCTGGGCAATACACCGCTGGCGCGGTCTGCACCGATACAGCTTTATCGGTACGGGCGCGCAGCTCCGGTATCACGGGCGGAACGGTCACCACCAACACCTCGCTTGTGGAACTCGGGCCGCTTCCTGCCGTAAGCCGATGAGCGAGGAGCACAAGGTTGGCGACCTCCTGTTGATCGATGGTGAGCCCTATATCGTTGCGGAGGTTATTGAAGGCAGACTCGACGGGCACAAGTTCCTGATTCCAGTTGCGACTGGTCCGAACCAGGCTGGCGCTGTTCCGCTGGATGCGTGGTGGCTATGACGCTGCTTTCCGATTCCGTCTTGCGCTGCATGTCCGAGGCCGATCGTCGAACCCTTGGCAAAGCTGTTATGACAGCCGCCGAAGCTTTGGCCAAACAGCTCTTGCGAACCGAGAGACAGGAACAGGGACTGTTCCGCCAATGGCTCGACCTAAACCAGGTTCCCTACTACAATCCACGCAGCGACAAGCGTTCGACAGTCGCCGCGGGCTTGCCTGATTTTGCGATATTCTGTGATGGCAGAGTTTTGCTGATCGAGATGAAGGCCGCCCGTGGTCGTCTCTCACCGGAACAAGAGTCGATGCGCCCGGATCGAGGCTAGAGGCACGCCGGTGCATCTGTGCCGAAGCTTTACTGAAGCGCGGGAATTAGTTAAGACTACGTTTGCGATTTGAAGGAGAGAGTGGATAGCTTCGACCGGAACGAGCTGAAGGACCTACGGCCTACCGACGTGCCGCCCAAGTTGCGTGGCGACATCTTGAAGATCGGCGACGCGTGTGACCGCTGGCTTCGAAATCGTGGGCTAGCGGCCGATCCATTCAATCCCCGTTACGAACTGCCTCGCGCCGGTGAGGCTGAATCGTAGGAAAATCCGAGGGGGTAAGATAGCGGGCGCTGAATCAAACGCGCCAGAACCGGCTTGTATGAATTGTCAGAAGCAAAACGGGCCGACCACTCAGCCGACCCGTCTCCATATCTCAATTCTGTCGGTTCGCAGTCTATCTCATCCGAACCAAAAGTTCCACAGCCAACCGTGCGGACGCACGCCTCGTTGCCCGCGCGTCCGCCCACGATACCGACGGCGCGTAGTCCGGTAGCTGAGACCGGTTCCCGGTAGTGACAACGTTTCCTGATGCCCTTTCGGACCGAGATTAATCGTCGCACCGTGGCCACCGATCGAGAGAGAGCCTCCTCGCTTGTTCAGGTTCACCCAAAGGCCGGGTACGATTCGAAGGCGTTTTCTAAATCTGAAACCCACAGTCTCACGACCTCAGTTCTTCTTCTGCGTCTTCCACGTCGCAGCTAATGATAAATATCTTATCGGCGATCGCATTGCGGAACTTATCCACCTCCATCAGAAGTGGATTAGCCTCTTTCGGGCTCATCTCGCCGCTCATGATCTTCTTGTGCATATCTTCAAGCTTCTCCTGAATGACGCGCGCTTCCGGAAAGGCTTTTTCAAACGGTGTTGGTTCTTTTTCTTTCATATCCGTTACTTTCCGGGTGTTGCGCGTGTCGGTTTCTGAGGGGAGTCTAGTCCAGCCCGTTCGCGGCTCTCCCGCGACACCATGCCGGCACGTGCAAATTCAGTTCCTTTCATCGGGTCCTAGCCCGTACATCAGCACCACCATCGTGGTGAAATCATTTAAGTTCATTCCGCGCTCCTCTGCGAGTTGCTCAACAAGTTCCCAATAGCGGTCGTCTAATTCGTCGTCATCCATATTTAGTCTCCTTCGTCGTCGGTCTCCACATATGGAACACCCTTCGGCCAGTCGATCGGAGCAGACAGTTCATCGAGCCGAAGTTTGCCCCCAAACGACCGATATAATTTATAAAGTTTGCGGAAGTCGTTGTCCCCTCTGCCGATGGCTTCCCACTGTTCCTCGTTGCCCTTGGCTGCCAGCACAGCATCACACGAAGCTATCGGGTTCAGTTCACGTAGACGACTTTCCAAAGCTTCGCGGATCAGCCTTTTGGTTTCTTTGTCGAAAAACCCAGTAGGCCTCAAAATGACGTGATCGAATCTGGCGCCCAAAGGCGCTAGGTGAATCATAACACTGTTATTTCTATATCTCTTTATACGGGCGTCTCTCATTTCAATCGGTTTGGGGTTGAGAAAGTGTCAAATGCTGGGATCCGTGCGTGAGGCCAATAATCCAGGCAGAACAATTGACATAGCCGGGCGTCCTGGCGTTCACAGGCGAGGTGTGTGCGTCGAGTGATTTCTGCCAACGGGATGCTCGAGTCCGCTTGGTACAGAATCGCGTATGTGTGCTCATTCGGATATCGGGCCTCAACGAAACAGGTGATCGTGGCGCTCATGGGGCCACCACCTTAAGGTCATGGAGTTTGCGCTCGGCAACCTGCAAATCGCCCAGAATCGCGGTGAAGGCTACCCGTAGTTTTTGGCTGGGCAGATTGGGCAGCGCGTCGTAGATCACGACACAAGCATCGTGGACCGAGGCTTCGGCACGAAGCCGCGCCAATTCGTTCTGGAGGTCTAGATCGTGCTTGCGGGAATTGGACTTCGTCATCGCAATGGACGAGATTCGCCTGTGGTGCGATCAGGCCGCGGCCGTCAGAAGGCGCTCGCGCAACAGCTGGGAGTCAGCGAGCAAGTGTTTTCCAACTGATCAACAAGCGCAAAACCCCAAGCCTGAAATACTGGCTACGGCTCCAGGCCGAAGCCAAGAAGATCCGTCGTCGCAAGTAGTCATACTTGGTATGATTAGCCTACCGAGTAGCAATCAGCTCCCATGAGCCAAGAGATTCTGTTCAATAAGTACAACATCTTTGACGTTCTTCAGTCGCGGCGCGAAAGCGTGAAGAAACGGATACAGGAGACTCCTGCCAATAAGCTTTTGAACGCGAGTGAGCATGATCTTGTGCAGGCCCTTGTGGAAGAGTTCCGGCTTGATGTGCCGGTCCTCAAAGAAGACAAGATCCACATCGCGGACCACGGCGAGACACAGGTGGATGTCAGAGATCCTATTATGTACACCGGCTCGCGCCCCCTTCCGTTCCAGGCAACTGGATAGTAATCGCGATTCCGTTTGAGGGTGAGTCTGAATTCTTTGGGGTGCAGCCCCAAGTCTTTGGTTTTGCTCCGCCGAGAGGAGAAATTGCAAATCGTGAAATTAGGCTGACCTACGTTCGGACGGATCACGATGCAGAATCCATAAAGAGATCGTACCAGCAAGCGGTGTCGAACTTAAGGCAATGCCTGGATTCGCTAAGGGACTCCGCGCGGCAATTCAACTCTCGGCTTGAAGGGCTTGTCACTACCGCCATTAAGGAACGTAAGGACCGGCTGCTTGCTGATGCTGGCATGCTTGCTGCCATCGGCTTGCCGCTGAGAAAACGCGAAGGAATGCCTGTCACTTACGCCGTTCCAGTAAAGAGGCGTGTGGCGAAGATCGAGCAGATCAAAGTCGAAGGCGCTTTCAAACCGGAGCCTATGCTGTCACAAAGCGATTACGAAGAAATCCTGCGGATCATGAGAAACATGGCGCTCGTGATGGAGAGGAGCCCGCGTGCTTTTGTGGACATGGGAGAGGAAATGCTGCGCTGGCATTTTCTGGTGCAGCTTAACGGCGTTTACGAAGGCCAGGCTACTGGCGAGACGTTCAATTTTCAGGGCAAAACGGATGTGCTGATTCGTGTTGATGGCAAGAATGTCTTCATCGCGGAGTGCAAATTCTGGAAGGGAGAAAAGACGTTTCTTGAGACGATAGATCAGCTTTTGGGATATCTGAGCTGGCGAGACACAAAGGCCGCGATCGCTGTGTTCAACAGAAACGCCGGGTTCAGCGACGTGCTGGCCAAGATTGCGGAGGCAACGCCAAAGCATCCGCATTGCAAGCGTGAGGTCGGGAAGCTCGATGAAAGCACGTTCCGCTATGTCTTCAAGCAGCCGAACGACGCAAACCGGGAAATCACGGTCACCGTACTGGCGTTCGATATTCCAACGGATACAGGACGGGCCAGCAGCACCTGAATTTTCTCGTGCCTGCTGCTGGTACCTTGATTCTTTAACCCGCCTACTTCACGCCCGCTGCGCCATCGGCACGACGTTCGCGGCGCGATTCACAATTATTTACCGGCCCGCGCTTCGAGAGACAGAAGCCTTATAAGAGGTAGCCTGTGCTCGTTCGAGAACTGATCCGTGGCGATGATCCTTACCTGTAGCGGCTTGGTCAGCTTTGGCGAAGGTAGGGCAACAAAAAAATCGATGGAGACCTCGCGTGTCGCTCCCTTCGGGATCTCGTTCTCTCCGCTGTAGAAATCGCCGTTTGAACTGCTGGTTGGCAACCAGAATACCTGTGACCTGAGGGATACCCATCGTCAATGTACCAGTCTTGTCCAAGACGATGGTATCGATATCCGCGAGCTTTTCGAGATTACAGACCACCCTTGATGATGATCCCGCGTCTGGCCGCGCTTCCGATCCCCGCTAGAATTGCCAATGGCGTACCTGCCGCAACTCCGCAAGCTCCAGCAACAATGATCACGGCGATTGTCGCGGTGAGATTGCGCGTGACGAAAAAGGTTAGAAAAGCGGCAGCAAGCGCGAAGTACACCAGGCCGGCGGCGAGTCGATCTGCAATTCGCTGCACGGGGGCCTTAGATTTTTCGGCCTGTTCGACCACCTGAATGATTTTTCCAAAGGTCGTATCCCGTCCCACGCGTTCGACGCTGACCTCCAGCACTCCATTTTTATTGATGGTTCCGGCAAAGAACTTGCTCATCGCAGTTTTCTCGATTGGCAACGATTCTCCGGTGATAGAAGATTGATCAACGTAACTGCTGCCTTTGGTAACTGTTCCATCGACAGGGATTCTTTCTCCCGGACGAATCACGATCAATTCGCCGATGGAGAGTTTTTCCACCTGCAGTTCGCTCTCCTGACCATTCCGGCGCACGGTCACGTGCCGAGGCAGCGCATTGATGAGCTTCTCAATCGCTCTGCGTCCGCCGCCGACCGTATAGCCCTCGAGCAACTCCGCGAAGAGAACAAAGAAAGCGATAACAATCGCCGTAAAAAACTGTCCGATCGCCAGCGCAGACAGAAGGGCGATAGTCATCGACAGCTCCATGGTCATACGGCGCCTGAGGAGGTTTTCCCAGGCCTCTTTATAGATCGGGAATCCGCCAATCACGGTTCCTGCGAACGAGAGCCAGTCACGGTCCATGAATGGACGCCACCAGCCGGTCAGGCTGGCGACGACGATGAAACCCATTAGTCCGAGTCTCACGTATTCAGCGGTCCCGGTCCCATGATCGTGGTCACCAGGGTTATGATCGTCGTTCGTGACTTGGCCAGCAGAATCAATTGTTTTGCTCGGCGTCTTCATGATGAGGAGTCGCGGTTACTTCAAATATCTTTTGATGACCTCGATCAGTTCCTCGCCTGCCGCCGCGACGGCGGTGTCTTTTTGGGAATTCGATTGCAAAAGATGCAGGCGTACATGTCCCTCCAGAATTTCCGCCATCAACGCGTTCATGGCGCCACGGCAAGCGGCCAGAGTAAGTAATACCTCTCCACACTCACGTTCTTCATTGAGGGCTTTTTCAATGCCATTAATCTGCCCTCGGATGCGGCTGATCCTGGCTAACAGTTTCTTTTTGTTTTGGATGACGTGCGCCATGTCGAGTCTTAGATAATATACCCAGGTATGGTATTGTCAACCTTACCTCGACGAAGTGAAAGGAGTAGTCCCAGCGCAATCAGATCAGAAGAGCTGCCTGCTCGGCCCGGAACCTGCTGGGTGCGCGACGAAATAGGTAAAGTTTTCGGCGCCTACGCTGTCAATTTGCACAATATTTGGCGTGAAATTTTGCACGCTATTTGGCATACTTTTGGGGGAGCCAGAAAGCTTTTTACCGAAATGAGCCAGCTAGCGTTGTTGTCTGAATCTGCACGAACGGTTGCTCTGAATCGCTTTCGCGATATTGCAACCGCATCTTGAGCAGGAAAGATTTCTAACGCGGGTTGCGCATGATGCGCAGTCGTAGAGGCGGCCCGGGAGAACTTGGTTATCGGGCAGACGTAAGGCCCTGGACCGAAGGGTGTCGCAAAAGCCAATGCTCTTCGACGCATGGGCCTGGTCTAAAGCTGTTGCGCAAACAGGCTGTTCAATCTTCAGCAGTTCGCCTTCAGCTCCACAGCGCTGAGGACGCCAGGAAAATAAGGTCTTGACTCTGTAGTAGCGTCCAGGGTGTAGGCTCGGGAATGAACTATAGACGTGTCGAATCGCCATCGCTATCCATCGGGAAGGTAGCGCGGCGTGCAGGCATAGGCGTTGAAACGATCCGCTTTTACGAACGCGAAGGATTGCTTGCAGCCCCGGTGCGTAAAGATTCGGGCTACAGACTTTATCCCGAGCGCGTTATCGGCAGAATCCGGTTTATTAGGCGCGCAAAGGAGCTTGGATTTTCGCTGAAGGAAATCAAGGAACTCCTTCAACTTAGGCGAAACTCATCCTCGACGTGTGAGGATATTCGCGAAAAGGCCGAAGCAAAGATCGCTAACGTCGAAGCGAAAATTGCGATGCTCAACAAAATGAAACAGGCGCTCACCGAATTGTCCGCAGCGTGTAAGGGGCACACCTCGCTTGGCGAGTGTCCGATTTTGGAGTTCTTGGAGAAAGGGGGTGGTTTGGAATGAAGGTCGAATTTATTTACGATTCGGATTGTCCCAATGTGGCTGAAGCGAGAGCTCAGCTCCTACGGGCGTTTGCCGAGACAGGAATTACTCCGCGATGGGTAGAGTGGATCCGTGACTCGGTAGAAGCTCCGGCTTATGCCCGTCGCTTCGGTTCACCAACTCTCCTAGTAAATGGACATGATGTAGCGGGACAGACATCCGTTCATGGGAACGCCTGCTGTCGCCTGTACGCTGATCCTTCGGGAACGCTGCGAGGTGCGCCTTCCGTCGAGCGAATTGTCGCCGCGATCCAAACATGCCGATCGGCCGGTCCAACCCAGCGACAGCTTCCACTCCCGCTGCCAGCTCTCCTAGTTTCTTTGTTGCCCAATCTTACTTGTCCGGCGTGTTGGCCTGCCTATGGGGCGGTACTTGGTGCGCTCGGGTTGGGCTTCGTGTCGACGGGAGTCTGGCTACTTCCGCTTACGATATTGTCCCTGCTCGTTGCGCTGTGGGGCTTTGCAGCTGCGGCTATCGCGCGCCGTGGTTACGGTCCGCTCCTCATTGGCCTCGCTGCAGCATTCGCGTTGGTTATCGGCAAGTTTTTCCTGTACTCCAACACACTTTGGATCGCCGGACTTGCTCTGCTGATATTTGCATCTTTCTGGAATGCGTGGCGGCGCGACAGCAAACGCGCTTGTGCCGCATGCGCGCGGTCTGAAAGCCACGAAAGCGATTAGCACCAAAACTTAGAAAGGGGGTGAAAATAAATGAGCGCTCGTCGAAAAGTCGAAGTATTCAGCGCTGGCTGCCCTGCATGCAAGGAAACCATTGAAATGGTCAATCGTGTGGCCTGCGCCTCGTGCGAGATCACTGTTCTTGACATGCAAGATCCGCGAATCGCAAACCGAGCCAAGGAGCTCGGCATCAGCACAGTTCCGGCTGTGGTGATTGACGGTAAGCTGGCAGAGTGCTGCAAAAACCGCAACGTGGATGAAGCCACTCTGCGTGTTGCAGGCCTCGGTGTCGCCGCGTGAGGATCCATGCGTCGACCGGAGCGAGACTCCCAAGCACTCTGGGAGTCTCGTCTCGTTACTGACCGGCGCAGGCTGCGTGCACGCCCTTGTCGATGCAGAGCTTTCGAGCTTCGTAAAATCAAGCGATCTGTGTGGGACGTCGCGAAAAGGAGTTCGAGGCTTGCCTTAAATCGTTGCTCACGGGTGACACTCTGGTGATTTGGCGGCTTGATCGACTCCGGCAGAAGTCTCGGCAATCTCATTCAACTCACTAACGAACCGTTGCATGCATACGCCAAATAGCGTGCAGAAAAATACGCCAGATAATTTGCAAACTAACAAGAAAAGAATTGGCCAGTTCCAGGTTAGCCCTACATAACCTGCGTTCCGATCGGTTATTGCTGTTCGTATTGCTGCGTAAGTTACTGGTAATAATGTACTTTCGCATAACCGAATGCCTTCGCATTATCGGACAAGCAAATTAGGGTAAACACAAGGACGTCTACTCTGGAGAAAGCGGTCGCTTGAAATTTGCCGGAATACGTGATCCTAAAAGAATGCTGGATTCAACACCGGTCCACAGTCAAATTGTGAATAGTTCAATTGGAGCGCACTGAACGTGACGGTCATCGAATCCATCATCAAGAACTTGGAAACCCTACCTGCATCTAAGCTGGTAGAGGTAGCCCACTTCATAAGCGGGTTAAACCCGAACCGACGCAATGAGCGTATTGCAGCACTCAAGGCGACGGCCGGAAGTATGGCAGGCGAGGAAGGCGAGGCTTTCGAGAAAGCCGTGCGAGAGGAAGCCGATCGGATCGATGCCGACGCCTGGAAATAGCCTTCTTCTGGACACCAGTGTTGTCGTAAAGCATTTTCGCTACCCGACAGCCGTGGTCAATAAACTCGCCGAGTACGAAGAGCTCTATTTGCCACAACCGGCTTTAGGAGAGCTTTACTACGGAGCCTATCGCTCGGGCCGGCTCGAAACAAGCCTAGCACAGATCGAACGCTTTCTCGATGCTGTAGATCTACTGGTGGCTGACAAGGAAACCTCCGTTTTTTACGGTCAGATCGCTGCGGGGCTTGCCATGGCCGGCACACCGATTCCGCAAAACGATATTTGGATTGCGGCATTAGCTCGGCAGACCGGTCTTCCAGTGGCGACCACCGATGATCATTTTGATCGTGTCACAAACCTAGCCGTACTGAAATGGTGACCAGACGAGTCGGCAGAAGCCGACATCAGCCGGAAGTTTGCTAGTTCCGTTGTTACGACGGTCCGGCTGAGACACCGCAATCCCGCCGTGATCGATTTAATGAGGCGAATGCGATACGGCGAAAAGTGCGCCAACTTTGAGCAAGAAATTACGCATTCACGCCGAGCGCCGTGGGAGGAGGAGTAGGGGATTGCACTTGAACTTTTTCGAGCTC
The DNA here is from genome assembly GCA_049585495.1 of Chthoniobacterales bacterium. Classification (GTDB taxonomy): domain Bacteria; phylum Verrucomicrobiota; class Verrucomicrobiia; order Chthoniobacterales; family JAFAMB01; genus JBAUZZ01. Next base: position 2,452 of record JBAUZZ010000625.1, on the reverse strand, counting down.
CTGCGGATCAGCTGCTATTTTAGATTATAACGCGTTGGCTGATGTTATGAGCTGAGCAAGACGAAAATGGTGTTAAAAGACCCCTGGCCGCATCTCTGGATTCAACGGAACCCCAATGCTGCAGCGGATAATTTCTATTAGAAATGTCGGTCGATTTAGGAACTGCGTCGCCTTGGGCGATGTTACGTTCCGGCGTTTCACGTTTATATTTGGGGAGAACGGGCGGGGCAAGACGACACTCTGCGCCATTCTCCGTTCGCTATTTATGAATACGCCGGCTTTCATCGTCGGGCGCACGACGCTCGGGAGCATGGAGCGGTCGGAGGTTCAGCTTCTTACGTCGGCAGGCGCTATCACGTTTCGTAACGGCGCATGGACCGCGACGTTTCCGGACATAGCGGTATTCGACGGCACATATGTCAGTGAAAATGTTTTTGCAGGTGATGTGATTGATACGGAGCACCGCCGGAACCTTTACCGCGTCATCATTGGCGCGCAGGGCGTAACGCTGGCCGGCTGCCTGAATCATCTGGATGACCAGATTAGAGCCAAGAACAACGAAATCCGGGATAACCAGGCGGCCCTGCAACGACATGTGCCGACCGGCATGACTGTCGAGGCGAGGCTTTTATAGCATTATCGGAAGACGCGCAGATCGATGCGAAGATAGCGGAGAAGGAACAGGAACTTGAGGCCGCGCGGCGGGCCGCGCAGCTTCAGCAGCGCGCGGGGCTTACGGCGGTCACAGTGCCAGTCTTCCCGGCGGCGTTTGCGCAACTACTGGCGAAGACTTTTGCAGACATTTCGACGGATGCGGAGCGGCGTGTTGCCGAACATGTCGCACGCCATCAAATGCAGGCGAGGGGGGAGACTTGGCTTGCCGAGGGGCTTCGGTACATAGCCGGGGAGGAGTGTCCTTTCTGTGGCCAAGGTCTGACCGGCATCGATCTAATTCAGGCCTACCGATCTTTCTTCAGCAGGGAGTATCACGCCCTGCGGGACGAAGTGACGGGTCTCAGCGGTCAAGTGGAGGGCGCGGTTGGAGACCGCGTAGTTGCGGCAATAGATCAAACGGTTTTGCAGAACGACAATAGTCTCGAATTCTGGCGGCAATATTGCGAGATAGTGCCGCTGGCCTTTCCGGAAACGGGCAAGACGGGGAAAGTGATGACGACGCTGCGGCAATCGGCACAGTCACTTCTCCAAATTAAAGCCGGAACTCCGCTGGATGCGGTGGCTCCGGACGATGATTTTACACAGGCACTCGCCGCCTTCGAAGCGCTGCGCACGTCGCTGGAATCTTACAACGAGGCAGTCGCCGGGGCGAACGCCGTCATTACGGCGAGAAAGCGACAAGCGCAGGCGGCGAACGTACGCGATGTGGAAGACGCTCTCGGTAGGCTGAAGGCGCAAAAGGCACGGCATACGGTTGAGGTACGAGAACTTTACGTGTCGCAAAGGCGCTTGCAGAGTGAAAAGACCGCGCTCGAAGAAGAGAAGGCCAGGGCGCGGGAGCAACTCGACGCTCATACGGAACAGGTCATCACGCAGTACGGACAGAGCATCAATCGATATCTGGAGCGGATCAACGCAGGTTTCAGGATCACCGTGCCGACGCATAGTTACCGGGGCGGAACGCCGAGCACGAGCTATCAGATTGTGATCAATCAGAGTGCCGTAGATCTTGGAGATTCGGAGACGCCGGCGGACAGGCCGAGTTTCAGAAACACGCTGAGCGCGGGAGACAGAAGCACGCAGAGAAGGCGCTGCCTGTTTTTTGGCGGCGCGGGTTCGCTGAGGCCAGTCTTCACGAATTGGAAGTGGCTACCGGAGTCAATAAGTCCGGCCTCTACTCCGAGTTCAAAGATAAAGAGGATCTGTTTATGCAGAGCCTTCAGTACTACCTTGAGAGTCTCGAGAAGAAGGGACTGCTGACAGCCGAGCCCTTGGGCTGGAATAACATCGAGCGATTCCTCAAGATGGGACCATGCACCATGGAGGGACGAAAGGGATGTTTTGCTGTCAGCTCCATGCGTGAGTTTGCGATATTGCCGCCGGAAGCTGTTAGCATCATAAGCAGAAGCAGAAGCAAACTGAAGGAGCTCCTCGCCAAGAATATTGAGGTCGAGCGCCCAAAGATGAATGCGGACTCCCTTGCGGAATTGGTCCTGACCTTTTTTACAGGAATCAGTATGGAGCACAACCTGAATTCGAGCCGATCCTCAATCGTCCGCAAAATCGACGATCTGATGAACATAGTCCGGACATTGTGATTAACCATTGCAGGACGATCTCTCGGACCTGTTTGGCAAGCCGGGGCCACGAGATCTGTGGACACACTTTCGGCACGGCCGCCGGCGGCGCGGATTTCGGTGAGAAGCGTGCTCGCCTCTGTCGCGTTGCGCTCGTAACGGATGATGACGCGCGTGCCCGCATCCGCGAGCGCGCGGGC